>CADBRT010000001.1 GCA_902797055.1 uncultured Spirochaetaceae bacterium
AAGCAGTGAAGCCCCAAATCTTCCAATATGCCTTTGAGTATCTCCCCTGCCTCGCCGTCGAATTTCGCGTCGGCGTCCTCATAGCTGTCATAGATATACGGCAACGAAACAGCGTTAAAGCGATCGTCAAGCGCAGAATAGATGAGGTTCGAATGCATGGAAAGCTGTATCGGATCCCCTTCCCTGAGTGCAGCGATTCCATCCGGCTGGCTGCCGTTTGTCAGCTGGTCAGAGAAACCGTCCACGACGACCTTCACTTTCCCACCGGTAGATTCCTTCATCAATGCAGCAAAATATCTTCCAGCTTTTGCCCATGTACAAGTCTCACCCGGAGAGCAAGCGAAATGCCAGGTGAGTTCAGGCCAGTCAGTACTGCTGATGGCAGCTTCAGCCGCCGCATCGTATTGCTCGCTGTCATACAGAGCAATCTGACTGTCACTCTGTGCAGTAAGGCTGTTTGCTTTATGAGCCTTCACCGAAGCGCGCGGGAAATACGTGTAGCCGACAAGCACAACAAGGCTGGCAGCTATCAGCGGCAGAACCGCGCGGGAAATCTGCTGCAAGGTGACCTTTGCAACACCTTTGACCTTAAGGCTTATGGCAACAAACAAGTTGATTCCTACAGGAGGCGTAACCTGTCCGATTGCCAGGTTAACGGTTGCAATCACACCAAAGACAACTGGATTAAATCCAAGCGCCTGGCAGACAGGGAACATGACTGGAACAAAGATATACATCGCAGAGTTTGCATCGATGAAACAACCCGCAATCAAGAAGATGATGTTCACAACAAGAAGGAAGACGGCCTTGTTCGTAGCGATTGCAGAAAGCAGCCGCTCGGACGCTGCAGAGATTCCGAACAGCGTACAGACATAGGAGAACAGCGTCGCTGAACCGATGATGAACATGACGCTTCCTGTCGTCTTTGCAGAGTCAACAAGAATGCGGAACAAGTCGCGAATTTTTACCTCGCGGTAAATAAACATGCCGACGATGAGTCCGTACACAGCAGCAACAGCAGCGGCTTCTGTCGGAGTGAAAATGCCGCCGTAAATGCCGCCGAGGATAATGACCGGCATCAGAAATGCCCAGAAGGCTTCCTTAAAAGTGTCCCACCGTTCCTTTGCAGAAGCTCGTTCCTGCGTGGACTGAATATTCCGCTTGCGCACCTCAACCATGACAACGACAATCAAGGCAAGCCCCACAAAAATGCCGGGTATAATTCCCGTCATAAACAGTTTGCCGACATTCTCTCCGGTGATTGACGCATAGACAACGTACGCAATGCTCGGCGGAATGATGATTGCTATGGAACTGGAAGCCGCCATAAGCGCTGTCGCAAACGGAGCGCTGAACCCGCCCTGTATCATGGCAGGAATCAGAATGCCGCCGAGCGCTGCAACAGTAGCCGGACCGGAGCCGGAGATTGCGCCAAATATGAGAGAGACAATAACGCAGACAATAGCAATGCCTCCCCTGCGGTGTCCAACGCAGGCGTTTACAAATTTTATAAGCCGCTTGGAAATGCCAGCCTTTGCCATGATGTTTCCGGCAAGGATGAAAAAAGGAATCGCAAGAAGAAGGGTCTTACTGATGCCCGAATACGTGTTAACCGCAACCACCGAAAGCTTTTGCCCCGCAGAAAGAATAGCTGCAAGGGAAGAAGCGCCCAAACAAATGGCAATCGGAACATCAAGAACTAAAAGGATAAAGAATACAGCAAAAAGGATAGCGGTAATCATTTTCCGGCCTCCTGTTTGAGACTTTGAAGAAAGAGTGCCGTATTTTCAATGAAGTGAAGGATAAGGCAGATTCCGCTCACCGGAATAAACGCCCAAAAGATAAAACGGGGCAAATGCATTACAAAGGTATGCTCCCCCTGTGCAAAACTTGCCGTCATACGCGCAAATCCCTGCCACGTGAGGACGGCACAGTAAACGATGCAGACCGCGTTCGCAGTCAACTTTTGGACCGTTTTCGAAGTTCCTGTCAGACGGTCGGAAACAAGCTCCAGGCCAATCAAGCCACCGTCCCTTCCTGCACACAATGCAGCACCCACCAGGGAAATCAGAACAAACAGAGCCACCACAAGCTCATCTGCGAATGCCAGCGAATGATTGAAAACAACGCGCCCTATTACGTTTGCAAACGTAAAAACCAAAATGGTGGTCATGGTCAGTGCTAAAAGCACTTTTTCGACCTTGGCCACCACATTCATAATGCTCTTAAACATGTTGAGCTTTCCCCCATCATATCCGTACGCAGGCAGTACACCCAGTACGTACATTTTGTTTCTAAATACAGTACTATATTTACTGTAAAAAAACAAGCAGAGGGGGAGCAATCGTCTCGTTTTTGTACGAAAGCCCTAGATTCTGTGCATCTCGGTAAAGACTTTTTCGTTCATCAGGTTCACTTCGACACCGAGGCTTTGACAGGTTTCAGTCAAATCCTTGCGTGCCCCGTCAATGCTGACATCAGCACCTTCCAAGTCAACCATCATCATCATGACAAAATTCCCGCTCAAAATGGTCTGGGTAATATCCACTATATTGATAGAATGTTCCGCCAGATAGGCGGAAACCTTGGCAATGATACCGACCCGGTCACCGCCAACAACCGTAATTATCGCTTTCATGTTCTCCATGATAACATATTGACAGACAGTGTACAAGTGACAAAAAACTTGCAAAGAATGTTCTCCAGCAGTATACTTTGCTCAATATTATGGAAGAAACTAAAACAAATTTTTCACGAACAGATACGAAACTCATCAAAGGACTTGCAGTCATATTCATGTTTATGCACCACCTGTGGACATTCCCGGACAGGATTCCGCTCGCATACCCAATAAAATGGCCGACTCCCGCCTTTAAAATCAACGGCTGGAGCGGCATTCAAGCGTTAGGGGCGATGGGTCAATTCTGTGTCGGACTTTTTATGTTCCTCGGCGGATACGGTCTGTACAAGCAGTATGCGTCAGGCCATCTGAACCTTGCGAAAAAAGTCGGAGGCCTCTATGCAAGCCTCTGGAAAGTGTTCGTTGTATTCATCCCGATCGGTTTTCTTTTTTTCAGCAACCAGACGCAGTACTGTGCTTCAAATCTGTGGAGATGCTATAGAACGTTCAGAACAAAGGAATTCTTGCTGAATCTGTTCGCAGTTGAGACAACGTACAATCCTGAATGGTGGTTTTTTATAGACTATCTCTACGCACTCTTTTTGGGATATCTCTTCATAAAAGCGACGGAGCGCGTACAGGACTTTTATAAAGAAGCTTTTATAGTATCTATGATTGTGTTCGCAAGCATCCAGCTGTTTCCTTCCCTTTGTGCAACATACGCGCCTTTACAGCGGGTTCAAAACAGCTTTTTATGCAACAGGCTGCTCATATTAAATCCGAGCACCGGCGCTTTTTTCAGCGGTATCACCTGTGCAAAATACAAGGTACTGGACAAAGCAAAATTAAAAACAAGCACGAAACCGATGTGGTTCGTGCTCCTTTGCTCTGCCTTCTCAGCTTCGGCAGTCTATTATCTGCGGACTATTTCATTTGAACGAGCATATGACTTTTTATTTGCCCCGCTCTTTACCATCAGCATTCTGCCATGGCTTTCACTTCCGGTGTGCAGAACAATTTTTTCTTTTATTGGAACGCACAGCACGACAGCCTGGCTTACTCACAGTTTTTTTTGTTATTATTTTGAACCTTTTGTCAAACTGGTATTCTGCTCACAGAACGCCCTCATCAGTCTGGCAGTCCTCACCGCCATCACGATTGCAGCGTCTGCCGTTCTTGATTTCCTGTGGAAGAAGATTCCGTTTCCAGTTCCCTCTCGCGTATCTCTTTGATGACATTCTGAATGGAGGTAACCAACGCAGAAACTTCATCGATTTTGTCGGCAAACGTCAGTTTATAGAATATCTGCGTGCCGACCTTATACGGAGCCACAATTCCCGAATCCTTGAGTACTTTCAGATGATGTGAAATTGCAGGACGGGACAAATGTGACTTCGCACTCAGATTCTTTACATTAATTCCGTCTTTATCCGCTATATAGGCATCGGCAATATCAAGAATCAGCTGCTGTCTGACCGTATCCCCGAGCGCAATGAAAAGCGGTGCACAGGAATTAAATAATTCATGAATATGTTTTAATTCACTCTTCTCAATCAAAGCCACTATCCTCCTCTCTCTTTCCGTCCAGCATTTATAATAGGAAAGAAAGTGTATTATGTCAAGAAGTTTAAGCAATTAAACCTTTCGACAAAAAATGTGTGTTACCTATTGACAATCCCCACAATGACAGATATATTTACGTTAATCAGTTTAATTGTTTGAACAAACGAACTTAAAAGAGGTTTCAAGCATGAAGTTCTTAAAAACTTTCTTCAAGCACCCGTGGATTATTATAGTCATCAGTGTGGCTATCACCGGTGCACTCGGTTTCTTCCTGAAAGATCTTGCACTGAGCAACTCAACCCGAGAATTCTTCCCGCAAAAAGATGAATCCTATGTGCGATTGAACGAAACAGAAGACACATTCGGAAGCATGCTGTCGATCGGTGTGAGTCTGAACGCAAAAGAAGGAACAATCCTCACTCCTGAATTTATTGAAGTTGTACGGAAGATTTCCGACAGAGTTCTGGAGCTTGCAGATGTCGAGGACATAGACTCCCTCACCGACATAGACTTTGTCTGTGACCAGGACGGCTCAATCTCTGCAACCCAGCTCATTCCGGACACCTACACCGGCAGCCCGGAGGACATACAGCAGCTGAAAAACAGGCTTAATGAGTGGAACGAGATGTACAACCGCGTCATCATCAATGATGACATGACCGGCACTCAGATGCAGATTTCCCTGCGCCCGAAAAGCGATGTAAAGATTGCCTACGAAACAGCAAAGGATTCCTACACAAAGGCAAAGGCAAAAGTAAAAGAACTCAAAGCCGCAGGAACCGCAGGCGAAGAGCTTGCCGCCGCTGAGCAGGAATTAAATGAGATAAAAGCAGAATATAAGGTCGCACGAAAGGCTTTCCGCCTTGCTCCTCCGGATTCTGACCGTGAACGCCTTGCATACTACGATGTGCGCAAAATCGTCATCGAAGAATGCAAAGGTCACAACATCAACTACAAGTTCTACGGAGACCCGATTATCTCCGATGATTCCAAGAGCTTCATGGTCTCCGACCTTGTACGCCTCATCCCGCTGGTAGTCGTCGTTGTCGTCATCACTCTGTACATGAGTTTCCACACGGTGGATGGAACCATACTACCGCTCATCTGCGTCCTTATGGCAACAATTCAAGCCTGCGGACTGATGGCATTGTTCCACATTCAGTTCACCCTTGTTTCATCCGTCATTCCGGTCGCACTGATTGCCGTCGGCTCTGCATACGGCATCCATGTTATGACCCATTACTATGTCGCCTTGCAGGACGTTGAAGGTGAACTCACCAAGGAAATCCACGAGCAGGCTGTATTCAAAGGCTTAAAAGAGGTCTGGCTTGCAGTCCTCCTTGCCGGCATCACCACAATCGTCGGATTCATCTCGCTCATCAACAGCCCGTTGGAACCGCTTCACAGCTTTGCAATCTTCACCGCAGTCGGCGTTGGACTTTCACTGATTCTCGCCATCACCTTTATTCCCGCGTTGATTCTGGTCAAAGACATCCGCAAAATAAAGAGCAGAAACAGAATCGAAAAGCTTGCAGACAAAGTGCGCGAACGGATTGACCGCGCTCAGCAGAGACGCGGCGGACGTTCCGTAAAAGAGGCAAGCGGTGATACCCTCTACAACATCTACCACTTCTTCTGCGGTTCCGGCGTCAGGCTCATCCTCACAGCCCTTGTCATCATCACCATCTCCGCAGCAGGAATCAGACTCCTGAAGATTGACACGTCATTCGTAAGCTACTTCCCCAAGAGTTCACGCCTGCGCAAAGACATCGACTTTGTAAATGAGGAATTCGCCGGTACCAACAGCGTCTACTTGATTGTCACAGGACAGGAAAAAGGCGACATCACCAATACAGACCTTCTGAATGCTGTCGACGGTCTGGAAAACCACCTCGCAAAGAAATACGATGATATTGGAAAAATTGTTTCACTCAATGCCTTTATCAAGCGTATCAACCAAGTTTGGCATACACCAGCCATGAACGACACCACTGCCGCTGACGACAGTTTTGACAGTTTTGCTGCCGACGAAGGCGGAGCACTCGACAGCTGGGCAGATGATTTCTCCAGCAGTGACTTCAGCTCCGATAACAGTCTGGCGGCAGCCGATGACTTTGCATCTGATGACTTCAGCGATTTCAGCTCCGACGACTTCAGCGACTTCTCTTCTGATGACGGAGCACTCGACAGCTGGGCGGATGAATTTGCAGACTCCAGCGTTGAAAGCGAGGAAGTCCCCAGCGACTTTGTAGACCCAAATATTGCTTACAAGGAAATACTTTCAAGACCAGCTTCAACACAAGAGATTCTGTCAATGATTCACGAGTCATATGTAGAAGCAGGAGGAAAGAACGCAACACCGGAAGATATCGTAGAGATTCTCATGAAGAAGACGAACTACAACGGTATGGCATACTACGAGATTCCGTCAGACGTATCCAAGTATCCGGTCATCAGCAAGGAACAGCTCAAAGGAGTCGTCGACAACTACCTGATTCTGCTCAGCGGTTCACTTGACAGATTCATCGATGATGATCTAAAGCCAAAGAAGATGAGAATCACCTGCCAGCTCAGAAACCACTCTACGACTGTCGCAGGAGAAATAATCAAAGACGCACAACAGTACGCTGCCGAGCACTTCCCCGAAGGCTATACCATTGAGGCAACAGGTACAGGAGAGATGGAATACACAATGACAAGCATGATTGTGTCCAGCCAGCTTTCAAGCCTTCTGATTTCACTGTTGTCAGTATTCGTCATCATCGCGCTAAGCTTCAAGTCAGCTTGGGCAGGTATTTTGGGGGCCATACCGCTTGCGCTCACCATCATCCTGAACTACATGACGATGGGATTTGCAGGAATCAACCTGGACCTCATCACTTCAATCATTGCATCTGTCGCAGTCGGTGTCGGAATTGACTATACAATCCACTTCCTTTCCACCTATCGTGAGGAACGCAGCAAGACACGAGACCTTGAGATTGTAACGAAGCAGACCTTCCGCAAGAGCGGACACGGCATTGTCACCAACGCACTGGCCGTCGCATTCGGCTTCCTTGTACTCTGCCTGTCAAAGTTCGTCGTTCTCAGATACATCGGTATTCTTGTGGCAATCGTCATGCTGACATCCAGCTTCCTTGCCATGACAATCATCCCCGGCATTCTGAACCTTACCGATCCTAAGTTCATGCGTCCTAAGAAGGAGCCGAGTGTTGAAGTCGTGGACGACGATGACGAATAAAAAATAAAAAAGGTTGAACGAATTCTGTAACCCTAGCAAGGTTAATTCGTTTAACCTTTTGAACGGACAAGGTAAAACCTTCGTTCCTCATACAACAAAGACTTTCATAGAACAAGAAAAAGGAGATAGAACTATGAAGAAGATTTCTAAGGTTTTGACAGCATTGGCACTCACACTCTCTCTCGGAGCATCAGCAGCATTCGCCGATGAAAAGGGAACAGACATCATGCAGAAGGCAAAGGATGTCCGCAAGCCTGACTATACCCATTCAATGGTGGAGATGATTCTCACTGAAAAAGACGGATCCAAGGAAGTCCGCAGTGTTGAAGAGTACGGCCGCAACTATGACTCCGGCAACGGCGAGCGCGTCACCGACGTCGTCATGCTCTTCCTTTCACCGGCAAACATCAAGAACACCCGCTTCCTCCAGAAGGAGAACATCGGTAAGGATGATGACAAGTGGATTTACCTCCCTGAACTCAAGAACACCCGCCGCGTCAACTCAAGCGAAGGTTCCAAGTCCTTCATGGGCACCGATGCAACGTACGATGACCTGTCAACACGCGAAATCAACGAAGACGACCACCAGTACCAGGGCGAAGAGGCAAAGAACGTCCGCGGAACAACATACAACTGCTACAAGGTGAAGGAAGTTCCGTACGACAAGAAGTCCAGCCAGTACAACTACCGTATCACATGGGTTGACAAAGAAACATACGTTCCTGTTTACACCGAGATGTATGACAAGCGCGACAAGCTTATCAAGACAATGGAAGTCCCGACAATCAAAAATGTCAAGGGCTATACCATCACTATTTCAACCATCATGACAAACGTCCAGACAGGGCACTCAACAAGCCTGGAAATCAAAAAACTCCAGCTTGACAACCCGATTCCGGCACGCGTATTCACATCAAACTTCCTGAACACAGGAAAGTAATATCTGATGGCCCCGGCAACGGGGCTGCTTATTCATGCAGAGAGGGAGAAGCCCTGGCTGCATTACTTTATGAACAACATTCCCCTGCGGCCAGCAGAGGGGTGTTGATTTTTGGAGATTCAGTATACTATGAAACTAACAAAAATCGCAGCAATCGCAACCTTAGTTTCCGTATTGCCGCTTGCACTCCATGCACAGTCATGGAGCGACTGGAGCGACAGCGAAGACCTTTCAATAGACAACAGCTCTCGTTCCAACGATGATTTTTCATCAGAGGACGATTTCTCCTCGGAAGACGACTTTGCTTCCGGTGACGATTTTTCGTCCAGTGACAGTTTTGCGGACGACGGAGACGGCTTCGGCAGCGACGACTTCAGTTCATTCGGAGATGATGACTTTGCAAGCGATGATTTCGGGGGGGGTGGCTTTGGCGGTAGCGAGTTCGGAGGCTTCGGAGGCGGAGACGATAACTCGTCCGGTGGCCTGCCCATCACCTTCTCTGGAGACCTCTCGTTAGACACACGGTACTATTTCTCCCAAGACGACTCCGACTACTTCCTTGAACACTATGTAAACGCTTCATCCATGAGCTTCAACACGAACCTCAAGACGATGACTCCGCTTTTGAGCCGCAATTCCAGCGGGGACAAGGTTAAAATACAGGATGCAACCATCTCTGCCATTCCAAGGGCGAAACTCGGCATTGACTATGCAGGCTCTTTTTCTGACGCAAGCCTCAAACTGAACCTTACCAAGGAAACACTCAAAGACCATCACGAAGATATCATTGATGAGCTTATCCTGCGCGGATACTTTGCTGACAGCCATTTGACCATTGAAGCCGGTAAAATGCGCGTTGTCTGGGGCAAAGGCGACAAACTGCACGTGTTGGACAACTTCAATGCGGACGATTACACAGACTTTGTCGTACAGGACTACATCGACCGCCGCTTGAGCACACCGATGCTCCATGCAACCTATACCTTTGATGACCCCGTCGTCGCCATTGAAGGTGTCTTCACACCGTTCCTCCCGACGGACCGCTTCGCAGAAGAAGGCATGTGGGTGCCGGGAGAATTCGCAAAACTTTCGGGACTTTCTGCAAACCTCGGAAAAGGCACTACTCTGCCGGATACGAACAAACTCAAATATGCACAGTTCGGCTTTCAGGTTACGGGAACGCTCGCTTCCTTTGACTGGGGAATCAACTACTATTACGGACACTACAAGCAGCCCTCCCCTGACCTCACCCCACTTGCCACTGCGATGACAGACATGAAGCGGCTTCAGGCAGCCGTTGCGGCAGGACGCATGACACCGGCCCAAATGCAGGCAACAATCAACTCAGCGCTTGCAAACATGGGAGTGGAACTCGACTACGACCGCAAGCAGACGTTCGGTATCGAAGGAGCGACTGTTGTAGGTCCGCTCAATCTGCGAGGAGAACTCTGCTACAACCTCACCGATGACGTCGCCGGTGACGACCCGTGGGTGCACAACAATTCAATCGGCTGGTTGGTCGGTTTCGACATTGACCTTGCCATCAGCAATGTAAACGTCAACGTACAGGAAACGGGAACCTACATACTGCACAATAACAAAATCAAGGACGGAAAGTACGCTGTCCTTGACGTTGACTACAATGACAAGAAACGGTATTCAAACGACAGGCTTGTCATCAATATCTCAGATTCCCTCATGCACGACAAGCTGAAGCCGGAAATCAGCTTCCTGTGGGGCATAGAGCGCGGAGATTTCGTTGTACAGCCGAAGATTGTGTACGCACCGACACCGGGATTGAGCTTCTCTCTCAGCGGCATGTACATCAATTGTGCTGACAAAAACTCAGAATTCAACTACTGGAAGCACAACGACTTCATAAACCTCGGAGTCCGCTACCAGTTCTAACGAAAGAAGAACCAGAAAAAAAAGACCGCCCCAGAATGGAGCGGCCTTTTGCTTTTTCACGTTTTGTTCACTTTCTGTGCTTAGGTTCCGCAGGAACGATCCTCATCATATGCAAATCACCGGTAGCTTCAAAAAGCTCCCCCGGAGCGAATGCAAAGATATCTTCTGACTTAGCGGCTTCTCCATTGATGGTACCGGAACCGTCAATGACAAAGAACAGAACCGTATCGCTTGGAATCACAGGTCCGACGGGCTTGTCGATTTTACAGGAATAGTTCTGTTCGACCGTAATTTCCTCCAGCATGAAGTACGGGCACGAAAAGACACCTTGGAATTCAGTCACAGTGCGCAGGGTATCATTCTTTATGCAGGCGATTGCTTTTTCAACATGGCACTCACGCCCCCGCCCCCAGTCATAGAACCGGTAGGTGACATCGCTTGACTGCTGAACCTCAAGCAGGCGCAAACCACCGCCGATTGCATGCACCGTACCGGCAGGGATATAGACGAAATCCCCTTTCGACACCGGAACATAGCGGAGCATATCTTCCAACGAATTCGACGCAACTGCCTTGCGAATTTCACTCGGCGTATAGATTCCGTTCATGCCGTATACCAGCTGTGCGCCCTCGTCCGCAGACAGGACATACCAGCATTCAGTTTTGCCGCGACAGTGCTCGTACAAGTCCGCCTTTGCATCATCCGGATGAATCTGAACGCTCAATCGGTCGTCTGCCTGTATGACTTTGACCAAAAGCGGATAATCCCCACCGACAAACTGCTCGAATTCCTTCTGACAGCCGTTGACATGGGTTGAAGCGAGCCACTGCTCGTACCCCCAAATTTTATCAGACTTTATGGCATTCAACTTTAACATTTCAGACTCCTGTTCACGCTTTTTCCCACAAGGTCTCAGGATAATATCCCGCCTTTATCTTGGCGGCTATCTCCTGCTTTACGATTTCCCGGTCAGCGGGATACGTCATACCGAACCATTTTTCGGCGGAGGTAAAGAACTTTATGCTACCTTTGCCGTGGCGGACTATGTCGCTTGCGGCGACAGGAAGCAGAGCCTCTGCCTTTTCCTTGTCAAGCGATGTCTGCTTAAAGCTGTCCCAGTACAAGTGGAATTCCTCAAAGGCTTTCAAGCTGAAGGCGAACAAATTCATGCTGACCCACTCCTTGCCGGTCAGAGAGAATTCCTTTCCATCAAGCTCGCTGACGATGCCATCGCCTTTATAGCTTATCTTTGTGTTTTCGGTAATGCTTTTTAAGTAACCGTCGGACACCTCGCAGACTCCGCGGCTGACAGAACCGCTCCGGCTCATCGTGTTCCCCAGCACGTAACCAACCATAGCGTGCTCCGTACTTTGAGGATCAAGTCCAGAAAGATAAGTACCGAGTGTTTCAAAAGCCTGCCGACCGTAGTAATCATCGCTGTTTATCACAGCAAAAGGCGCCGTTATCTGCTTTTCCGCACATAAAACAGCGTGTATGGTTCCCCACGGCTTCTTCCGGGCCGCTGCCCGCTGCAACTCTTCAACAGACAGAAGCGCGTCCGGAGTCTGAAAGACATATTCCGCGTCCATGTTCTTGGCGACACGGTCAAACAGCCGTTCCCTGAAATCTTTTTCAATATCCTTGCGGATTACAAATACCACCTTACCAAAGCCACAGCGTCCGGCATCGTAGGTGGCAAAATCCAACAGGCACTCATTGTGCAGCCCGACGGCGTCAATCTGCTTTACACCGCCATAGCGGCTGCCCATACCTGCAGCAAGAACCAACAGCGTTGGTTTCATACCGATTCCTCCTTAAAATCGTCCATTTTGTTACGCAGTCACTGTTTCAAGAGCAAGCGTTATCATATCGGTAAATGATTTCTGACGTTCTTCGGCAGTCGTCTCTCCGCCAAGGACAATGTGGTCGCTGACGGTCAGGATAGCCAAAGCCTGACGATGGAATTTTGCGGCAAGCGTATACAGTTCAGCCGCCTCCATCTCAACGCCAAGCGCACCATAGTCAGCCCACAGTCTCCAGTTCTCCTTATCATCGTAGAACATATCGCTGGACACACAAAGCCCTACCTTGTGCTTGAGACCGAGTTTTTCAGCCTGAATATCAGCCTGCTTCAAAAGGCCGAAGTCTGCGGCAGGGGCAAAGTGCAGACCGTTGAAACGCATGGTGTTCAAACCACTGTCGGAACACGCAGCTTCTGCCAAAAGGACCTCACGAAGGGCGATATCCTTCTGTATAGCACCGCATGTACCTACGCGCACCGCCTTCTGAACATTGTAAAATCTGAACAACTCATTTACATATATGGAAAGAGACGGCTGCCCCATTCCTGTTCCCTGAACGGAAACACGCTTGCCGTTGTAGGTTCCAGTAAAACCGTACATGCCGCGAACTTCATTGTAGCATACGGCATCTTTAAAGAAATTCTCGGCAATGAATTTCGCCCTCAGCGGGTCTCCAGGAAGCAAAACTGCATCCGCGATTGCACCATCAGGCGCATTGATATGTGTACTCATACATACCAGTATACCACAGATTCCTGCTTCTGTCCTATAAAATCTTATTTTGTGGGAAAACTAGGAAAAATCTCCAAAAAGTGAAATATGGCTTCACCTTACCTGCTGCTGCAAAAAAAATCCAGCCCTACAAGGTTTGCGACCTGGATTGCTTTGTCCAGTTCACAGGTTGGCTTGCCGTTCTCAAGGTTTGAGATAAAGCTTACGCTCAATCCAGTTACGTCGCAGATATACTGCTGGGTATACCCTTTTATTTTTCGCTGATTTTTTACGGCAAGGCCGAAATCTTTTGAGGAATTAATTTTTTGCATTGAGCCCTCCACTTTTTTGAATGCGCCCACTTATTTCAACAGATTGAACGAAACCTTGGTCTGCAAGTTCCCGGGAGGTCTCTTTGAGCAACGGTTTTATATCATTTTTCATCCGGTCAAAAATCTGCATTGCATGTCTTTTGAGGTTGCCTCGTAAATAACAGTGCTTACAATATCGTAAGCGGGAGCAAGCCTTTTTTAAGTCTTCAAGCGGTGAACTGGAAACACTCTTTATCAGTGTAAAGACTTTTTTTAGATAATCCAGACCGGGCTTTTCGTATTTGTATTCAGAAGGAATACCCAATGCCTGTGCAAATGTTTCCTGATGAAGCCTTAGGGGAACCTCAATTCCATCGATTGTATGTGTCAGCACTGACGTTCCCCTCCGTGCCGGTCAGACGGGGCAAACAAATATCCGTTATATGTTCGTGAACAAATCATCCAGTGTGATTTGGCTGGAAATCCGCTGGCTGTACATATTCAATTTGACTCCGTAGGTTGTTACAAAGGTAAGCTGGAGAGCTTTTTTTGTTCCGGTTGCTTCATGGAATCGATTGATTTTCCTGCGGAGATTCAAATCGTACTCCTTGTCTATTGAGTACTCATCGCTGGAAAATTTCATTTCGCATATATTGATAACCCGATCCCTCCGGTCTATCAGCATGTCGATTTGCGCGCCCTCGTGTTCATCATCGGCCTTTACATACCAGATTGATTCTGAGGAAAGGACTCCGGAAATGCCTATCTTATGTTTTATCTGTTTGATATGGTCTTTGCACAACTGTTCAAAAGTAAAACCTGCCCAGGCTTTTCGTGCAGGTTTTTCCAACGAATTCGACCAGAAATTCTCGTCTTTTCCGGCAGTGTCTTTTATGAACTTCAAATAGAACATTGTGTAAAAATCCGCAAGCTGATATTTTGTCTGCCTTTTTTTATTTCCGTCTTCCGATAATCAGGTTCTCACTCATACCTCATGTATACCACGGAATCCTGAAAAAGCAATTATTACCCGCGGTTATCTCGGTTAATTTTAGACATAACCGCGAGTAATTCTGTCACCGTCAGGAATGAAACTGTATGAACAGGATTTCGTTACTTTTCATTTGACACTTCTATTCAAGGAGGAGGTGTGAAAAACTACAGACACATGGTCATGTACGGCGGAATGCACAGGATTCCATTTTTTTCAACAAGATTTCTCGGATGAATTATGTAACAACCACCCACACGTTCCTTGAATTTTTCATTAAAACGCTCCAAGGAAGTCGTGGAATAGTTCTTACCGGATTTTACTTCAATCGGACAAACCTTATAAGAAAGTTTGCTATTATTTGAAAGCAAAAAATCAATCTCAATGTCGTTCCGGTGCTTTTCATTGCTGTAATGCGTATAAAAAAACAGCTTGTGTCCATTTGAAATCAACATCTGAGCTATCATATTTTCGTAGAACATACCTTCATTAAGACCAATTCTGTCATTCAGAATCTGATTGTAAACATCATTTTCAAGAAGTTCATTTTCATCAAAGGCATGACTCACAAGAAGACCTGTATCACATAAATAGCATTTTATATATGCACGAGTTTCATTCAGTGAAAGCCCTACGTTCGGATCACTGCACAGGAAACATTCATTTGAAATCATGGAATTGGAAAGCCAAAAGAATGTTTCCTCATACTGCTCAGCATAGCTTCCTTCTGTGATTTCATTGAACACAACGCGTTTTTCATGACGTGAAAGCAGTCCGGGAATCTGATCAAAGAGTGCAAGAACCTTATTCCTGTAACGGGCTTTGATTTTCATAATATCATCACGATATAGATTCAGAATATCTCGTTTCTGTATATCTGCAGCCCCAAAGTCCTTGCCACCCTGTAAAAATGCCGCAACGCACTGTGGCATTCCCCCGACAAGCATATACTGTTTAAACACAAGCATGGCATCATTGTGAAGATTCCGTTCAAGTGGTTGTTTGTTAAAAAAACATTGTTTTATATACCCAAACAGTTGTTCTTTTCCAAGAGCCATGCAGAATTCTTCAAAATCAAGCGGATACATTTTAACATGCCGTTCTTCCGAAGGAATTACTATATCCTTAACATTTTCCCTGATTGAAATCAGAGAACCCGTTTCAAGGTAATCATAACGACCGTCTGCAACAAGATATTTTATCGATTCCCGTGCACGAGGAAATCTCTGCACCTCATCAAAAATAATGAGAGACTCACGCCTGTAAAGTGTCACTCCGAATGAAACCTGAAGCAGCATAAAAAAGGTGTCCAAATCATTCAAATAATTATAGAATAAATCCTTCACCTTTTTGGTGACGACCGCAAAATCTATTAAAATGTATGATTTGTATTCTTTTTTGGCAAAATTCTCACATAAGGTTGACTTTCCAATGCGCCTAGCCCCCTCTATAAGAAGTGCACGGCTGCCGTTGCTTTCACACTTCCACGACAGAAGCTTTTCATAGAATTTTCGTTTGAATAAAATCTCTGGTTCCATAATGTCATTATACGACAAGTTCTTATTATACGCAATATTGGAACACACTCTAAATC
>CADBRT010000002.1 GCA_902797055.1 uncultured Spirochaetaceae bacterium
GTATTCTTTTCTGAACTGCAAACAGAAAGTTTTGATATCATCTCCGCTTTTATCCTTAGAGTGAATCATTATTCCATCTGCCCCTGCCTTTACCGCTGCAAACGCTTTTGCAAGGGCCTCTTCCACAGAGCGACCTGCGATAATTTCCTCAATCCGTGCGATTATCATGAAATCGCTTGTGATTTGGGCTTTTTTCCCTTCACTTATTTTGTGGCAGAATTCTTCTTCGCTTGCCAGTTCCTGTTTTGCTTCTGTGCCGAACAGGGAGTTTTTTTTCAGTCCCTTTTTATCTTCTATTATGACGGCACTGATTCCGTTTCTTTCAAGCGTCCTGACAGTGAACACGAAGTGTTCGGCAATTCCGCCGGTGTCGCCATCATAGATAATCGGCTTTGTTGTACATTCGAGAATATCTGTCAGGGACTGCATTCTGGTTGTCAAGTCGACTGCTTCAATGTCCGGCTTCCCTTTGTCAGTAGAGTCCGTGAGTGATGATGACCACATGCCGTCAAAACTGTGCAGTCCATCATCCTTTATAATTTCTGTGTTTTCTATAATCAGTCCGGTAAGCCCGGAATGAGCTTCCATAATACGGACAATCGGTTTGCTGGCGATGAGCCTGCGCAGTGTTGCCCTGCGTACATCCGGAGTGGTTCCAATGGTCTTTGCATTGTCGGTGAGTGCAGATGAGTTGATTCCCTTCGTGTACGGAATCTCAATGACTTGTCCCCCCCATGTTTTCATTGCCTCATAGACATCTTCTCTTATTTTAGAGAGGTAATTTGTCTTCCAGTCGTCCCCATGTATGATGTAGTCAGGCTTGTATTTTTCCAAATTGGGGACGTAACTCCAATCTTCCTGAGGAACGACTTTTGCAACCCCTTGTATGTGGGAAATGACATCTTTTCTCTGTTCATACGTCAAGTACGGAAGACGTTTGTGAGAGGCTATGGCTTTGTCGGTCAAAAGCCCTACCATCAATTCCCCGTATTTTGCTCCTTCTTCGATTATATGTATGATTCCCGGGTGGATTATATCTCCGGTAATACCGACATATACTGTTTTACTCATGCTGTCTGTTCCTTTGTCTGTTCTTTTTGTTTTGCAACAGTCTGTATCATATAGTCAGCAACCAGCCGGCCTGCTTCTCCTATGTGCATCCAAGCTTCAGCTTTTGCTTTTCTGCGCTCTGCGGCAAGCGCCGGGCTGTCGCTGGCTTGTTCTATAACGGTTTTTATAGTAGAGAACTGTTCCTCTTTGAGTTCTATTCCCATTTTCTTGAGAATTTCAAACTGCCACAGTTCCTTGTGCAGGTCCCATGCATCATAAGGAAGCAAATCCATATCCGCTTTCATATACATGACAGGTTTGTCGCACAGGAACGTATAGTCAAACACAATGCCTGAGAAGTCTGAAATCATGATGTCCGCTTTTTTTAGGGAATAAATATTGTCCCGTTCGTAATCCCATTCAAGGTTGTTATTGCCTTTGTACCGTTTTTCCAGCCTTTCAAGCATGTCTGCTTCAGATTTCTTTGACTGCGGGTGAGGACGGACTATGATTCTCCACCCGGTCTGAACAAGCGGATCAAGCAGTTTTTCGCCGTAGAGCTTTAAAAGACCGCTGTTTCCCCATGATGGAGACACGAGTACTGTGAAAGGATGCTCCTTTTCGTCTTCAATTGTTTTAATCTTTTCGGCAAGGACATCGAGATAGGTGCAACCCACTGTTATGAGTTCTTTGTTGGGGATTTTTCGCATCGATTCAAGCGTCCGTATGTCGTTGCCCTGATAGTCTCCCGTAAGCAGGACGGAATCAAAGAAATCGAGCCCGAACAGACGGTATGTTGTGGCATCGTTGGGCATGTGGACTATGTGGGAATAGTGTTTGACTTTTTTGCTTCTTTTGAGCTGGTAGACCTGCAGTCCCGGGGTTGTCATGAGAACGAATCCAGCGCTTAGCATATTAAGTTTCATGTAAGCTGCGTTCCCCTCACCGATGAATTCTCGTTGTACGTATGTATAGTTCTGGGTAAGGGCAGGATCGTCTTCTGATGATGTGTAGTAGGTAAGGTTGAGATGACGTTTCTCAAATTCATCACAGACCGGCTTGAATACGTTCCAATATTGCTTTCCTTCGCTGTATATAACGTATTCCTTATATGCGGCATCCAGCACGACACCGCTTTTACGTCCTGAAACAATGACTTTCAATTTCAGTATTGCGGCTCTAGCCAAAAAGTAAAGGGTTGCGGCAGCTCCTACAAAAATAGAAAACAACATGCTGCCGGTACCCGGATCTATATACAGAAATGTTTGGACCAAAGGAAGCCTCCCATGCTTTAGAGAGAACAGTATAGTTTATTCAATGTGTTTTTTCAATGGACACCCTTGGTCCAGTTTTTGCTGTCGAATATGGTATCTGTCACCGTATACCACAGGTCTGCGGGGACGGTAAACGTGTACGTCCCGTTCATGCCCGGTTGATGGTTGTCCATCAGGACGACACCGGAGGCTTTTTTCTGTTCAGGAGGAAGTGTTTCGATTGCTTTACCGGTGAACGGATTGACGGGATGTTCTATAATGTCCTCAAAGGCAATGGATGGTACATCTGCGTTAGTCATAAACTGGAAATCTGTCTTGAGGTCTCCTGCTGATCCGAAGTCTTTGACCATCAGCAGCGGGTGACAGTGATCTGGTTGCTGCAGATAAGGCCAGTTTTCTTCTGTAAAGTCCAGTTCATACCCTGCACTTGAGCCGATTCCATGATCGCTGACAAGAATAATCCTTGTGTTGTCATAGCAACCATTTTCCTTGAGGTAGTCAAACCACTCACCGAGTTTTTTGAGCGATGCGATATTCGCATCGACACTTCCGAGCCTTTTGACTTTTTCCGGCCGTTCTCCGCTGATGTCCTGGGAAGGCTCATAGAGCGGGGGCTTTAAATCGAGCGCCGAGTGAGTTGTTTCGTTTACAATGGTGCAGTAGGTATCCTGTGTGCCGGTAAAATCCGTCAGGTCTTTTAAGTAGGCGAGCTCTGAATAGCAGTCAAGAAATTCCATCATATCGTCTGAGGTCTTTGCTGATGACCACCAGGAACCGTCATCGTACACACTGTCGCGCAGGAATGTCGGTACCGCACGGAACAGACTGTACCACACGAGATTTCGCCTGAGCTGTGTGGTCGTAATGTTTGCAGGAATCTCGCTTTCATGCTGATCCAGATACAGCTGGGTGTACTTGCGCTGGATATTGGTGCCGTGTATCGCCGGGTAA
>CADBRT010000003.1 GCA_902797055.1 uncultured Spirochaetaceae bacterium
ATGCCGCGAAAGTAGGTGGCTGCCGGCTTTTTTTTTGCCTTCCGGCAGATGTTTCCCCCGCTTTTCTTATGCGGGGGATTTTTTTTTCTCCTGCCGGAATCTCTTGATGTTTTTCTTTTTATCCTTATACTAAACTTCATGAATGATTTTCCTTATATCTTTTTGAAATCAAAAGAAGAAAATGAAATAAAACAGGGATTTCCCTGGATTTTTGAAAATGAAATTAGTTCTGTTAAGTATAGAGATGCAGATGGAAAACCTGTCAAGGTTCAAGAAATTAACGAAGCAAAGGTTGCTGACGGCTCTGTTGTTGAAATCTATGCCCATGCCGGCGGTTTTCTGGGAACCGGCGTATATAACGGCAAATCAAAAATAAAAGTTCGTTTGATAGGATACCAGCACGCTGACAGGATTACTGCCGACACTTCTGCGTATTGGGAACATGTCGTTGGAGAAGCGGTAAATGCCCGCCGGCTTACGTACAGTGAGACTGACAGTTACCGTTTGGTGTTTGCAGAAGCTGATTTTATCCCGGGATTCATTGCGGAACGCTATGTGTCTGACGGAAAGGTGTATATCGTTGTTCAGTTTCTTGCTCTTGCCTGTGAAAGGTTCAGAAAGGAAATCCTTTCCGCCATCGAAAAGTTCTGTAAGCCATATGGCATATTTGAGCGCAGTGATTTAGCAGCGAGGGAAAAAGAAGGTCTTGAAGAACGTATTGGCTGGATAGGTCCAAAACGTAGCACTGATATTATTATAGAAGAAAATGGTGTCAAACTGAATGTTGATTTGCTACATGGACAGAAGACTGGTTACTTCCTGGATCAGAAGTTCAATAGAAAATCAATCTGGCGTTTCTGTCATGGTAAACGAGTCTTGGACACATTCTCTCACACCGGTGCATTCGGATTGAACGCCTGTCTGGCAGGAGCGAAGCAGGTTACGAGTGTTGATATTTCTGAGGACGCTGTAGAAATGATAAACAAGAATATCAAATTGAACGGTGTGGAAGATAGAATGAATGCGCTGGCTGCGGATGTCTTTGATTTACTGAAGAAGTATGAAGAAACAGGCGAAAAATTTGATGTAATCATATTGGATCCGCCCGCATTTACAAAGAGTGCAAAACTTATACAAAAAGCTTATGGCGGCTATAAGGAAATAAATCTTCGTGCCATGAGGCTGTTGAATGAGGGCGGCATCCTTGTTTCCTGCTCATGTTCCTATTATTTTGACTCGAATATGTTCTATTCCATGCTTATGCATGCAGCTATGGACAGCCATAAACGGATACAGGTTCTTGAAAAGCGGGGGGCGGGACCAGATCACTCTGTGCTGTTGGGATATCCGAAAAGTGAATACTTGAAGTGTGCCATATGTCGGATTACAACGCGGTAGTTCTGTTGGGACCGACGGCTGCGGGCAAGACGTCCCTTGGCGTTGCTATTGCAGCGCATTATGGGTGGGACATCATTTCTGCTGACAGCCGGCAGGTCTACAAGGGATTGGATTTAGGAAGCGGTAAAGATATCGCTGAGTACCAGATAGAACAGACTTTGAGTGACGGTACAGTTTGTAAAAGGAACATCCCATACCATCTCATTGATATTGTTACGCTTGATGAGGAATACAATGTGTACCGTTTTCAGAAAGACTTTTATGATATTTTCGATGATATGACGCAGAGGGGGACGATGCCGTTCGTTGTTGGAGGTACCGGCATGTACATCGATTCTGTCGTCCGCTCATACAATCTTGTTTCTGTGCCGGAAAATCCAGAGCTTCGTGCGGAACTCGAATCGAAAGATATTGATGAACTGGCTACTATGCTTCGTAAGCTCAAGCCTGATACTCATACAACGACGAATTTTACAATCAAGGAACGTGCTGTCCATGCCATAGAGAGTGCTCTGTTTTTGGCAAGCGATGAGTATAAAAGGCGCAAGGCCGAACTGGATAATGCACGCCAAATTCGTCCGTTTGTCATAGGTACAACTCTTGAACGCAGCCTTTTACGAAAGAACATTGAGATTCGTCTGAAACAGCGCTTTGATGCCGGAATGATAGATGAAGTAAGAAATTTGCATGAGGCAGGAATCGCCTGGTCTAGACTGGAAACTCTCGGTCTTGAATACCGCTGGATCAGCCTGTACTTGGAAGGTAAAGTTTCGAGTTTTGACGAGTTGTTTGACGGTCTCAAACACGCTATTTTTCAGTTTGCCAAACGGCAGGATACTTGGTTTCGGGGAATGGAAAAAAAAGGCGTCACCATACATTGGCTTCCTTCTATCCCCAACAAGCAAGCCAAATATGATGACGCTCTCGAATTAATCGATTCAAACATTATGATATAGATATTTTGGATGCTGATTTTTAGGCGTTAGCGGCAGCTTTGTCTTCAACTGTTTCCATTTTGGTCAAGTAACCAGTCCTGATGCAGCTGTCGAAAAGAGTCTTTGAGATGTAGTCCGTCGTGATGTCGTTGTATCCGTCTTTGTCCCGGACGATACGCACCACATATCCGTCGTCCAACTCGCGCACAATCGTCATGTAATCAGAGGTTTTGTTAAGACTTTTTAACAGATAACTTCCCATATAAATATCTCCTTTACCCATTTTTGTTTCTTTGTCTGGTGTTGACACTTATATTTTCGGAACTAGAAAAAACTTGTTTAGGAATATTTACCTGCAGGAGGGAATGATGGGAAAAATTTTTTTCTGTGATGCACATTTTCATGCAGCCCAGTGTGCTCCGTGGTGTAGACTTCCGTATGCCGGCTGTCATTTTGCAGGAGCTTCCTGTTCCCATAGTAAGGAGGAATTCTGCTGGCAGGAGAATTGTGTTCATTCTTGGAGAGAACAAGGAATTCTGTTGCCCCTGTTCGGCATTCATCCGCAACAGCCTGATATTGAAAATGCTTCGTTTATGGAACAGCTGCTGGCGGATAAAAGAATCGTCGGTGTTGGTGAAGCGGGATTCGATTTTTTTACGGCAGAATACCGTTCTCAGAGGGTAGGGCAGGAGTCTGCTTGGGATATATCGCTTTCCCTTGCTCAAAAATATGGAGTTCCTGTCGTTGTTCACAATAGGAAGGCTTTGGATCTTATGTTCCGGGATTCAAAACGGCTTGCCGGGCTTCCTTCTGTCGTATTCCATTCCTTTGCATTCGGTCCCCGGGAAGCGCAGTCGCTTTTGTCGCATGGAATCAATGCTTATTTCTCTTTTGGAAAGCAAATCCTGAACGGAAACAAAAAAAGCATTGCCTGTGTAAAGAATCTTCCTCTGGAACGCCTTCTTTTTGAGACAGACGCCCCTTATCAAACACTGCGGGGAGAACTCGTTACAAAACCTGAAGACCTTGTAAAAGTCTACAATGAAGCGTGTTCCTTGAGAAATCTTCCTGCAGGGGAATTAGCAGAACACATTCAGAAAAACTTTGAAAGCGTTTTTAGAACTCGGCTAGGCTCGTTTTGAGTGCTGCTAAAAGTTCGGTATAGTTTTCTACAACTGCCTTGTGCAGGGAAGGAATGTCTCCTTCTGCTTTATGGCGCAGGACGTCTTCAAGCATCTGCCCTGCTGCTGCAAATTTTTCTCCGCCCAACTGTCTTGCAGCTCCTTTGAAGTAATGTACATATACAGCAGCTGGAATTGTATCGGTTTCGTTTTCCAAGGATTTCAGTTTATTCTCATCAAGTTGTTCATCGTTGATAAACGCCGTCATCAGCTCTTTGAGAAGGTCTTTTTCCCCGCCGAGCATTTCCAGCGCAGAGTCAAGGTTCAGGCACTGTTCCATAATGAGTAATGGTATGTTCTATGCCGGGTTTTGTCAACCTCCGGTACTTGCATTACCCTGTAATTACGAATAAAATGTCCGTATTATATAATCTTGCGAGGTTCCCGTAATGAAGAACTTGACCATGTGGATGCGATGCAATGCAGTGCTTGCTGCCGTATTTACCCTTCTGACGATTTCTTTTCATGGTGATATATCCTTAGCAGCGTTTCCACTTTCCCTGGTCTTTACTGCTGTTATTGCTTATTTAACTTTGGTAGTACTGCTTCAGAAACAGAATATCAAAAAACTGGGTAGTATCATCAGATTGTTGCAATATGAACCCTTCGTCTTTATTGCAGTTTTTGTCATAAGACGGGCAGGAACCGCTGGCATGCCGTTTGCTCTTGATGTGGTTGCGGTTCTGCTTTGGATTGCCATTACTGTAGTATCGTTTATTATTTTGTTTTATCTGAACCCGAAGAGAATCGCAGCTGTTTCTCAGGAATGGGCTTCTTACTGCGAGGCTCAGAAGAAACCTGAATTCAAAGATTTAAATTCTTCTTTAAAGCGGATTTGCATTGAGGTTTTGGAGTGGATAGATGCTCTTGTGCAGGCTGTATTCACCATCATTTTGTTCAATATTTTTCTCTTTCAACTTTATGAGATTCCGTCGGAATCCATGGTTCCCACGTTCCTGATAAAAGACCGTGTCACCGTGTTCAAAACTCTTGCAGGTCCGAAATTTCCGTTAAGCAATGTCGGATTACCCTATCTGCAAAACTATGACAGGGGCGATATCATTGTCTTCCGCAATCCTCATTATTCAGATGACCGGAAAAGCGAAGTCAAAACATTTATGTCCCAGTTCCTGTATATGCTGACGCTTACCCTTGTAAAGACGAATACCGATGAAAACGGGGAGCTTAAGGCGGATCCACTGGTAAAACGCATTACCGGGCTTCCCGGTGAACAATTGATGATGATGGATGGGACTCTATATGCTCGTACATCAGACGACTCCGATTTCAAGGCGGTTGCGGCTGATTCCACGTGGGCTGCATGGAATTTGAATGCGTTGGATCCTGCGACAAAGTCAAAAGTCCAGTGGATTCCTCTTTCGTCTGCAGAGGCTGAAAACACCTTGCTAGTTGAAGCAGAACGCAGGACTTTAGACCTTTCTCTTGCAAAAAGTGAATGTGAAACCCTTGCAAAGCGTTTTGACGAACTTGTTCAGGAGTCTGAAGACTCTGCTTCAAAGCATACCAGCTTTTCTGACGAAGAAATGCTTGTGTATAGTTTCTTAAATCGTACACGTGAAACGGCAATCTCCCTTTTGGGAAATGCTGACGGTACGCTTTGGTTCGACAGTTTTATGAATGATTGGCATCGGGATTTGCCGGATGGAGTGGCTTCGTATACAGAGGATGGTGCTGTTAACGGTTCCCATCTGGTTGGCGGCAATCTGTATGATGACGCGAACTTCCGTCTGAATGTCATGGTGAAGCTTGTTGCCGGAAACCTTATCGTGCGGCAGGCTGAACTGAATCACGACGGTGTTTCGGTTTTGGAGTGGCGCGATGATGTAATTGTTGCCGATTACATGCAGAAAGCGGAACGACTCACTAATTATATCATTCATATGGATCAGCGGAATATGTCGGTATTTCCTCCGAATGATGCATCCGGCAATCCTGTGTATATCCCTGCAGACTGTTATTTTATGATGGGTGACAACCGCTACAATTCCCTTGATATGAGGCACAGCTACGAGCCGTATATATGCGAGTTGACACCGTATGACAAGCATTCCGTTCTTTGTTATTCACGTTTGAAGCCTCAGTATGTATCCAAGAAGAAGATATTGGGTAAAGCCGGGCTGAGGTTCTGGCCATTATCCCGATTGGGTATGGTAAAATGAAACTCTGACTGTGTAGGCTTTGGCAGGGGAATATGGGGTGCGATGTTGTCCTGCCGTTTTAAAACTTGTTGTTGCATAAAACGCTGTGTGAGTGTAAAATGAAACATATGGCGAATGAAGAAGCAGAATCGTTATATGAACGGTTAAAATCTATGTACGAAATCATGCAACAGACCGGCGGTACCGAAGATGTTGAAAGCGCCATCTTTGAGTACGAGGATTGTGTTTCAGAAGAGGATTATGCGAACTGGCTCAAAAAATACAGTTTTTTTGCTTGATTTTTAAAGAACCGTCCCTCTGCAGTCGATTTCTTTTCCTGTTTTTATGTTTTTCTCAAGAACTGACTCTATTTTTACCTCTATGAGTGAGCCGGGTGTTGTTGGTTCATTCAATGGGCATTCAATATGGAGAAAGTTTTCGCTGACGCAGTGGAGCACTGTCGGTGCCTTTCCGTCTTCGGAACGTCTGAGAGTCCTGCTGTTTTCCACGATTGCGGAGAGCGGTCGACCGATGAAGGAAGTACAGTAGGCTGTTTTCCCGTTGACGGCGAGGTCGGTGAGTTGTTTTACCCGTTCTCCTTTTATTCGTTCCGGTATCTGGGGGTGCATCTTCTGCGCTAAAGTTCCCGGACGGGGGGAGAATGGAAAGGCATGGATCCACGAAAATCCGATTGCATTGCAGAGTTCAAGAGTCTGGGTAAAGTCATCGTCCTGTTCATCCGGAAATCCTGCTATGATATCGCAGGAAAGAAACGGGTTCCCTTTTGCGTTTCGGAGCAGTTCTGCTGCCTGTAAGACTGTATTTGCTTTGTATGGACGTGCCATAAGAGAAAGAATTCTGTCGCTTCCTGACTGAACACTGAGGTGGAACGATGGTTGCACCCGTGGTGAAGCGAGGACTTTTGCCAGTTCGTCCGTTACATGCTGCGGATAGAAACTTGACACTCTGAATTTTATTTGTTCTGTCCGTTCCAACAGTATTTCCAAAAGCTCTGTGAAGGAGTGTCTTCGTCCATCGTTTCCTGTCCCCGCATACTGAGAAAGATTTACCCCCGTAAAAACAACTTCATTCATTCCTTTGTGTTCGAGTTCTGAAATTCTGTTGACGATTTCTTCGACAGGGAGTGAGACCGCTTTGCCACGTGCGAGTCTTATACGGCAGTATGTGCAGGCATTGTTGCATCCATCTTCAATTTTTATGGAGGCTCTGCTGTGCTGTTCAAAAACAGGTGTGTAGAGTGAAAAAGCATCGAGCTTTTTTATGGGGGAGTAAATGGCTTTGCTTGAGGAAGCTGGGGCTTTTAAAAAGGCATCGAGTGCGTTTCTGGAGAAAAATCCTTGAGAAACTGAAAGTCTGCCTTCTTTTTTCATTGCCTGAGCGACAGCGGCGAGTGTATATTTTATTCTTCCCGGCAAAACTACAATCCTGTCAGGACATAATTGTTCTATCTGTTCAGCGTCAAGCTCCGCATAGCAACCGGTAACAAGCACTATAGCAGACGGAAGTTTTTGAAGCATGAGTCTGATGAGTCGTCTTGCTTTCTGTTCTGCTTTCCCGGTAACGGTGCAGGTGTTTATAACGCCGAGTACTGTCTCCGGTTGTTCGGAAGAAGCTGCCGTGAGCCCTTCCATATCAATATTGAAGCCTGAACGTAAAAAGCACTGAGCTGCGCCTTCTGTTTCGTCATGGTTTAGGCGGCAACCTAATGTTTCAAAGTGTATTGTCATGAAGGGTAGCTTACAGATGTGTCTGGCACCGTTCTTTGCCCTTTACCGCATCTGCATAGGAAGGGTTTACGGAGAGTGCTTTATTGTATGCTTCGACTGCACTTGCATAGCTTTTGCACTGTTCCCGGGCATATCCCAGTCTGGTCCACCAGGTAGCGTTCTGCGGCTTGCTTCGTACTGCTGTTGTAAGTGCTATGTCTGCATGTTGGTATTTTGCCTGTTTTATGTATATTTCACCCATAAAGAAGTAAGAAAGACCGAAGTCACCATCGCTTTCACGTGCGGATGAAACATATTTTTGGAAATAAGTCAAAGCTTCATCATTTTTGCCCAGTCTGTATTTTGCTTCTGCAAGAGCTTCGATGAGGCGTATGTCTGTGGAATTAATCTTGCGTGCGTTCTGAGCACGTTCTTCCGCCTGAAGGTATTGGCCTGTCAGTAACAGCGACCAGCACAGAATTGTATGGGATTCGATATCTGAGGGATTGACTTTGATTTTTGCTTCGCAGACTTTTATTGCCTCTTTATACTGTTTTGCCCGGTACAGATTCATTGCCTCTGATGCCTGCGGAACGCAGAAAAGAGAGCAGGTTGCAGTCAGAAACAAGGTACATAAACTTTTTTTTATGAAGTTCATTTCTGTTCCCCTCCAATCATGGTGCATTTCCCTGAAAACAGGGCACCGGGCTCCATTACAACCTGTCCTGCACTGATATCGCCCTCTATGGAGCCTGTTGCTGCTACATGAAGCAGCTGGGGAGCTTCTACATTGCCCTGTATTTTCCCGCGTACATAGACCTTTTGAGCTTTTATGTCTGCAATTATTTCTGCATCAGTATCTATCAGAAGGTCGCTTGTAGATTCTATGGTGCCATGGACTTTGCCCTTTATCATCAGAGACTTTTCCAAGTATATGTTTCCGTCAAAAATGATATCCCGCGCCATTACGGTGTCAAAGTCTTCTTCGTCAGTATTAAATTTTTCAATTTCTTTTGTTGTTGTTTCTGCCATTACAGCCATTGTAATTACAAAGGGTTTTCAAGTCAATGCAAACCTTTTACCAGTTTACAGTGACTGAAGCAATTGTTTGACTTCTTCGCTTTTGTAGGAGGGATTTTTCTCCGTCAGGAAAAGAAGCTGTGCTTTTGCGTTTTCATTTTCCTTGAGCTGCATATAGACTTTTGCCAGTTCAAAGCGGGCATCCCAGTTATCTGGATGTGCCAGAACGATATCTTCATATACTGTCTTTGCTTTGTCATACTGGGCTGATGAAGCATATGCTTTTGCAAGGTTTTCCAAAGCCGTATTGTCCTGAGGTTTCAGTTCCAATGCAGCCTGATAATATTGGACGGCACTGTCATAATCCTCCTTCAGACGGTAGGCATTCCCCAAGTTTGTACACACTTCAAAGTTTTTGGGGTCTTTTTCGTACGCACCTTTCAAAAGAGATATGGCGCTGTCGGCATCTCCCTGTTCAATGCAGAGAACGCCGAGGTTTGTTCTGGCTTTGACGTTTTGCGAGTCTGCTGCAAGGACTTCTTTGTACAAAGTTATTGCTGTTTCGGTATCGCCTGCATCATCGCATAAAAGCGCATAATTGTAGATGATACTTGTTTTTATCTGTTTTGGAGCCGAATCCTTATTGTCATAGGCCTGTTTTGCATAGGCGAGTGCTTCTGTGTTTTTCCCCTGCATGGTCATGACAGTCGAAAGATTGTAGAACGTCAGGGGGTCCTTTTTTTGCGGATTCATGTAGTTAAGTGCCTTTCGGAAACTTGCCTCTGCTTCTACGTATTTACCTGCGGCTGAATAGACCTGCCCCTGTTCTTCATAGTTCTGGGGGTTCGAGGGGTTTATCCGAATGGCTTCCCCAAATGCTTGTATTGCTCCTTTTGTGTCTCCTGTGCGGGAGAGAATTCTTCCCGCTGCAAGGTAGGCTCGTTCATAGTTTGAGTCTATCTGGTAGGCTTTGCGGTAGGCTGCGAGTGCTTGGGATTGTTTGCCGAGACGTTCACTGACGTATCCAAGATTGTATTCGGCAGGTGCATAGTTTGCGTTGTATTTTACAGATGACTGGAATGAAGTTGCTGCGGCTTCATATTTCTTTTGCTGAGCCTGAGCCCTGCCCAGCTGGTAGTAGTACATAGCATTTGTAGGGTCTGCAGCGATGGCTTTGCGCAGTTCTGCTTCCGCTTTTGCATAGTCTTTGGTGTCAAATTCCTTCATTGCAAGAATATAGTGGGAGGCGGGGGAGTCTGCATCTTTAGATACCGCTGTCTCCGCATAGGCGAGCGCTTCTTCCATGAGTTTCTTTCTCTTGGGATCATCTGCCGCAAGGTTTTGTGAGGCGTCATAGATTGCATTGCTGATTTCACTCATTTTATCCGCAGCGAAAGACGGGTCATCCTCCGGAAGCAGCTGTTTTGCCCTGTTGAAGTGCGCCATGGCACCTTCTATGTCTCCGGAGTTCAAGGCGGCTTTTCCTTTTGCTATTTCACTGTTTATGTCGTCAATCAGTTTGGCTGCTGCGGCGCTTTCGGCAGCTTTCTTTGCTTCTTCGGCTTTTCGTTTTTCTTCCTGTATAGCTCTCTGCTTTGCTTCTGCTTCCTGAAGTGCCTTCCGTTCCGCTTCTGCTGCGCGCTGGGCTTCCGCCTGTTCTTTTTGAATACGCATCAGTTCATTCATGGCTTCAACGTTGCGTCTGTTTTCTTCTGTCTGACGGGCGAGTTCGTCCTGCATGGCCTGCGCATTGCGCTTGCTTTCCTCTGTCTGGCGGGCAAGCTGGTCCTGCAAGGCCTGCGCATTGCGCTTGCTTTCCTCTGTCTGACGGGCGAGTTCGTCCTGCATGACCTGCGCATTGCGCTTGCTTTCCTCTGTCTGACGGGCAAGCTGGTCCTGCATGGCCTGCGCGTTGCGCTTGCTTTCTTCTGACTGTCTGGCAAGTTCTGTCCTGAGGGTATCGATGGTTGACTGCATCGCCTCGTTTATAGTGTTTGTTCCCGTACTTACGTTTATATCCAGCGATCCCTGTTGACCGGATGCGCCTCCCTGGAAGCCTTCCGTCTGCTTCATCAGGGCGGCTGCTTTCGCCAGAAGTTCCTGAGCTTCTGCATCATCAGCATTTTTTATCAGCAAAGCGTTGAGTAAATCCAAAGCCTTGTCATACAAACCTGAATCGATATAGCGGTTAGCAAGGGCGAGCGTGTTTTCACGTTCACGTGCCTGTTTTTCTGCATTTGTGGAAGAAATCAGTCTTACAGCCCGTATGCCAAAAAATGCACCCGTTCCACCGAGTGCAAGCATAAGTACAATAAAAATGGCTAGAAAGACCTTTGTTCCGATCTTCTTTTGTTTTGATTCTGAATGTTTTAAATCTAATTTATCTTCGATATGGTCGGAATTGTTTTTATCTTGTGACGACGAAGGCTGCTTTTCTTCTGCCATAACCGCAAATTTCAAATATGCTGATTCTTCTTCCATAAAATCGAGACCCTGCCTGACTTATATAAATTATCTTCCATAAAACATACCGGTTTTCTGAATGTTTTATTCAAGTTCAGATTCATATCCGTAATCAACAGTTCCTTCTGCTCCGGCGGACATGTTTTCGGCGGCTGCATCCTGCAGTGATGAAGCAACATCTTCGAGCAACTTTCTTCTTCTTGCTGCTTCTTCTGCTTCCAGCCGGGCTTTCTCTGCAGCGATTTTGCGTTCTTCCTCTTTTTGTTTGCGTTCTTGCTCGACTCGGATTGCTTCCGCTTTTTTTTCGTTTTCGACTTGATCGTCGATCATTGCAATTATGGCGTTTATGGCATTCCCCTGCGCTGTTTCCGGCTCAAGTTTGATATAGTTTTCGTAGTCAGCTTTGCTGTCCTGGTATTTTCCTTCCTTAAGCCTTGTGTTCGCCCTGTTCAGTACTGGTGAAGAGTAAGTTGCGTCAGCTGAGATAGCGATGGTATACCATTTCTCTGCACTTGCGAAATCTTCCATCGCGAAGGCAATGTTTCCCGCATCATAGGCTAGAATCTTTTTGTTTGTCCCAGGGGCATCGATACCTTTTTCGCAAACTGCCAGCGCTTTTTCGAACTGTCCCTGCTGGAAGTAACTGAGAGCCAGATAGACATAGGCCTTTGGATTTTCCCCGCTGGCAACAGCTTTTTCTAAGTAGGGTACCGCTTCTGCCGGTTTGTTTGACCTGAACAGTTTTTCTCCTGCAGCGAAATCACCGTCTGTTGCGAAGACAGTGAACATGCTTGCAATCTCAATAAAGAATACCGCAATATACTTTGTAAAATTTTGTCTCATCTTTAAAAGCCCTCCTTTATTTACATATCATGGTCATTATGCTATACTATAAATACTATTGTTGACACCCTTTGACATATTTACACAAAAAAGCTAATCTTGCAATATGTCAACTTAGGCATCATTTAAACTGTCTGCAAAACAGGCCCTGTCGCGAATGATGCAATTATAAATGTCGGGAGTTTTACTGTTATGCCTAGTAATATAGCAACAGTTGTTATAGTCAGTGTACTTATCGCTTTTATTGGTTTTGCAGCTATTGTTATAGGACGAAATTTATTCACACCTAAGAAAATCGGCAGTATAGACCGTTTAATTAAGTCCGGAAAAGCTCAGCAGGCACAGCGGGTTGCAAAAGCTGTTTTGTCAAAAAATCCGAACGACTATGAGGCTCATTACTGGCTGGGTGAAGCCTATCTCGCGGACAATAAACCGGAGTTGGCATTCATGGAATATAAAACAGTAAATAGAAATGCTGTATTCAACGGTTCTATTCCTGAACTGGCTTTCCGTCGGAATATGTCCAAGCTTTATGCAAAATACAATCAAAGCGAAGAAGCTCTTAAGGAATATCTGCTTTTGACCAAACTGGATCCAAAAAGTGCAGACAACTTTTACCAGGCCGGAAAGCTGTATGAGCAGTTGAACCAGCTTTCCCCTGCTTTGGGATTCTATCAGAAATCGCTTCAGCTTGATAAACGAAATGACAAAGCTCATGCGGCTGTTGGTTCGATTTATATGAAAATGAAGCAGTATCCCGATGCTATGAAAGAGATAACGACTGCAATCAAAATGAGCCCTGAAACGTATTCCAATTACTACTATCTTGGCAAAATATACAAGGATACGAAAGAGTATCCTCAGGCAATAAAAGCCTTCGAGCAGGCTATCCGTGATTCTGAGATGCGTCAGCGGGCACTTATAGAGCGCGGGTCTTGCTATATGCTGGTGGATCAGGTTGACAATGCCATTGCGGATTATGACCATGCCATCAAAGTTGCAAAGAATGAGAGCAGTCAGGAAACCCTTTTTGCCCGTTATTTTCTGGCTGCCTGTTATGAGAAGACTCATAAAATTGACAAAGCCATTGAACAGTGGACACTTATCTCTAAGAAAAACAGCAGTTTCCGGGATGTCGCTTCAAAACTCAATGACTACCGGGATGTTCAGACAAACGACAGCATGAAGGAATATCTTACTGCATCTCCTCAGCAGTTTCTGGAGCTTGCCAAGAAGGCTGCTAAAACAGGGTTTAACCTCGTCTGCCAGAAGGTCGAGCCCACCAATTTCGGCTGTGTCATGCTTGCTATGGAAGACAAGAGTGACAGCTGGATGAATGCCAGAAAGCAGATTCAGCTTCTTGAATTTTTCCGCAACAGTCAGCCTGTATCAGAAGCGGTGATACGCAAAGCTGCTGATACGATAAAGAACAAGGGATATTTTAAAGCGATTCTTTTTTCCAGCTCAGGTTTTTCAGAGGAAGGAATAAAATTTGCTGAAAACCGTCCGATAACATTGGCTGGCAAAGATATGGTTGAAAATATTCTTGCTCGAGCTGGAGTCTGATACAATGAAGTTCCTCTGCGTTTCTGACCAGATTGATCCGCTGGTCTATTCCTCCACAGTAAAAGAGAGATACGGCGACGTTGATGCTGTGTTCTGTGCAGGGGATCTCTCCATGGAATATGTGGATTTCATCGTTTCTGAACTGGGAAAGCCTACCTTTTTTGTTTTCGGTAATCATGATTTAAACGAATTTGAGTATTATCGCTCTGGAAAACGACCCGAAAATCCATATTCGGGATATGATTCTGAGATGGCGAAAAGTCACGGAGGTGACTACGTAAGCAACAGAATTTTTGTCATGAGGAAGATGACCTTTGATTTGCCGAACGGTAAAAAGACCCCGTTGCTTATTTCTGGTGTTTCAGGTTCAATCCGATACAATAATGGTCAGGATCAATATACAGATAGACAGATGTTCTTTCAATTGTTGAGACTTTCTCTCCGTCTCCTTTGGAATAAACTTCGATACGGGCGGTGTTGTGATGTGTTTCTTACACATGCATCTCCCCGGCATATTCATGACAGGGAAGATGCATGCCACAAAGGATTTGACTGCTTTAATTGGTTTATTAAGAAATTTAGGCCTGCGTTGTTGATTCACGGTCATATTCATCTTTATGACCTGCAGGCTGTCCGGGCGACTGACAGTGAAGATACAACGGTTGTCAATGCGTACAGCCATATTGTCATAGATTTCAATCCAATATTTACTAATAAGGGTAATTATGTCAGCAGAAACGTATGTATCCTCTCAGACAGATGAGGATTTTGCAAAAGCGCGCAACAAGGCTCTTGTCAATGAGCTTCAGCATATACTCAAGCCTGACGAAGCGGCTCTTATTTCGTTCAGCGACATAAAGAAGCTCCTGAAGCCTAAAAACGAAGTATACATAGGTATGCAGGTGGTTCCAATCAATCTTATTGTTGGCAGTGAAGGTCGGTATCAGGATTTTGACAACCACTTTTTCCCGAAGAACCGTTTTCTGAAGACCAGATGGGAACATATTGATATGGCGCATATACAGGATGTGCCGTTGCCTCCGATAAGCCTGTATGAGTTGGGCGGGCTTTACTTTGTCCGGGACGGTAACCATCGCGTTTCTGTCGCTAAGATGCGCGGCGTGGAAAACATAGATGCTGATGTGGTGAGCTTGCAAAGCGAGATACATTTGAAACCCGGCACTACGAAAGAAGATATGGTCAAGCAGGTGATTTACTATGAAAAACGTGTTTTTTATGCAGAAACGAATTTCGGGGATATCACTGACTGCTGGACCCTTGATTTCAGTACGACGGGACAATACGACTTGATTTATAATCATATTCTTATTCATAAGTATTATATAAATATGGATAAACCTCAGGAGATCCCGTTTGAAGATGCTGTTGCATCGTGGTATGAACATGTTTACATGCCTGTGATTTATGCTATCAAGAATCATCGTATCTTGAAATTGTTTAAAAATAGAACGACGTCGGATTTATATATATATTTCATCAAGTATTGGGATGAGTTAAAGCAGAAATTTGGCAATGATTTCAGTCTCGACGTTGCTGCTGAAAATTTTAAGTCGGCAAACATGGACAGGACGTTTATGGGAAAACTGAAGAACCTGATAGCGAAGAAGAATCTTCAGAAAAATCTGTCTTAAGCAATCTTTGAAATCAACTTTACTTATTTTTGTGTTGAAACCGGTGTTTTTCGCCGATAGAAACCTTGACGGTACTATCCTTTCGATGTTAAGATAAGGCTAAACAAAATAGTAAAATCATGAATAACAATCGGTTGCATAGTACAGGGAGCTCATTGTGACATTAGATGACAGTTTTGCTTATTTGCCTCTTATAGGGTTGGCCATCTTGTCTGTAGTGTTAATCATTCTTCTCTCTGTAATCAGGAAGAAAAGCACAGCAAGGGTCAGTTATATTCATTTTTTGTCGCTTGTGGTGCTGTTTGTCACCAGTATCGCTGGTGCTGTCAGCAACGTCAGCAACGACGGTGGTGACAGTAAAGCTTTGATGGTGTTTGCAACGGGTGTTCTTCTTGTCGGAATACTGCTTCTTCCGTATCTTTTGATGCTCATGACGTTTGAGCCGAAGAAGATAGTGAAACTGGTTCATCCATCGGTAAATAAGCGTCTCTCAGAGGCTGAAAAACAGTCCCAGCAGGGAAATCAGTCAACGAACGGGGAGATGAGTGACTATGATCTCAAAATGTTGGATATAAGCCGTGATTTTATGATACAGGCTTCCAACTCGTATTCCGGTGATGAAGGTCAGCAGACTCTTTTGGATTATATAAATAAGACGATAGAGGAACAGATAAAGGCTGACGGTGCAGCTATCCTGATGATAGATGATTTTGAAGATCTGATAACCGTCAAGTCTTTTGATGGAGATTTCCCGCCTCCGTATAAATTGCCTAATGATATGCCTCACAAACCGATTAGGGTCTCTACGAATTTTAAATTTGCTTCATTTCCGTTAAGTGGGAATATATTTGGTGAGGTTGCGACATCGGGTAAGGCGGAGCTGATTACAAATCCTGCTGCTGATGACAGAATTTATCAGAATGGTCCCGAGGAATTTTTGGAATGCGGAAGTTATATCATTGTACCTATGAAAATAAAGGATGTGGTTATTGGTATAACCGCATTCGCTAGAAAACATGGGGCACCTGTCTTTACAGAAGATGAATTGAAGATTGCGACGACTCTTTCAGACTTTGCCGCGGCGTCTATACGGAGCGTTGTTACTGTAAAGGATATAATTGAGACGAGTAAGCTTACCAAGGAGACAGAGATTTCTTCTCATATTCAGGATATCCTGCGCCCGGCGAAGCTTCCTGTTATTCCCGGTATTCAGGTTGGGACTATATGGAATCCGGCGGAAGGTGTGTGCGGTGACTACTATGATGTACTCGTATCACGGAAAGACCGTATCTCCTTTATCCTTAGCGATGTTGCAGGAAAAGGGATTAACAGTACCATTGTTATGGTGATGATTCGCGCAATGTTGCGTCTCGTTGTCAATACAAAGCAGTCTGCTGGAAAGATTTTAACGTGGGTCAATAAGGGTGTAACGAGCGAGTCATTCAGTACTGACCACTTCGGATCCGTTGCGTTGATAAATTATAATCCTGAGACCCAGGAGATTGAATTTGCGACTGGTGGAAACTCTCCGGTGTTTTACTATGACAGTCAGGCGAATGTCATCAAGCAGCTTTCGGAACCTTCAGAACCGATTGGTGTTGAAAAAACGATGGAATACAAAGATTTCGTGCAAAAAGTCAAAAGTGGTGATATAATAGTTACATACACTGATGGTCTTGTCGAAACTTTGAATGATAAGGGACAACAGTACACTAAAGAATCGTTGCTGAGGGTTATTTCGGAAAACCATAATGCCTCCAGTAAGGATATAGCAAAAATCGTCAAAGACGATATTAAGAAGTTTAGTGGCTCGGTAGCACAGCATGATGACGAGACGCTGCTTTTGTTTAAAATTCAGTAACATTAGGATACAAGGAGCAAACATATGGAACTGAAAATAAGGAAGAATGGTGATGTTTACATTATAGATGTAAACGGAGAAATGGACTTGTACAACTCCTATAAGCTCAAGGAATTGGTGATGAAGATGCTTGAAAAGAATGTCAAGTCATTCATTATCAATCTTGAGCAGGTTGACTACATTGACTCATCTGGAATTGGAGCACTGATTTATATCTGCTCCACAATCAAGAAGATGAATTTGAAGTTGTACATTTCAAATATTCATGGATCTGTCAAAAAGGTTATTGAATTAACAAAATTGATGGGATACTTTCCGATTGCTAACAGTGTGGAAGAAGCCCTTCTTATGATAAAAGAATAATTCGGAAAGAGAGCAAAAGGAGATTTAGATGGTAGCAGAAGATATAAAAGAGCTTCGCGCAGACGGAAACGACCCTTTGTTTGATAAATCTAATATGCTTTATAAGGAATTTCCGTCTGATTTCAGACAGATTCGTTACTTCACATTGCTTATCGTGCAGTCAGCCCCGCTTGAAATCAAGGAGATCAACCTTCTCGAGCAGCAGATAAGCGAAGTAATAAAGAATGCTGTGAAGCATGGAAATCACTGTGATATAAATAAGAAAGTTCGTGTTTGGTATTCTTTCAGTGCAACTCATGCTCATATAATTGTAAAAGATGAAGGTGAAGGGTTCAAGGATCTGGAAAAATGGAATGATTTCAATAAGAAGCGCTTGGAATGTCTGAGAGATTCTAATTTTGAGGAACTTTCCAACTACGTAACTTTCCGTACCAAGAAATCTGATGATCAGGACGGAGGAAATGCTCTTTTTGCAGCTCTCGAATATTGGGATGGTGGATTCGTCTATGACGATGAGCGTAATGGTGTTGCTATGCTCAAACGTTTCCATCAGAAACGACATGGAGTTACATTAGATTAACCTTCCGAGAAGTTGAAGCCGGTCTTTTGACCGGTTTTTTTATTGACAATTTATCTTTTTTTATTATAATACGAAGAGGTATGCTTGGGAGTGTACCGGTTTCGACAGATAAGAGTAATCTTGTGCTGCAGGTGAGGTTACGTTTGACCTCTGATCAGACGGAAAAAATAACTGACGATTCTTACACAGAAGACGAGCAGTTTGCTCTCGCTGCCTAAGCAGCGAAACACGGAACTTATGTTGCGCTGTTCCTAGCGGCATGATGTTCTGTTACAAATAGGGACTTGCTCTGCATCTCGTTCGGGTTTTGCAGGGGACTCTTACCGAAATACGGAGACGACGCCTTTGGGGCCGCTACCGTCTCCCGACAATCACCTCGCTCCAATAAACCTGTAGAGGTGCCTGGTTAACTTACTTGGACGCGGGTTCGATTCCCGCCACTTCCAGAACCCTGATTCCTATGGTGGGAGTCAGGGTTTTTTATATCTTAAAGGGTATGTCTTTGTTCTTGTAACAATAAAGGACTTTCGGTATACTAAAAAATATGAGTAGAACACATTACATAGCAGGTAACTGGAAGATGAATACATCCAAGTCTGAGGCTGTAAAGCTCGCTCAGGACTTGGTTGCGTCACTCAAAGGAAAAAACAATAAGTACATGGTAGGCGTTCCGTTCGTCTATCTTGATGCAGTAGGTCAGGTGCTCAAAGGCAGCAATATTCTTCTTGGTGCACAGGATATGGCTGCTACAGGCAACGGTGCTCACACTGGTGAAGTTTCTGCAGAGATGCTGAAGGACATCGGTGTTCAGTCAGTCATACTTGGCCACAGTGAACGCCGGCATGAGATTGGCGAAAGCGACGAACTGATTAACAAGAAAGTACGCCGCGCTTTGGATCAGGGATTGGAAGTCGTTCTCTGTATCGGTGAGCTTTTGTCTGATCGTGAAGCAGGAAATGCAGAGTCGGTCTGTGCTTTCCAGCTGGATGCAGACCTGTCAGGAGTTACTGCTGAACAGATGAAGAAGGTGACAATTGCGTATGAACCGGTCTGGGCTATTGGAACCGGCAAAACAGCGACGCCTGAGGATGCTCAGGCTATCCATAAATTTGTCCGCAATCATATTGCAAAGTTGTATGGAGCTCAGGTTGCTGATGAAACTATTATTCAGTATGGTGGTTCAATGAAGGCTTCCAATGCAAAGGATTTGCTTGCTCAGCCTGATATTGACGGCGGCCTCATTGGCGGTGCTTCTCTTAAAGCAGATACCTTTACACCGATCTGTGAGTTGTAATTCTTCTTGGAACGGTTTTCCATAAAATAATACATGTTGGAAAGAGTGGGGCGGATGCCATTAGACCGGTATCCGCCCTCTGTGTTACGAAATTAAAATACGTTCAATTGACTAATCGTCTGTATTTGTGTAAACTTAGTATATTAAACTTTTTTATAAGGTTTGGAGTTATAGAAAATGGGTGTCGTTAGGACAATATTGCTTGTCGCGTTTGTAATCGTATGTGTGTTGTTGATTCTTCTTGTTCTTATTCAGAATGAAGATAACGGTGGAATGGGTGGCGTTTTTGGAGGCCAGTCAGCTGCATTCGGCTCACATTCAGCAAGCGTCCTTACCAAAACAACGGGTGTTTTGACTGTTCTTTTCTTTGTTTTTACATTCTCCCTTGCTCTTATCAACAAGGTTTCTGACAGGGGAAGCGATTTGAGTAAAACTGCTGCGGAAGTGCAGGAGCCCAATGTTTCAACTGATTCTGCATCATCAGGTAGTTGGCTTGATGAAGTCGAGGAATGATTAGAGGGATTCGATGATTCTTCAGAGCGTGTTTCCAAAGAACAGTATCATACTCGACCTTGAGAGTGAGGATAAAGACGAACTTTTTGAAGAGTTGCTCCAAAATATCGTTAACCGTCACGATGAAATTGATAGAGATGAGGCTATGAACGCGCTCAAAAAGCGTGAGGAAAAGATGACGACGGGAATCCTTCCTGCTATCGCTGTTCCTCACTGTAGCATTGACACTGTTCAGGGGGTCGTTGGTGCTATCGGTATTTCAAAAAAAGGAATAGAGTACGGTTCCCTTGACGGAGAACCTGTGCATTTCATATTTATGATGATTTGTAACGCAAGCGATGATTCCTTGCATCTTACTGCTTTACATGATCTTGCTGTAGTGTTGAAAAGTTCCGAATTTATTGATTTGCTGGGGGCTTCCCCGTCCGTTGAAGATGTCTGGGAATTCTTAGGCAAAAGTGATTTCTTCTTTGAGGCATGAGTTATCGTGCAGGTGAGGTGAAAATATGGCTGAAGACGTGGATTTGATAGAGCATCTTATCGCCATTGAGAATGAGGCGTCAGAAATGATTGCTGAAGCTCAACGAAAAGCCGATGACAGACTTGCCAAGGCTCGTGCTGAAGCGGATGAGAGTTTTAAGAGTCAGTTTTCTTCTTTTTCAGGAGAGTTGGCTGAAAAAGAAGTTTCGAATCGGAAGCAGATTGATTCTGATTACGAACATTTTGTTGGAGAGTATACCAAAACGTTGGAATCTTCTAAAAAAGATACAGATTCGTTTAACAGTTTGTTGGAAAAATTGCTGTTCGATAAACAGTTGTCTGTGTGAGGCTGTATTATGGCAATGGACAAGTCTGCTGCAGATGCATATGTTTACTCTAAGGCGAGCGGAATGCTTGCATCCTCGTATGTCGGCAGGAGGGCATTACGACTTTTTAATGCTCGTTCATTGCAGGAGCTGTGGTCATTAGTTTTTAAGAGTGAGATGCCTGTTGTTCCGGAGACTGTGCTGGTCAAAATTCTGCAAAAAGATGCGGGTGCGAAATTCGTTTCGGATTATATAAAACTTCTTTCTAATTATGAGTCTCCTGCTGATATCCTTATATCGTTGCTTCATTTTTACGATTACGATAATATAAAAGAAATCGGTGCTGCACTGTGTTTTTCTGAGCGCACTATGCCGGATATTGTCAATATTTCTCCTTTTAATTTTGTAAAATATTCTGAGTGGCCTGATATAAAGACAATGACTGCTGACAGTCCGGTTCAGTGGTACGATAAAATCCCTCTTATATGTGAGCAGCAGGCAAATGATTACCGACTGGATGGTCAGTATGTGCGTGAAATTTGGAATTCCTGCCATGCTCTCAAGTCATCCTGCCGCGATGAAGTTTTGCGTCTCATCACTGAAAAGTTTAAAATTGACAACGTTTTGTGGGCGTTGCGTTTGCGCTTGTATTACGATATGGAACAGGAAGATGTTGTTCAGTATCTTGCTTATACGACGGACGAACGACGGACGAATGATATAATAGTGAGTGATGCCATTGCTACTCTGAAGTGGTCGACCGATGACTGGGACTCATGGCGAAAATGGAAATATGCGTGGTTGCTGAATCCCCATGAGGATGGCGTCGTGTGGAATGTTGATCCGAAATGGATATACAATGCGTATAAAAAACTATATGTCAAAAAAGCGTATACGCTGTTCCATAAATATCCATTCACGGAATGTCCTTTGATATGTTATTTTATCATAAAGCGTAATGAACTTGATAATATTCGCACTGCTTCTGAGAGTCTGAGGCTGAATATACCTGCGGCTGATGCCATTGCATATGCGGGAATTACGGAGGTAAAAAAATGATAAAAACGACGGCAATGAGGCTTATTGAGCTGATGGTATACAAAGAGGATATTCGCAATGTCCTTAAATACCTCGGTGAGATGGGCGAATTTCAGTTCCAGGAGGATTTCTCCGGTGCCTCGTCTTCCGATTCCTCATCAGAGGGGTCTTCTCTCAACCCTGACAGAGAAATTTTTGCAAGATTGGAGACTGTACGTGCTTCCTTAGCAATTGACGACCTTACCTCGTATACAGAAACTGTAAATCTTCCGACTGATGCGGATTTTTCTGAGGCACAGAGGTTTATATCTACAGTTGATGAGTTGCATCAGCGCGAGTTGGCAGCTACCGATGAACTCAAGAAAATATCTGATGCCTATAATGAGGCGATGGCTTTTTCCAATCTGAAGGTTCCGTATTCTCAGCTTGAATCGCTGTCATTCCTGACTCTCAGAATCGGGAAGATTGACAGTTCAAAATTTGATGTCCTGAAAATGTCTTTGGGTTCACGGGGAATTGTCGCTGCTTTGGGTGAAGACAAAAGCCGCGTTATGATTGCTTGTTCAAAAAAGGCACGGTTCTTTGTTGATGCTCAACTGGAAAAAGTCGGTTTCGTAGCTCTTGAAGTTCCGAAGGATTTCAAGGGTGTTCCGGAAGATGCAATGCAGAAGTTGCTCGCTGAAAAGGATGAACAGGAACAGGCTGTTGCAGCTGTTCAGGAGGAGCGTAAAAATTTTGCAGCCGCCCACAAAGAAAAGCTGTTGCATCTCTTGCAGATTTACTCGGTAAGTGCCCAGATAACAGATGTCGAGAATAAACTGGAGTCCACTCAGTTTGTATATCGCATTTCTGGTTGGTTGCCCTCCTATAGGGTTGCTGATTTAATACGTGATTTGGATACCATGACGGAAAAACGGACCGGTATCAGAAATTTCCTGCCAGAAGAAGTTCCGTCTGTTGCTTCCGGTCAGGAGAAAGTTCCTGTCGAGTTGAAGCACGGCAAGATTGTCAGCAATTTTGAAAGAATGATATTCAGCTACGGTTCTCCGCTGTATGGAACCATTGACCCGACTCCTTTCGTTGCTTTGTTCTTCACCATCCTTTTTGGAATTATGTTCGGAGATGCCGGACAGGGGCTTGTCTTCCTGATTGTAGGTGTCCTGATGTGCAAGAAGAAAATCAAACTGATGGGGTGGGAAAAGTTCGGCACTATTTTTGTTTCTATCGGTATTACAAGTACTTTCATGGGATTGCTCACCGGCGAATTCTTTGGAACAGAAACAGTGTTGGAACCATTCTCTCATTTTGTGACCGGTTTGTTTGGTGAACCTCGCGGTCAGATTCTTCCAATGATGCCGACGGGAAGTGCAGAGAGCATCAAAAGAATGTTCCTGTTCTTTGGATTTACGGTTGCTGTCGGTTTCTTGATTAATACCTGTGGTCTTATCATAAATATGATAAACAATTTTCATCTGAAGCGGTACGGGCGATTTTTCTTCGGTAAGAACGGATTGAGTGGAGCTCTTTTCTTCTGGTATGTTGTTTTCTTCGCTATCCGTGTAGCATTCTTACATCAGTCTCCCGCTTGGTTTGACTGGACCGTTATAGGAGTTACTCTTTTGATTACGGCATTTTGTGAACCGTTAGAGCGTGTCATAGATGGAAAGAAACCTGTATTTGAAAATGGGCTTTTCAGTGCTGTTATTGGAGCTCTTGTTGAGTTGATAGAAGTCCTTTCTGGATATATTTCCAATACGGTAAGCTTTGTGCGTGTAGGGGCCTTCGCTCTTGCTCATGCGGTCTTGGGATTTATTATATCGCTTCTTTCCGGGGCTCATCCTGACATTCTTACCGTGAATCCTGTCGTAGCAATTATAGCATTTATTCTTGGCAATGCGATTGTTGTTGTTCTTGAAGGAATGATTGTTGCAATTCAGGTTGTCAGACTTCAATATTATGAATTCTTCAGCAAGTTCTTTACGGAGACTGGGCGGGAATTCAGTCCGTTTGCCTTCCATTATGTAGGCGTGAATTAGGATTTGAAAAAATCAATATAGATGGTGGCTTGTAAGCCAAAATCAAGAGGTGTATTTATGAACAGAAAATTGATTGTTGCTGTTGTTTTGATGCTCTGTGTCGCTGTCGCAGGAGTATTTGCGCAGTCATCGTCTTCTTCATCACAGAATGAAGCTCAGGCTGTAGAACAGTCTGCGAATGGACTGGGGGCTGGAATCAAGTATGTTGCTGCAGCTCTTGCTGTAGGAATTGCTTGTTTGGGTGGTGGTCTTGCTGTTGGAAAAATTGGTGCGGCGGCAATGGGTGCAATGAGCGAGAATGCAGAGCTTTCTGGAAAGGCATTGCCGTTCGTAGGTCTTGCAGAAGGTATTTGTTTGTGGGGCTTCCTTGTAGCTCTGTTCTGCATAGTAATGTAAAAAATGGAGTATTACGTCATTGGCGAGCGGGAAATTGTTCTTGGCTTTATGCTTGTTGGTGTAAAGGGTAAGGCAGTTTCAAACCGGCAGGAGGCTTTGGACTCTTTTCTAGAGATGACAGGGCAGTCTGGTAAAATTTCCGCATTAAAGAATTCTGACAGACCGAAAATTCTCATACTTACCGAGGATGTTTCTGATATGCTCAAAAATGAGGTGTCGGCATGGCAGATGGGGGGGCATGCCCCGCTTATCGTGGAGATTCCGGGGCTTTCCGGTCATATTGAAGGAAGGCGGACGCTCACAGACGCAATACGTGAAGCTGTCGGTATTCAGGTTTGAGTCAGCTGATGCTGATTCTGCCCTTGTGGGCTGTATTTTGGGTTGTGTAACATGGAAGAATTACGTTCAACAAAAGTTCTTGACAATGAGATAAAAAATGACGCTCGGAAAAAGGTCGTCCGTATTCAGGAAAAGACTGATGAAAGCGTTAAAGCCCTGCTTGATGGTGTGGCTGATAGACTTGCCGAGGCGGAAAAAGCTGCCAGTCAGCAAAGCAGCGAAAGGGTGGCTGTATACAGAAAAAATGTGAACGCGTCCCTTCCTTTGGTAAAGGAGAGGCACAGAGTCTCCTTTATTCACAACTCTATTATTTCTGCGATTAATGCTTACTTTGAGTCTGCTGGTGAAAAAAAGCGGCTTGAGGTGGTCAAGATAATGGTGGAACGGACAAAACCGATTCTTGAGGGCAGTAAGATTTCTGCTGCGGTATTGGGATTTGAAGCTTCTGCTGTGATGAAATTGCTTTCTTCTGTATTTGGCAAGTCTGTTATTTCCTGCGAAATGGGTGATGCCCGTCTTTTTGCGGACGACTTTGTCGAAGGTTTTAATTTCCATGAAGGTGTGATTCTGAAGACTGAGGATGAAAGTATTATCTGTCGTCTGACACTTGATGAAAAGGTAAAAGAGATACTTGATGACAATACGCTTGAACTTTCAAACGAATTGTTTTGCGGGAGGTTGCCAGAATGATTGAAGGAAAGATTACCCGCATTTCTGGTCCTATCGTATATGCAGAAGGGCTTGATGGCTGCGGTCTGTATGATGTTGTCGATGTAGGCGAGCGAAAGCTCATTGGTGAGATTATCAGGCAGGACAAGGGAAATGCCACTATAGAAGTTTATGAAGATGATAGCGGCATGAAGGTTGGAGAAAAGGTTGTCAGCCTTGGTCGTCCACTGTCTTTGAAACTTGGTCCCGGACTTGTCGGTACAATTTATGACGGTATTCAGCGTCCTCTTCGTGAGATGTATGATTCTGGCGGTGCGTTTTTGTTGCCTGGACAGCGTACCGAGCCTATCGACGGAACAAAGAAATGGGATTTTACCGCCCTTTTGCATGAGGGCGATGCTATAACTCCTGGCGTTGTGCTAGGGACGGTTCAGGAAACAGGTTCTATACTTCATAAAATAACTGTTCCTCCGATGACGAAAGGCAGGTCATTAGTAAAATTCTCAGGTAGTGGTTCTTACACTGTTGATGAAGTAATCGGTGAAACGGAACTTGGAGAAAAACTTTTGCTTTCTCAATATTGGCCTTTGCGTAAGCCTCGGCCGTTTGCTCAGAAGCTTGAGGTTTCTCAGCCTTTGGTAACTGGTCAGCGTGTTATTGATGTGTTTTTTCCTTTGAGCAAAGGTGGAACTGCTGCTATTCCGGGCGGGTTCGGAACAGGTAAAACTATGACGCAGCATGCTGTTGCAAAATGGTGTGATGCAGATTTGATTGTGTATATAGGTTGTGGTGAGCGTGGAAATGAAATGACAGATGTTCTGACGGATTTTCCGAAGCTTATTGACCCGAGAAACGGTCGTTCCTTGATGGAACGCACTATTCTTATTGCAAATACGTCAAATATGCCTGTTGCGGCACGTGAAGTATCCCTTTATGCCGGTATAACGCTTGCAGAATATTATCGTGATATGGGAATGCATGTCGCTATCATGGCGGATTCTACCAGCCGCTGGGCAGAGGCTTTGCGTGAACTCTCGGGTCGTATGGAGGAAATGCCTGCAGAAGAAGGATTTCCTGCGTATTTGCCGACGCGGCTTGCAGAATTTTATGAACGTGCCGGTCGTGTAAATACCTTATGCGGAGAAGAAGGCTCTGTTTCTGTAATTGGGGCAGTTTCTCCGCCTGGAGGAGATTTCTCTGAACCGGTAACTCAGCATACAAAGCGTTTTATACGATGTTTCTGGGCGCTTGACCGTGATTTGGCAAATGCCCGTCATTATCCTGCGATTGGCTGGATTGAGTCGTATTCCGAATATGCGGATGAAGTAAAGGGCTGGTGGGATACCTTTGATCCTCAGTGGGCTTCTATTCGTATACATGCTCTCGATTTGCTGAAAAAAGAACAGCGCCTTGAACAGATTGTTCGTTTGATTGGTGCTGATGCTTTGCCTGATTCTGACAGACTCGTTCTTTCTGTCTGTGAGATGATAAAGAACGGTTTCTTACAGCAGAGTGCATTCGATGATATTGATCAGTATTCGGTTCCTGCAAAGGAAGTTCAGTTGCTTCTTATCATTATGAAGTTCTATGACCGTGCTCTTGCCGCTGTGAAAGCGGGAGTGCCTCTTTTGAAGATTACAGAACTTCCTGTACGTGCAGAGATTATGAGGGCAAAATCGGTGGTACCGAATGATAAGCTTGATGGTTTGAAAATGATTGAGGGCCACTTGGATGACGAGATTGGGGAATTGGAGCGGATGTACCGCAAGGATGCTGTGATATGAAAGGTGTGGAATACAAAGGACTGTCTCAGGTAGATGGTCCGATTGTCGTGGCTCAGCGTACGCCGGATTCCTTTTATGATGAAGTCGTTTATGTGCGTGATAAATTCGGTGAAAAGAAGACAGGCCGTATTATCGATATTAACGAAAAAAACGCTGTTGTTCAGGTTTTTGGAAGCACAACAGGCCTTGATCTTGAGGATACGACTGTAGAGTTTCTTGACAAACCTATGGAACTTCGTGTCGGGCGTGGGCTGTTGGGGCGTATTTTCAACGGGCTTGGTGAACCTATTGACGGATATCCGGAGATAATCTCGAGTAAGAAGATCAATGTCAACGGGAATCCAATCAATCCGTATGCCCGAGTATATCCAAGGGATTTTATCCAGACTGGTATTTCTTCTATTGATGGAATGAATACTTTGATTCGTGGTCAGAAGCTTCCAATTTTCTCTGGTAACGGTCTTCCGCATAACAAACTGGCAGCACAGATTATCCGACAGGCAAAAATTCGAAATTCCGATGAGGAATTTGTAATGGTCTTTGCTGGAATGGGTATTAAGTATGATGTGGCCCAATTCTTTAAAAATACATTCGAGGAAAGTGGTGTTCTTTCTCGAGTCGTAATGTTTGAGAGCCTTGCAGATGCTCCTTCTATTGAAAGAATTATTACTCCTCGCTGTGCGCTGACAGCGGCAGAGTATCTCGCCTTTGAATGCAATATGCATGTTCTCGTTGTTATGACAGACATGACGAACTATTGTGAAGCATTGCGCGAAATAAGCACGACACGAGGGGAAGTCCCAGGCCGTAAAGGTTATCCTGGCTACCTGTATTCCAACCTTGCGGAGCTGTATGAGCGTGCGGGAAAGATTCTGGGCAGTACAGGTTCTATTACTCAGATACCGATTTTGACTATGCCGAATGATGATATAAGTCATCCTATTCCGGACTTGACCGGCTATATCACAGAAGGGCAGATAGTTCTCGACAGGGAATTGAGTCAAAAGGGAATGTATCCTCCAGTCTCCGGTCTTCCTAGTTTGAGCCGTCTTATGAAGGATGGTATTGGCAAAGGAATGACCCGTGAGGATCATGCTGCTGTTTCAAGTCAGCTCTTTGCTTCCTATAGTAAAGTTAAAAATATCCGAAATTTGGCAGCTATAATTGGTGAGGAAGAATTGTCTGACCTTGATAAGTTGTATCTGAAATTCGGAAATGAACTGGAAGGTAAATTCTTTACACAAGGGGAATACGAAGATCGTTCCATCGAAGAAACCCTTGATTTGGGGTGGAAAATTTTGAGTATTCTACCTCGTGACGAATTGTACCGCATTAAAGATGATATGTTGGATCAATACCTTCCGAAAGAGGAGTCTGTAACTGACTGATGGCAAAACTCAACATTGCGCCTACAAAATCCAATCTTCTCGCTGTAAAAGAGCAGCTGGCAATAAGCACTGAAGGGTATGATTTGCTTGACCAGAAGCGTGAAATCCTTGTTATGGAACTTATGCGCATGGTTGAGCGAGTCAAACTTCTTGAGAAATCTGTCGATGAATGTATTGAAAAAGCCTATCCTGCTTTGAAAAACATGCTGCTGGCTGTAGGTGGTGACAGGGTAGAGAGAATTGCCCATGCAGTTGAATATAAATTCAATATAACTAAAAAACCGGTAGTTATCGGAGGAATGAATTTTACATCAATAGATGTGCAGCTTCCTAAAAAGCAACTTTTTTCTTCATTTTTGGGAACCTTCCCTGACAGTGATGAAGTAATGACTGATTTTTTTGAGCTTTTAACCTTGCTGACGAAACTTGCCAGTATCCGTACTATCGTGTGGAGATTGGCTATGGAAGTTAAAAAGACCCAGCGAAGGGTGAATGCGCTGGATAAAATGGTTATTCCTCAGGATAAGGAAACTGTCAAGTATATCGAAAGTGTCCTGGAAGAGCGGGAACGTGAAAATGTCTTTGTTCTAAAGGCCTTGAAACATAAGCAAGAACAGAAGTCATAAAAAGAATATAGGAGCGATTTATGATAAAACCCCTTTTTCAAAAAATTCTGGTGGCTTATAACGGCTCAAAATCGTCTCTTCACGCGGTAATGTATGCAATACTTATGGCAAAATGTTATAAATGCAGGGTTAAAGTTGTCTATGTTGTTGACACTGCTACAATCAGGCAGTTGATGCTGACTAAATTTGTCATAAAGGAAGAGGGTGATACCTTTGCGGGAAACTTGGAATCTGATGGAAAACGGAATCTGGAGTTTGCATCGGGGCTTGCAAAATCGAAGGGTATAAAGATAGATACTGAATTACGTGAAGGGGCAGTGTGGTCAGAAGTTATCACTGCTGCAGATGAATATAAAGCTGATTTGATTTTGCTTGGTGGGTCTGATAACGGGGCTGCTCTTTCCACAATACAACGTGATATAATAAGTATACAGGACAGTGAAATTATAGGAAGTGCACATTGTTCTGTGATGGTTGTACGGCAGCAACATATTGAGCAGTTGTTTAAAATCGGATAATTAAGAAAATTTTATAATATTTTGTAATATGTATCACTTTTTTAAGACAAGTTACCGAAAAAGCTTTATATTAGAGTAATGAGATTATTACTTGTAGAAGATGACGTTCGCCTTTCACAGGGGCTGGTGGAATTGTTCCAGAAAAACCGCTATGGGATTGATGCTGTCTACACAGGAAATGACGCTCTCAAATATGCTCGAAGCGGTATTTATGACGCATTGATTCTTGATATTTCATCGCCAGAAGCTGACAGCTTGGATTTGCTTAAGAAGATGCGCGAAAAGAATATACAGACTCCGATAATTTTGCTTTCTTCAAAAACAGAACCTAAAGATATTGTTCTAGGATTGGATTCTGGAGCAGATGACTATATAACAAAACCTTTTACTACGGATGTTCTGCTCGCTAGAGTACGTTCCGTTACCCGCCGAAAAGGTGATCTTCGAGAAGAAGTTATCACGTTTGGTGATCTTACGCTTGATAAAAATAATTGTGAATTACAAAATTCCACAGGTGGCTGTGTAAAACTTTCTTTGAAGGAATTACAGATAATTGAGTTGTTGTTCGATAATCCCCATCAGGTCATAAAAAAAGAAAGCATAATAGAAAAAATTTGGGGTGGCGACAGTGATGCGGAGTACAATAATGTTGAAGTTTATATTTCTTTCATCCGGAAAAAAATGGATGATTTGAAAGTGAAGACACGCATTAGAACAGCACGTGGAATAGGGTATTCGCTTGAGGATGCCGTCTGATTTTAGGGAAGGATTGTTATATATATGATTAAACGAAACGAGGGCTTCGCGAATTTGGCTGCTGGGTATCTTTTCCCAGAAGTTGCAAAGAGAAGAAGGGAATATCTTGCAGCACATCCTGATGCAAAGATAATAAGTTTGGGTATTGGAAATACTACAGAACCTCTTACTCCTCATATTACAAAAGCGATGGTTGATTACGCTGCAGGGTTAGGGACTGCTGCCGGTTATTCCGGATATGGTGATGAGCAGGGGCTGACTGCTCTGCGTGAAAAAATCGCCGAACGTCTATATCCCGGTATGGCATCTTCAGATGAAGTTTTTATCTCTGACGGGGCGAAATGCGATATAGCTAGAATACAGATGCTGTTTGGTCGTTCTGTACGCATCGCCGTTCAGGATCCTGCATATCCTGTGTATGTCGATGGAAGTGTTATTGTCGGAGCTGCAGGAAAGCCGTTGGCAGATGGAGGTCATGACAATGTTACCTATCTTCCTTGTACTGCGGAAAATGGTTTTTTCCCGGATCTGTCCGTTATAAAACCTGATACGTTGATTTATTTTTGCAGTCCAAATAATCCGACTGGGGCCGCCAGCACTCGAGAACAGCTTGCTTCATTGGTCGATTTTGCTATTAAGAATGGTTGTATAATCATTTACGATGCTGCATATTTTGCGTTTATACGTGATAATGCTATTCCGAAAAGTATATACGAGATTCCCGGCGCACGACAGTGTGCGATTGAGATAAATTCATTCTCAAAACTCGCAGGTTTTACGGGGGTTCGTCTCGGTTGGTCTGTTGTCCCATCTGACTTAAAGTTTTCTGACGGAACTTCTGTTAAGAAGGATTGGAATAGAGTTATGACAACCCTGTTCAACGGAGCCAGCAATATCGCCCAAAGGGGTGGTCTTGCAGCCCTTGACGATGAGGGAATAAAAGAAACAAAAAGTTTGGTTGATTATTATCTTGAAAATGCAAAGATAATGAAAAAAACTTTGTGCGGTAAGAATTTTGTAGCTGCTGGAGTAAAAGTCTATTATACCGGTGATAGTCCCTATCTGTGGGTGCAATTCCCTGGTCAGAAGAGTTGGGACATGTTCGACAGAATTCTTGACGAGTGCAGAGTTGTAACAACTCCGGGAAGCGGATTCGGTCCTGCCGGTGAAAGCTATCTTCGCTTCAGTTGTTTTGGTCACAGAAGCGACGTTGAAGAGGCCTGTCGCCGTCTGGAACAGTTTAAGCTTTAATTCTTTTTTTCTTCTAAATTATTTAGGCTGTGCTTCATATGCATAGCCTTTTCTATTTTAGAACTGTGTCTTGAATCCTACGCGTACTTCAAAACTGCTTGGCCAGTCTGATTTGAATTTTGCCAGATGGGTCAGGTCTGTGGTCATTGAGGCATGAAGACTGCCTCCTAATACAGGTACTTCTGCATATGGTGTAAGCCTTACATTGCATGTTCTGTCAGAAGAATTTTTTCTGTCGTCCCATGCGTCTTTTATTGTTTTTCCGCGTGTATTAGTTTTGCTTCCGAGCGTAAATGAAAGATGTGCGCCGACGGTTGCATTCATATCACCAATATACAGATTATTTGTTTTTACGGACAAATCTACTCCGCAGGAATCTTTTGTGTATATCAGATTATCAAGCTGCTGATACGGGATATTGAATAAAGTTACGGCTGCGCTGAATTGTCCCATGTTTATGCGGGGCTCAAAGAGAAAATATAAATTCTTTGCCATTGTTTTGAAGTCAAACAGGTCATCATCCCGTTTTGTGCTGACTGGCAGATCTGAAAAACCGCCTTGTAAGAAAATGTTCCAGTCCGATGAAGGATTTCCTATGAGGAGATTGAAGCCTGAATGAAGGGTTACATATCTGACAATGAAGAAGTAATTGTCAAAAGTTCCGTCTGTGCTGTCTTTTGGAAATCCGATTCCGCTATTGAAATCAAATGTTATGAAGGGAAGGGCTCCACCGATACGCATATCTGTGTTGAACGAACGTTGGTTGTATGCTTTGTTCCAATCTTCATATGCGTATACACCGGCTGCTATCTGGCGGGGAAGATGTATGATGTAAGAAAGACCTCCGCCGTACATATGGTTGATTGAAGCACCGTTAAGACCGTGAAAACTGGTGGTCAAGCCGGAAGTGATTGGTTTTATCCCGAACTGACGGCGGAGGAATGTATCGGAACCGATAGGCTCGTATTCTCCGAAGAAAGCAGAAAAATAGTGTGTTGCAGAAGGCTTGTTCAATTTGTAGACAGCTGAAACTTCCTGTACTTTGAATAATGCATCTGCACTTTCTGGTGCATGGAAGATATCCCCCCCGAATAAATCCGCGCTTTGTACAAAGAATTCTCCACGGACTAAAAGCTTGTCAGAGAAATCCAATTGACCTGCAAAATATCCCTGTGCTGTTGCACAGGGATCAAATCCCTCTTCGCCTGGATTACTTGAAAAATTTCCCAAAAAACCCGTGTATCCCTTAAAATAAGGCGTTTCAAAAGCAAAAAGATATATGGAAGAAAAAAGGAGTATTATCGATGTAAAGAAAATTTTTCTCACTTTGCCTTGTCTCCAGAAGAATTATATTTGAAATTTCGGCAACTGATTTTTCCACTTTAGTGATATAGGAAAAACTTTTACGTTATATAGTGCTCAAAATACTAGTACAACGAATAACAATAAACAGTCATTCCGAACTTGTTTCGGAATCAATAAGCACAGATGCTGAAACAAGTTCAGCATGACCAGTTATTTTGGATTCGTTATACTAGTACTGTTCAGAAAATAAGCGTTTTTTTTTTAGTTGACTTGCAGATAATTAAAAAAAATTAAAATTTGATTTTTTCTGTCTTGACTTATATTTAGAACCGATTAAAATAGTATATATGAGTGATTATCTTGATCCAAACAATGAGGAACTCCTTCAGGACTTCTTTGCTGAAGCAGAACAGCAAGTCGAAACCTTGGAAAGCAATATCCTTGTCATTGAGAATGATCCCAAAAATCATGATGCAATTGATGAAATTTTCCGTGCGGCTCATACGCTAAAAGGTGGCTCTGCAACCGTTGAGATGACGGAACTTTCAACATTTTGTCATGATGTTGAGGATTTGCTCGATGCCTTGCGTAGTGGCACAACAGAGGTTTCTGAACCTATAGTTGATGTATTGCTCAGTTCGATTGATACAATCAAGATTATGTTGGAATCACGTCAAAATGGTTCCCCTTATAGTGGCGATGTGTCTCCGCTTGTACAAAAAATTCAGTCATTCCTTCCGACAAAAGGTGCAAAGAAAAAGGCTCCTGTCGCAGCTCCTGCGGGAATGGTGGGGGTAACTCCTGCAAAGCCTGCCCCTGTTACTCCGGCACCGGCAACTCCTGCAGCCCCGTCTAATGGAATGCCTCCTATTCCTTCGCTCTCAGAAAGTGATTTTAATGAGTTGCATGGTGCTACTCCAGAGGGAGAAAAGTTGTGGGTTGTGAATGTTACGTTTGATGAATCCAACCCAATGAATAGCGTCGGCGGTATTCAGGTTTTCGCGGCGCTTAAGAATCGAGGTACCGTACTTAAGACCATTCCGGATTTCGAATCCCTCTACGAAGATAATTTTTATCCTCAGGTTGTTTATTATGTTGCCAGTGCTGTCTCTGCTGCAGAGATAGAAGATACTGCTTTCTTGGAAGACGTTACCTTGGCAACTGATGTTACTGAGGTTACTGGGGCTTCTGATCAGAAAACTGCTGCCCCTGCTCCTGTTCAGGCGGTTCAGCCTGTCGCCGTTCCAGAGGTTCATGAAGTTGCAGCGCCTGTTGTAGAAAAAGTTGCTGCTCCCGCACCTGTTGTTGCACCTGCTACTGATTCTGCTGAGCCTAAGGC
>CADBRT010000004.1 GCA_902797055.1 uncultured Spirochaetaceae bacterium
ATAGTGAATATATCACACGCCGCGCTCCGTGTCAAGTGTCAGATGCGCCTTTTTTGCGAATTTCCTCTTTTTTTTGAGGAAGCCCATCAGGAACGTGCCGGAAAGAACATTTGTTGCCAAAGAACGGATTCTTTCAGGGAGCCGTACAAGCGAAAGGGTAACTGGGAACGCTCCGGCAGCAGGGGTTCCGAAATCCTCGCCCATCGCTTTCTGTTTCCGCTCAGAATACTCATCAGAAACATCATTCGCAGCGCGTTTCATTTTCTTAAATGTATCTTTTACTGCATCTCCCCATGCACCTGCATATAAACGGGAAACCCCGCCCGCAGCAAGCAGAACTGCCACAGCAGCCGCCAGACACAATTATCTTCCGGCTTTAATTTTCATAAGATTGCATCCTTATCTATGTCATGCATCGCCCAGCGATACGGTCACTTCCACATGTTCGGTAGCGCCGAGTTTTTCAGAGACAGGAACCGGTGCTGCGTCAGCGACAATCACGCGGTAGGCGCCGTCCTGAACAACGCTTTCACCCTCAGCGGTGATTGTTTCAAACGCCTTCAGCGGCAGTTCGAATGTTACCGCACTCGTTCCACCCTGTGCGACGTGTACCTTCTTGAACGCCCGCAGACTGCACAAGGGGTCTGTTTCCGACCTTTCTTTTTTTCCAACGTACACCTGAACGCATTCATCGCCGTCACGGTTCCCGGTGTTTGCAACATCGACACTGACAGTAACGCTGTCGGCATTTTTCTTGCAGGCAAGATTCTTAAACTGCCAGGACGTATAGCTCAAGCCAAAACCGAACGGGAACAACGGCTCCTTTGTGGCGTAGCGGTATGTCCGTTCCTTCATATCGTAATCCGCAAAGTCCGGAAGGTCCGCAGTTTTTGCAGGGAACGTCACCGGAAGATGCGCACTCGGCTCCGCATCGCCGAAGATAATATCTGCCACAGCATTGCCGCCTTCCTCCCCCGGGTACCAGGCAAACAACACCGCATCGGCAATATCGCGGGGGAAAGCAATCGCTTCACCGCCAGTAAGCACGAGGACAACCGGAGTGCCGCGCTCGCGGATTGCCTGCAAGTAGGCAAGCTGGTGAGCAGGAAGCTCAATTGAATCCCGGTCTCCGCGCAGAGTCTCTACAGCATCGCCCTCTTCACCTTCCATCATATTGTCAAGACCGAAACAGGCGATTACAACATCAGCACTCTCTGCCATTCCGACGGTCCAGCCGCGCTGCGCACTGTCGTGGTACATGCCGGTTCCCGGGTGGTAGTCCAGCGTGATTTCCGGACGCGATTCGATTTTCCCGGCAACACCCTCAAGAATCGTCACGAGCTTGGAATTAAGCCCGTAATAATTTCCCAACAGGGAGTTCAGGTTTGCTGCGGTAGGCCCGATGACGAGAATCTTTTTTATCTTCTTTTCCTTTGTCAACGGCAAAAGATTCTTATCATTTTTCAGCAGCACGATTGAACGCTGTGCGACGGTGCGGGCAAGTTCCCGGTGCTCTTTCGAGTTCACATCGGCAGCGCCCAAGTGCGCCCACTTTGATTTTTCCCAGGAATCATCCATGCCGAGTTTCGCCCGTGTCATCAAAAGACGGAACACAGACTCGTTTACCTTTTCTTCCGAAAGAATACCCTGCCGTACCGCATCGATTGCCGCATGGTAGGTGCAACCGCAGTTGAGGTCGCAGGTATTGTTGATTGCAAGGGCAGCGGATTCCGCCGGAGTCTTCGTCACCTTATGATTTTCATGGAAGTCACGGACAGCCCAGCAGTCGCTGACGACATGTCCCTTAAAGCCCCATTTTTTTCGCAGGATATCGACCAAAAGAAATTTACTGCCGTTGCAAGGCTCTCCGTACACACGCTGGTACGCTCCCATGACGGACTCAACACCCGCATCGACCAGCTCCTTGAAAGCCGGAAGATACGTTTCCCACAAATCCTTTTTGCTCGGGCGGACATCAGCCGTATGCCTCGTATCCTCAGGACCAGAATGCACTGCAAAATGCTTTGCACAGGCGGCGACTTTCAGATTCTCAGGGTCATCGCCCTGCAGCCCTCTGACTGCAGCCGTTCCCATCTGCGCCGTAAGGAAGGGATCCTCGCCGAACGTCTCCTGCGCACGCCCCCACCGCGGATCGCGGGCAATGTTGATGTTCGGAGTCCAGAACGTCAGTCCGCGGAACTGACCGTTGTCGTGTACTTTTTGAGCCTCGTTATATTTTGCACGAGCTTCATCGGAAATCGCTTCGTATTCTTTTTGCACGAGTTCCGTATCAAATGTTGCAGCAAGCCCAATTGTCTGAGGAAACACCGTAGCGGAACCGTTTCGCGCAACCCCGTGCAGACATTCGTTCCACCAGTTGTATGGCTCTATGCCCAGCCGTTCCACGCCCATGCTTTCATGCAGCATAAGCCCGACCTTTTCCTCAAGCGACATTTCCTTTATGAGTGCATTGATTTCTTCCGTACGCTCTTCTTTAAGCTTAGACATAACCTCTTCCTTTCAAACATATATCATTGATTTTGGGAAAATCCCCGCAGTGCATCCCTAAGAAGCCCGTTCACAGTCGACTATAACACAGAGGTTTGCCCTTCTCAATAGGGAAAATTCAGTACCGTATTGTGAAATTCGTCTCTCGTTCGTCCAGCGCGTACAACTGCTTTTCAATCCGGTCGATTTCAATAAACCGGTCCGATTCGAGAGACTGGATCAGATGCAGTATATCCTGCTCATCGCCCTGCACTTCCATAAGGACAGTCCCGTCCCATTCATTACCGACCCACCCGGTCAGCCCCAGACGCTGAGCCTCATATTGAGCCGTATAGCGGAAGCCAACCCCCTGCACCTGTCCGTAAAATCTGATTCTCTGCCGTATTTTCCACATCTTTTTCTCCGTTCAGTTCGTCTGGAAAAACGCACTTCCCTATGCCGTGCATCGCAGCCCAATTTTATCGCCAGTTATCAGAATGTCTGAATCCGATACTATCGCCGAAGCTAAAACAGGCAAATCCTTTATATAAGCTACTATATCATCTTGTGACTCAAATTTCCACAACAAACAGAACTGCTTCAGTTACAGAACCAATGACTTGCCACCGGTCTTCTTCTCATCTGGTCTGCAAAAGCATGAGCGGCAGTTTCAAAACTGATTCCATGTTTTTTCTTGTTTTTAGCATTTTTATTTTCATCCCAAATGAAATTCATAATTATATATTAGCATCTGTGCTCCGCCCCCAGAATAGTGACACGGAGTCAAAATCCAGCCAGTTTCCGGCAAAATTGAAGTTGCACTTTACTATTGCTTCATTTTGCTTGACATTTCCATTTTGTCGGAAATTTTCCATGGAATGTTGCGAGGTATTCCGCAAATTTCTGAATTTGAAAGCTATGTTATAGATTCTACAGAAAATGAAGAAGAAATTTTGTACGATGCATGGAGTTATGATTCGAATTACTTATTTGCAAAAAAAATCGACAAAAACGCATTACCCAGGTTTAAGGAAATTCAAATATGATAATTCACCTCATCTACGCTAACACCAGCCCTCCGGCACTTCAAACGGAATCTCATCTTCCTTTTTTATCAAGTTTTCCATGGTCAAAATCATCAAGAAACGCAAACCCGTTTGAAACATCCTGCAAAACACGATTTTTTAAATCATTGGTATCTTCAAAAATGATGTGTACTAAAAATAATCAATAATTTACACATCATTTTCAGAAAGACAGTATTTTAAAACAGCAGTACTTTTGCAATTCCAAAGTAAACAAGTAATGAAAGAGCATCTGCAATTGTTGTAATCAATGGACTTGCCATTACCGCAGGATCAAAACCAAGTTTCTTTGCAAAAAGTGGAAGCGTACAACCAACAACTTTGGCAACTACAATAGTTGCTATCATTGTAAAACAGACTGTCATTGCAACTGCTACTGTTATGTCATCATTTCTAAGAATCATCCTGTCAAAAAGCATGATTTTGGCAAAACATACAGCAGCAAGGACTGCACCGCATAAAAGAGCTGTAAAAAATTCTTTCACGAGTACCTTAAAAATGTCCTTAAAACGAACTTCATCCAGAGCAATGGCTCGAATGATTATTACAGACGACTGAGAACCGGAATTTCCACCTGTATCCATGAGCATTGGAATGAAAGCAGTCAAAACTACTAAAGTTGAAAGTGCATTTTCAAAATGTGTGATGATAAGTCCTGTAAATGTTGCGGAAACCATAAGGAATAAAAGCCATCCGATTCTGTGCTTAAAAAGATTGAAAATGGATTCGTGAAGATATGTCTTTTCTGAGTGAGACATACCTGCCATAAGCTCCATATCTTCCGTTGTTTCTTCTTCCATTACTTCAAGAGCATCGTCAAAGGCAATAATACCAACCATGTTTTGTTCAGTATCAACAACTGGCAGTGCATAAAAATTGTATTTAGCAAGAAGTTTTGAAGCTGTTTCCTGGTCTTCATGTGTAGTCACTGAAAGAACATTTGTTTTCATTATGTCATCAATAAGAATGTCATCGCTCTTTGCAAGAAGAAGATCCTTTACAGAAAGACGACCAATCAGTTTTCTGTTTTTTGTCACATAACAGGCATAGAATGATTTCTTTTCTACACCTGTTTCACGAATTTGTTTTATTGCCTGTCCAACGGTTGTTCCAAGTTTCAGGGAAACATACTCCGTTGTCATAATCGAGCCGGCAGAATTTTCCGGATATTGGAGAATCAGATTGATGTCTTTTCGAGTTTCTGAATCTACATTTTTTAGAATTCTTGAAACTACGTTTGCAGGCATTTCTTCTACAAGGTCTGCCACATCATTAACATACATTTCATCAAGAATCGCTTTAAGCTCAGAATCAGTGAAGCTTTTAATAAGAAGTTCCTGATATTCATTTTCCATTTCAACGAATGTGTCATCTGCCTTGTCTTTAGGTAAAAGCCTGAAAACCAGTGGAATGTTCTTTTCTTCAATAAGTTCAAATATTGCAGCTAAATCTGATGGTGCCATAAGAACAAGAATGTCTCTGATGGTAGAATATTTTTTTTCTTCCAATAATTTGTTGATTGAATCTTCAATTTTAAACATTTTAAATACCTCTTAAAATAGATTTAGGCATAGAAAAATCATGAAAAAATGAGAATAAGAATAAGCGATTTTCAGAAGGGTTGTATCTGTTTTAGAAAGGAATTAGGACTGGAAACCTGAGGGGAGAGGATGCAGTTCTAATTCAATCATGGACGGATACGATCCGCTACTACTGTCGTCACCCATACGGTTTCCTCCTTTTGTTAGAATAGTGATAGTATATACTTTTATTTATCTAAATTCAACATATAGATTCATCTAGATTCATCTTTTAATATACAGTATCACTCCTGTCCAAGATAATTTCATAGCCCTAACCTTCCTTGCAGACAATCTCAAGAAAGATTGGAATTTTCTTGAGAAGGAGAGTCCGAGAACCACAGGAAAAGATTCCTGCGGTCGAAAATACACATGCGCAATTCACAGATAAAACTTGAAAAATTCTTTTTGGAAAATGTAGTTGCCTGGCGCAGCTTCAAGTACAGCAGGTAGACAATCTGTACCGTCCAGATTTGTGTCTTAACGGCGTTCTCTGACTCACCGAAAAACTTCATTGAGGCTACAAACAATAAAATCAAACGCTCAATCCGTATTTATTTTTCAGTCCTGTTCTGCAAAAATTTCCAGCTTGGCAATAAGGTCCTCCAGAATGTATCTTGAGTCCACATCGGTGTAAATCCGTACAATTGGATTTGTCTCGCAGACTTCGGAACTAGTGTCGCCTGCAATATGCGGGGCGCGGGCTGTTATAAAATGTCCGGCATCGGGATTAAGGGCGAGCGCAATTGCAGGGGAATCTCCTAAAGTCCAGCTTTCACCTTTTGTCCAGCCGGCACATTCCGAGTTGTTGTAGTTAACAAGATTTGTAAAAAGGTGTCCGCCGATTTTTCCGCATGGGCTTATACGCCGTTGGATTTCTGCAATTCCGATTGTTATGGTTGAATAAACCGTGGACGGAACCAGCCAGATTTCCGCCTTGCTTTGGAGCACAAAGTTTGCTGCATCTACATCATTTCCAGCATTGTACTCTCTGGTCTGTGCAGGGTGCGGAGCTTTGCCGTGAGTTCCAATCCAGATGATTTTGATTTTATCTGCAATTGTTGGTGCGGCTTTTAAGGCTGCGGAAACATTTGTAATTGCACCCTGGCACAAAAGAAAGAGCGGATTGTCAGATTCCCTGTTTGCTTCTTCAATTATAAACTTTGCTCCTTCGGAAAGTTCTTTGTCCGCTGCATCTTTCTGTCCCTTAAAATGAGGAACATCAAGATTCATAAGATTAAGGATTGTTTCTACTTCAGAAAAACTTTTTTCCATAGAGCCGGGTGCTGCAAAATGGGTTGCAATAATTCCTTTTACAATCAGTTTCGGGCTTAGCAGTGCCTGAACAATTGCAAACGGGTCGTCCGCTTCGCAGGCTGCATCAGTGTCTAGTCTATAATCACGCGTATTTTTTTATAATCGGGGATGGTAAACTTAAAATTCATTTTTTTGCCTCTTTAAATACGTAAAGTATTTTATCAACTCTTATAAATATTTTCTATTATAAATTACCGCCAAAGAATGTTGCCAATGTATTTTCACCTTTCCTGCACAAAGTGCGGATTCTTTTCTGCGCAAAGTGTTGCAATCTCGCCGTCGCTGAGCCAGGAGACCTTTGACCGCCGGATTTTCTAAAACATGAAATGTCAACACACCTACAGCCCCTGCCACCCCCTCTCGTGTCCCGCCATCGTACCGCCACGCGACCCGCCATCCGCCCCTCACGCGACCCGCCATCCGCCCGCCACATGACCCGCCATCCGCCCGCCACGTGACCCGCCATCCGCCCGCCACGTGACCCGCCATCCGCCCGCCACGTGACCTGCCATCCGCCCGCCACGTGACCCGCCATCCGCCCGCCACGTGACCCGCCATCCGCCCGCCACGTGAGGTGCCATCGCCTGCCATGGGGCGTACATATTCCCTGCTACTTTGGGCACCTACGGTGCTCAAGTCTTGTCTAAGGCAAATCAATGTACTATGATTAAAATATCACAGATAATGGAATCTCTAGCATTTTTTTTGAGATAACCTTGAAACTGTGATGTGAATAAAAGAGGAATTATAACAGTATTGTTATAATTTTCCTTACTGCCGTAATAAAACATACTATGAAAAATGTTGCTCTACAAAGGGACGGTAAAAAATGATAATAAAAAAGTTATATACCGGCATAAAAAAATATGTCTTTGATTCTACTATTGAAATAAGGGAACGAATGTTCATCCTTTTTTCCATTACGGTATTATTGGCATTATTTGCAGCGGTTCCTGCCGGTTTAATCATGAGAGAACCGATTTCCGCCACTGTTTCTACGTTCGTGGGTGCACTTCTTTTTTCCTTATATGTGGGTTACGCTGCGAAAAAAAGACAGACAGACCGCGCGAGAATCGTCATTTCGTTTGTTCTGGTCTTTGCTTTTCTGCCTGCCATGTTTTTCACAAACGGCGGCGCACAGGGGGGCACTCCCACCTGGTTGCTTCTCGGAACCATATACATTACGCTGATTTTGGAAAAGACATGGAAAAAAATCATGCTGGTTTGTGAAGTCGTGATCATGACAGCATGTTGGATTGTCGGTTTTTATTTCCCACATCTGGTTACCGAATACTCCAGGGCAGGCAATTATTTTGATTCCCTTGCGGGCTTGTTTATCGTGAGCGCGATTGTCGGAACGCTGATGTCATTTCAAGTCAATCTATTCCGCAAAGAAGAAGCGCAAAAAAATGTCCAGCGATTGTTCGCACAAACAGCGACAGCACTTGTCAATGCAATCGATAAAAAGGATGAATATACGCATGGACATTCTTCGAGAGTTGCGGAGTATTCAAAAAAAATTGCTCAGCACGCAGGGAAAACACCTTCGGAATGCGAAGAGATTTTTTATATCGCCCTGCTTCACGATGTTGGAAAGATTGGCATTCCAAAATCGATAATCAATAAAGGTGGAAATCTGACGAATGACGAATACGAAATCATCAAACGGCATCCGGTAATGGGAGCACAGATTCTTCAAAGCATCACCGAATATCCCTTTATCAGCATCGGCGCTCATTTCCATCATGAGCGTTACGACGGCAAAGGGTATCCAATGGGCTTGAAGGGCAGCGACATTCCTGAAATTGCCAGAATCATTGCAGTCGCGGACGCTTATGACGCAATGACTTCAAAAAGAAGTTACCGCAATGCCATTCCACAAAATGATGTCAGGGAAGAAATCATTAAAGGAATCGGAACACAGTTTGATCCAAAATTTGCAAATATTATGATTCACTTGATTGATCTCGACCCCAAATACGAGATGAAGGAAAACGAAGATACCAAGGATTTATCAGGAAAGAGCGAAATGGCAATCGGAACGCACCGGGAGTATGTCGCAGAAGGAATTGTAGTACAGCAGAACATTACTTCCATAGAAATCAAAGTTACCGAAAACAAAACAAATTCCGGTCGCAAGAGTGCTCCTTCACTCATCCTCTTTGATTCGCTGGATGGAAGATATCATACTGCCGAAACGGAAAAGAAAAAACTGCTTTATTTTGAATATGCGGAAATTTCATTTGACGGTCATGTCGCCGTCTACGGAGCACGAAAAATAGAAACGACATGGAAGGAACCACCGTTGCCAGAGTTGGACACGGGGATATATCGGCTCGAAGCTGTCAAAGTGAAAGACCACGTGCTGCTAAGGGTTATGAACAGTGCCAAAACGTTTGAAGCTATTATGGCACTGCCGGACAGTTCCAGATTTGTCTATATCGGCTTGACCGGAACGAATTGTTGCATCAGCAATTTAAAGATTGAAAAATCGAAAGAAAAAGTCAGCACGGATTACATACCCAGAATCGCTGAGGAAATCAGTTATATCAAGGCTCCTGCCGGCAACATCCCAAACGTTCAGGTTGACGGATACCGTACCGATTCATCAGTTGGAATTCCGATTCGTGATGGAATGAAAATTGTCTTCCATACTAAGGCATTGCCTACAGCAAGACTGGTTTGGCATTGTCCTTCCTATGTCATTTTTTATTCAAAAGACGGCACCATTTCCGGCAAAGACTATCAGGAATATTCATTAGTGCGATTGGACGGCGAAAACTGGGAAACGGAAAAAATTGCTGAAAATACTTTTTTAGTAAACAAACAGGATTTCCTCGGATGGGATTCTTGGAAAGCATTTAATACCGAAGGCTATGACAGTTCTGTTTCCTTTCACAAACAAGGAAACGAGATTGTTTCCACAACCGAGAATTTTGGAATATCCATCCGTTGTACGACCGTAATCAAATGTGATGCTCCGGAAATATACGTAGCGTTGTCCGGGGATCAATGCGCACTTACGAACATCAGGATTTTTCAGGAAGGCTGAAACAAAGGCCGTCGTTTCAAATTGCAGCAGGAGGATTTATGGAACACGTAACATTCAAACCACATGGAGTCTGCTCAACGCAGATTGATTTCGATATAGATGACGGCACACTGCATAACGTCCGGTTTCTCGGTGGCTGCAACGGCAACTTAAAAGCAATCGGACGGTTGGTGGAAGGCCACGACGCAAAAGAAATTGCAGCCATTCTGCGCGGAAACGATTGCAAAGGTCGCGGGACTTCCTGTGCCGATCAGTTTGCACAGGCAATTGACCGGCTGCTTAGGTGAGTTCTTGGAATTCTATAGTGTTATGCCATGACAGGACTTCTGGCTAGATAGGCTTCCGCTTTTTCCGCTGTAAGGCTGAACTTCTCCATTATTTTTTCTTTTATTTCGTCCTCCCCTACCGGTGTAAGGTGACTTCGCCTGAGTGGAGGGTACGGCGCGTGCCGTCGGACAGTTCCACGAGCAGTCCTGCGTCATCGGTGATGGCGATTGCGGTGGCTGGATAGCTGTCGCGAGAAGCGCCAGCAAGCGGGGTAACAGAGAGGGTGGCGCCGAGCACGATGGAGCGTGCGGTGTAAAAGTCGATGACGCTGTGCCAGTCTTCACTCAAGGCATGCACGATTTCCTGCATGCACAGCGCAAGCAGTTGCAGACGGGTATCGGTTCCGCTCACGGCGCGGTCGACGACACCGCCCGCAATGCCAGACAGCTCCACAGGAGCATCGGTATCAAAGACAATATTTATGCCAATGCCCACAACGACGGCTTGCACCGCGCCGTCACGCATGAAGCCTTCGGTAAGGATACCGCAGACTTTTTTACCGCGCACAAAAATATCGTTCACCCACTTTATGCCAGTCTGCACACCGTAGAGTTTTTCGATTGCGCGGCACACACCCACTACCGACGAAACAGTATAGACGGAGGGATCCTGCACACCACCTTTGGGTATATAGCTATAGCTGAAATAGATCCCTGTCCTGTCAGGCGAATAGAATGCACGCCCCTGCCGTCCGCGTCCTGCGCTCTGGCTGGCAGCCGCCGCAAGGCTGAGGTGCAGTTGCTGTCCGCTTTCAGTCAGTTCCCCGTTACCGTCGCGCAGAGCTCCTGCACCTTCCAGACGGCGAAGCAGTTCCGCGTTCGTGCTGTCGATACTCTCGTAGAGGTTGACATGCGACGCATCGAGGGGGAACGTCTTTTCCCCCAGCAGGGAGGCGGTTTCCGGCCGGACGAGTTCTTCAAAAAAAGCCTCTTTCGAAAACGCAGCTGAATCCACAGGAATGTGTGACATCGTTTATTTTTTCTTTCCGAGCAGTCTGAAACCGTCAACAGGAGTGCAGAAGGCAATGCCACTGCCTGGCTGGGACAGGCACTCCAAGCCCTGTACGGCTTCAAGCACAGCGTCTTTCTTTTCCGTCGAAACGACAATCAGCAGCATTTCTTTTTCGGGGACAATGTGCATGCCGAAAAACTTTTCGTCGTCTTCACGTGCAGTTCCCCGCGCGCTGATGACCGTTCCTCCGCCTGCGCCCGCTTTTCTGGCCGCCGCCATGGCGTCATCGGCATACCCCTTGTTCAAAATAATGGTAATAAGTACGTCATTGTTTTCCATACTGCCTCCTTGTACACGCTCGCCTTTGGTAATCACACCAGCTTTCAAAAGACTGTCAGCCGCAATGCAGAAAATGATTCCGAAGTCCCGCTTCGCTGTTGCACAGCGGTTGACTATGGCATCATAGATTGCCTTCGTCGTCTGCTCTTCCGTCAGGATATACACGATATCCCGCGCGCTGTCAGCAAGACCGAGGGCTGCAACAAACGAGTTGGCGCTGATTCCGCGCCCCATCGCCACCGTACCGCCGAAACTGCCGGCGTTGACAGCGGCATCGGAAACAATGTCTGCCTTACCGTGCGGCACAATGCTCACGACCAATGTAAACCGCGTCATTCTATGCCCCCTTCTTTTTGCTTTTGATTTTAAACATGATTCCAAGAATCTGTATTGCGATGAGCGGAGTCATTGCAACAAGGGCAATCACCCCGAATGCCGCAGTCGCAGAACCGTTTCCGGCAGCGGCAGCCGCACCAAGCGTAAACGACAGAATAAAAGTGCTCGTCATGGGACCAGAGGCGACACCGCCAGAGTCAAAGGCAATGCCGACAAAGAGCGACGGACAGAAGAACGTCAGTGCTAGTGCAAGGACATACCCCGGTATCAGAATACACCACAGGCTGAACCCGTAGAACACGCGCAACATGCTCAAGCCGATTGAAACCGCGACGCCCGCAGACAGTGCAATGAGCATGACCCGCCGCTGTATGGTACCGCCGGACACCTGTTCCACCTGCTCGGTCAAAACCCAGACAGCGGGTTCCGCCATAACCACCACTGCGCCAAACAGAACACCCACCGCCGTAAGCAGCGCGATGTGCAGTCCGCCGTACGTCGCCGCCCCACCGCCGAGGATTTCCCCCAGCCGCCGGCCGGCAGGCATGAAGCCGCCGTTTACACCGACAAGGAAAACAACCAGACCGATAAAGCTGTATACAAGACCCATGACCATACGCTGTACCTGTACCGGAGGCATTTTCAGCAGGAACAGCTGGAATGCCGCAAACATCAGAATAAGCGGCAGCAAAGCCATGCTCACTTCCTTGAGTTCCTCTGGCAACAGGTGCAGGAACACCCACAGTCCGGAGACAGCCTCACCCGACTCCCCCGCTGTTGCAGCAGTCTGTGCTGCCTCCCCGTCTCCCAGAGCGGAAAGAATCATGCCGTACAAGCATACCGCCGCCACCGGTCCTATAGAAGCAATGCCCGTAAGACCGAAGGAGTCATCGCTTTGCGTACCCCCCTGACCTTTCGTCGGTGCATTCGTCTTTGAACGGACAGCCGCAACACCGACACCCAGCGCCATGATGAACGGGACCGTCATAGGGCCGGTCGTCGCGCCGCCGGCATCAAAGGCGACTCCCTGAAACGAAGCAGGACAGCAGAACGCGAGGACAAAGACAATGATATAGGAAACGACCAGCAGATATTTCAGTTTTAAGGAAAGCATGGTACGGACAAGCCCCAGCACCACAAACAGACCGATGCCCGCCGCAATCATAAAGACCAACGACCATTTGTTCACCGAAGGAGCCACGCTCCGTATCTGGTCTGCCAAGACCTGTACGTCGGGTTCCGCAATAGTCACCATGACACCGATTACAAATGAAACGCAGAGCAGCAGCGGCAGACTTTTCTTTGCAGTCAGGGCTGCACCGCTGCGCTCTCCAATAGGAAGGATTCCAAGGTCTACACCCGCCAGAAACAGCGTCAGACCAAAAATCAAAAGCACCCCGCCAACCAAAAACCTGATGTTGAGTTCGGCACCCAGCGGAGCAACAGTAAATGACAGAAGAAGCACAATTGCCATAATCGGGAGCACCGATGACAGTGTCTCCCGAAATTTTTCACTCAAATTCATGCAAACAGATTAGACCTTATTTGTAGCAGTTCCAGCCTTTCGCCTCAATGCCGTCGCACCACGCTTTTGCCCAGTACTTGGCACCCTCAAGGTTGTGATCCAGATAGTTGCCGCATTCCTTTGCTGTTGTCGCAGGAATCGGCTTGTCCCAAACCGCAACCTTTTTAAGGACGTTCAGCAAGTGGTTTGCAACGTAAGCTTCATCGTGGTCGCCCCAGATTGTAAAGTAGAATCCGGTGCGGCAGCCCATGGGGCTGAGGTCAATCACTTCATTCGGCATTTCATCGCGGATGTACTCTGCAGTCAGGTGCTCCAGCGTATGGATTGCTCCGGTCGGCATGGCCTGTACGTTCGGCTGGCAGAAGCGGATGTCGAACTTTGTCACGACATCCCCCTTTTCACCGACCTTCTTTGCAGCAAGGCGGACAAATGGAGCCGTCACTTTTGTGTGGTCCAAATTGAAACTGTCAACGTTATATTTTTTTTCGTTGTTCATAAAAAACTCCTCTAAAAAATGTAATCAAAATGATTCAACTATTCGCCAGCAGACAAACACCTTCAAGCAGCGCCTCGTGCTCCAACGGAGCAATACGCGCATACAGGGTATCTGGTGTATCTCCCGGCATAACCGGCACCCGCTTCTGCACGAGGATTTTCCCCGTATCACAGCCGGCATCCACAAGGTGCACCGTGCACCCGCTCTCTGACTCATGGGCTGCAAGCACCGCTTCATGCACGTTGTGCCCCCACATGCCGATGCCGCCGAATTTTGGCAGCAAAGCAGGATGCAAGTTGATTATCCTTTCGCTGTAGACCGACAGGATTCTGCCGCACAGAACGGACAGATACCCTGCCAGCACAATCGCGTCGATACCGTTCTGCTCGCACAACGAAAGAATGGCATCGGACACCGCAAGACGCTTTTCATCGCGGGACGCAGCTTTCGCTTTTTCAGCCCCCAGCACCGAATACGGACTGCGTATCTCAGCGGGGATTCCGGCATGTGCAGCGCGCTCCAGCGCATACGCATTCTTTGTGTTTGAGACGACCAGCGCAATGTGGTACGGGCAGGTTTCGCCCGCAGAGTGCTTTTGCTGTTCAAAATCAATCAGCGCCTGCAAGTTGGTGCCGCCGCCCGAAACAAGAACCGCTATGTTCATCATGCCTTTTCAACAAAGACAGTCATATCCTTGCTGCCTTTGAGGTCTCCGCTTACAGCGTCTGTCACACCAACGCAACCGATTCTGTACGCCTTCATGTCGGGGACATCCGGCTGGTGGTACTTCGACGCATTTTCGTTGAACATCGCAATGATGGCGTCTGCATCGGCAGGATTGACGGCGAGAACGAAGCCGATTCCCATGTTGAATGTATTGAACATGGAGGAAGCATCTGCACCGCGGCGCACCAGTTCTGCAAACACCGGCGGGACATCCCAGCTGTCTTTGACGATGACGGAGCGGAGCTGTTTTTCGCCTGCATTTGCCTTCGGGTACATGCGCGGCAGGTTCTCATAGAATCCGCCCCCCGTCACATGCACCATGCCGTGTACACTGGAGCGGTATTTTGCAAGCACTTCCATGACCGGCTTGACATAGATGCGGGTCGGTGTCAGCAGTACGTCGCCAATGGTCTTTCCGGTCGGTTTTCCGTCCACTGTAAACGGCTCGTCAAAATCGGTGACGAGGCGGCGGATAAGGGAGTAACCGTTGGAATGCGCACCGGTGGAAGACAGTCCAATCAGCACATCGTTTTCTTTTATATTTGCACCGGTAATGACATCATCCTTGTCAACGACACCCACACCGAAGCCGGCGAGGTCGTACTTTCCGTCATCGTAGAAACCGGGCATTTCTGCTGTTTCACCGCCAAGCAGCGCACAGCCTGTCTGCACACAGCCGTCGGTCACGCCTTTCACCAGTTCCCCGGCGATGTCGGAATCCAGTTTTCCGCAGGCGATGTAATCAAGGAAGAAATTGGTCTGCACACCGGAGCACAGTATGTCGTTTACACTCATCGCAACGCAGTCAATGCCGACTGTGTCGTATTTTTTCATCTTGAAAGCGATGTCCAGCTTTGTTCCAACACCGTCAGTTCCGCTTACCATAACGGGGTTTTTCATCCCCTGCGGAACGGCGAACATGCCGTTGAAGGCTCCCAAATCTGTCAGCAGTCCGGGAATCTTCGCCCGTTCAGCCTGCTTCTTGTACTTGTCAACGGCTTTGTAGCCTTCATTCACATCAACACCGGCATTCTTATAATCAACCATTGCATTCTCCTTGATTGCAGTTTTCTTTACAAACGTTTGCCATTGATTTCGCCTGGCACCGACATGGGGTATTCGCCAGTGAAACAGCCTTTACAGAATCCGTACTGCTCTGGGTTGCAGATTTTGCAGGCGTTCAGCATTCCCTCTGCGCTTATGAACGCAAGGGAATCAGCGCCTATTTCTTTACAGATTTCTTCTTCATTGTGCTGGCTAGAGATAAGCTCCCCGCGGGAAGGGGTATTTATGCCGAAATAGCAGGGGAACTTTACCGGCGGGGATGAAATGCGGAAATGCACTTCTTTTGCACCGGCGCGGCGCAGAATCTGGACGAGGCGGCGGCTGGTGGTTCCGCGCACAATGGAGTCGTCAATGACGACGACGCGCTTGCCTTCCACGACGGAACGGACAGCGTTGAGCTTTACGAACACGAGGTTCTCGCGCTCCTGCTGTGTCGGGGCTATGAAGGTCCGTCCGATATATTTGTTTTTTATGATTCCTATTGCACACGGGATGTTCGCTTCGTTTGCATACCCACGCGCGGCTTCAAGACCGGAGTCCGGAACGCCGACCACGACATCCGCGGGAACAGCGCTTTCACGAGCCAGGCACTCACCCATGCGCAGGCGCGCTTCGGTTACGGCAATTCCGTCCATAATGCTGTCCGGGCGCGCGAAGTACACGTACTCAAACACGCAGGTACGCTTGGACGTCCGCTCTCCGAATTCAAAGGAGAGGACGCCGTCCTCGTTTATTATCACAATTTCACCGGGGTGAATGTCGCGGATGAATTTGCCGTTGACCGCGTCGATTGCACAGCTTTCGCTGGCGAGAATCCAGCCGCCGTCAACCTCACCCAGACACAACGGGCGTATGCCATTCGGGTCGCGTGCGCCGATGAGACATTTTTCCGTCATCACCACCAGCGCAAAGGAACCTTTTATCATCTGGATTGTATCAGTCAGGGCGCGTTCAAGCCCTTTTTTGTAGGATTTCGCAATCAACTTGACAATGACTTCCGTATCACTTGTAGAGACAAAGGTGCTGCCGTTTTCTTCAAGCATCTCTCTGAGCTGCTCGTAGTTCACCAGCTGTCCGTTGTGTGCTACGGCGACACCGCCGAGTTTGGAATTGAGCAGCATGGGCTGTGCGTTCTCTATGGTCGCACTGCCAGCTGTAGCATAGCGGACGTGACCGACCGCAATATGTCCCGTCAGCATGTTCAGATTTTCCGCGCGGAACACTTCGCCGACAGTTCCCATGCCTTTGTGGATTTTTATGTCGGCACCGTCACTGGCAGCAATGCCGGCGCTGTCCTGTCCGCGGTGTTGCAGGGAATACAACCCATAATATGCTTCTTTCGCTATATTCTGCTTGCGGGCAGAAAAATCTTCATCGCTTTCGTCTTTTTTTTGCTTCAGAAACAGACCGACGACACCGCATTCATCATGAAGCTTGTCGTCTTTCTCTTCGTCATCACAGCCACATACACCCATCGTTTGCTCTCTTGTCCTGCTTAAAACTCGAATCCCTGTCCGCCTGTTTTTTCAGCGTCAGCCGTCATATTCTTTCTAAATATTTTGAGTTTTTCCTGAATTTCCGGATACTTTATTCCAAGAATGCCAAGCGCAAGATAGGCAGCGTTTTTTGCATTGCCGATTCCCACGGTTGCAACGGGAATCATCGGAGGCATTTGAGCAATCGAAAAGAGGGAGTCAAGACCTGCCAATCCGTTTGATTTTCCCGGATTGATGCATTCAAGGGGAACACCGATAACCGGAAGAACAGTACGGCTTGCAATGACACCGGGAAGCGCAGCGCTCAGCCCCGCACCAGCAATAATCACTTCAGCACCTTCCTTTTCCACCTGGCCGACTGTTTTTACCAGCAAATCACCAGCACGGTGAGCCGAAATAATATACGCCTTGTAATCCACGCCAAATTCCGTAAGGACATCGGCAGCCTTTTTCATTGTTTCTGAGTCAGATTTTGACCCCATGAAGATTGCGACTTTCATACCTAAAACTAGCATAACAACGTAAAGAATTCAACCACTACCGCAAACGGCAAACCAGTTGTATACTGTGGGTATGCCTATTATACCGAACGACCCAGATTCTCTCTGCGGCACACATCTACTCTTTCGCGGAAACGACATACTCATCAACGTGCATTCCGAAAATTCCAGTGACGGTGCGCTTTTGACAACGGACAGCCTGCCCAAAGACAAGGTACTGGCAGACTGCCTGAAAAGCGTCAGTATTTCCGATTTCTATGCAGAACCCGAACACCACTACACTGCCGCCATGTTCAACCAGGAAGCGAACGCCCCGGCAGGATATGAATTCATCCCCCTCAGGGAATTTTTCTGGCGGACCAAGACAGCCGAACAGCAGGAACAGGGACTGCCGTCGGCGTTGGGAGCGCTGGCGGCGCGTGCACACGGTTTCCTGCGGCTCAGACAGATTCACCTCTACTGCCCGACCTGCGGAGCAAAACTCGAAGTCGATAAAACCGAAACTGCGAAGGTGTGCCCCGTCTGCCGAAGACTCGACTTTCCGCGCATCGAACCCGCCGTCATCGTTCTCGTCAGCAAGGGCGACCAGATTCTGCTGGTAAAAGCGAAAAACAACATCCGCGGATTCTACGGCTGTGTTTCAGGCTTCGTAGAGATGGGGGAAACCATTGAACAATGTGCGGTGCGGGAGGTAAAGGAGGAAACGAACATCAGCATAACGAACCTCCGCTATGTGGGCAGCCAGTCATGGCCGTTCCCCGACCAGCTGATGCTCGCCTTCACTGCTGACTATGCCAGCGGGGACATTCGCATTCAGGAGGAAGAACTGCTGGACGCAGGCTGGTTCACGAGGGACAAGTTGCCGGAAATCCCCAAACCCGGCTCCGTCGCATACAATCTCATCATGGGACACTACCAGGCTTGATTGATATAATTCGGCAAAAATTATAAGATACAGGCAAGCCTGCGGGCATTGGAGTGTTAGTATGAAAAAGATAATCAGCGGAAAAGTCCGCGAAGTCTACGACCTTGAAGACGGCCGAATGGTAATTGTCACCACAGACAGAATCTCTGCATTCGATGTCATTCTGCCTACCATGATTACAGACAAAGGCAAGGTGCTCAACGCGCTTTCCCAGTACTGGTTCTCATACACCAGCGACATCGTAAAGAACCACCTCATATCCACAAATCTTGCGGATATGCCGGCAGACTTCCAGAAGCCTGAATTCGAAGGCAGGACAATGCTCGTAAAAAAGCTCAAGATGGTTCCCTATGAAGTCATCGTCCGCGGATATATGTTCGGCAGCATGTATGAAGCGTACAAAAAGGGAGAGCCATTTTTGGGCCACAAATTCGACCGCGAATACAAGCAGGCTGAAAAGCTCGCGGAACCGATCGTAACACCAAGCACCAAGGCAAAAGAGGGACACGACATCAACGTCACCCTCGATTACATGAAAAAGGATCTGGGCGAAGAGCTCGGCACCAAGATTGAAAAAGCCGCGCTCGCCATCTACAAAAAGTGCTATGAGCACGCATACAAAAACGGAATCATCATAGCCGACACCAAGTTTGAGTTCGGTCTCGATGAAAACGGAGAGCTTGTGCTCGGCGACGAAGTGCTCACTCCGGATTCAAGCAGATTCTGGAATCTCGACACCTACAAGGAAGGCACATCACCGGCGAGCTACGACAAGCAGTTCGTCCGCGACTGGCTCAAGGACAACAATCTCGCAGGAGATGCTTCAATCAAGAGCATTCCTGCGGAAATCGTGGACAAAACAGCACAGCTGTACCGCGAATGCCAGGAAAAAATCTGTAAGTAAATTACAAATCCCGCGGTTTCGTATACAGCTTAAAACCCGGTATATGAACCGCGAGTTTCTGCATGCGCAAATCATTGTCGGAGATGGTGTCAGCGATGGACTTCAACTCAGTGCTGATGTCTTCCGGCATTTCATAATCTTTCTTGTAATGCAGCTGATGCTCCAGACTTGCCCAAAAGTCCATGGCAATCGTCCGGATTTGAATCTCCACCGGAATCGCGCGTTTTTGATCGCTAAAATACACATCTACCTTCACAATCACGTGCAGGCTCCGGTATCCGTTTTCCTTCGGATGCCGTATATAATCCTTCAGCTCTATGAGTGTTATATCTTCCTGCTGCAAAAGCATCTGGCTCACATGGTAGACATCGCTGATGAACGGACAGGTTATGCGAATGCCCGCAATGTCATACAGTTTGTTGACCATGTTGTCCATCGTTACGGAATACCCCTTGCGCTGAAGCTTTTCCGCAATGCTCAGCGGGTCTTTGATACGGCTGGAAATTGAACTGATCGGATTCCGCTCGTGTTTGCTTTCAAACTCGTCTTCAATGATTTCAAATTTAGTCGTCAGCTGCTTGATGCCGCTCTGGTACAGCATAAGAAGCTGCTGGAACTCCATGGCAGTGTTCAAAAAAGCCTTCGGGGACTCCAACATATTCTTGGCATCATCAAACGTTTTTTTTATCACTAAATCGGTGTTCATATATTTAAATATAACAACGCAGCCCCGCAAAGAAGCATGAAAAAAACTCAAAATAATAAAAAATTATTCCACTTGTGTTGCAAAGGTACGGGATACCCCGCACTTGCCGAGCGGCGGGAACTGGCATATAATTTAAGCAACGGGAGTAACGATATGGAAAAAATTGGATTCATAGGAATGGGCAACATGGCGACCGCCATTGCCCGGGGCTTCATCAAATCAGGCAGCGTACCCAAAGAAAACGTCAGGGCATTCGCCCCGAACCAGACAAAACTCGCCGAAAACGCAAAGAACATCGGCTTTACGCCGTGTGGGGACATCATTGAGATGGTAAAGGACTGCGACACCCTCATCATGGCGTGCAAACCGTATCAGATACGAGATGTCCTCGCACAGATCCAGGGTGAACTGACAGGAAAAGCGCTCATTTCGATTGCTGCGGGTTGGGTGTTTGACACCTACCACGATATGCTCGGCGACAAGGTGAAAATCCTCTGCATCATGCCGAATACCCCCGCCATGGTCGGCCAAGGAGTCATCCTGTTTGAACAGAAGACTTCCTTTACAGACAAAGAAATCGAAACGGCACGCGCGCTCTTCGGCACCTTAGGTCTGGTGGAAACGCTGCCGACGTCCCTCATGGGCATAGGCGGCGCAATCTCCGGCTGCGGACCGGCCTTCATGGACGTCATCATGGAAGCATACGCAGACGCCGCCGTCAAATACGGAATCAGCCGCGACCTTGCCTACCGCCTCGTGTCGCAGACCATGCTCGGCAGCGCACGGCTCCAGCAGGTCACCGGCAGCCACCCCGGTGTACTCAAAGACGCCGTCTGTTCCCCCAACGGAACCACTATCCGCGGTGTGGATACCTTGGAAAAGAACGGCGTGCGCGGTTCCCTCATCTCCAGCATTGACGCCATAATGGACTACAAGCTGAAGAAATAACCGGGGGAAATCATGGCATTCAGTACAGTTTTTCGCCGAGGATACGTGCGGCGAGGCTGATTGCCATGAGTGCAGTCTCATTGCGCACATCAAGAATCGGATTCACTTCGACAATCTCCATGGATTTCACCATGCCGATAGCCTCCATCTCCTCCATGAGCAGCAGCGCCTCGCGGTAGCTCAGACCGCCGGGAACAGGAACACCGGTACCTGGAGCAATGGAAGGGTCGAGCGCATCCATGTCGAAGCTGATGTGAACGACGTCGCACCTTGTTTTGAAGAACAATCTGACCTTTTTTACGACTTCCGCGAAGCCGAGCCTATCTATATCGCTGACGGTAAATACGGTGACGCCAGCTTCCTTCATGACGCGTTTTTCACCTGCATCCAAATCACGCACACCCACATAGCAGATGTTCTCTGGGTCAACCTTGCGTCCTTCAACGTACAGGTTCACCAGTTCATCCAAGCCGAAACCTGCGCTCGCGGCAAGGCACTCCCCGTGGATATTGCCGGTCGGGCTTGTTTCGGGAATGTTGAAGTCCCCGTGGGCATCGACGTACAGGACACCGATCCGCTGGCCAGTCGTGCGGAAATGCGCGGAAAGCCCGGCAAGCGTGCCGAGCACGATGGAATGGTCTCCGCCGAGTATCAGGGGGAATTCACCGCACGCCACACTCTGCTCAACATCTTCCGCAAGCGACGTACAGGCTTCCACTATCGGCGCAAGGTATTTTGCATTCGGGTTTGTTCCGATGTCGGCGTTTTCCTGCGGAGGGATTGCCACAGGCTGTCCCTCCATGATGACGGTGTGCCCCAACGATTCTATCTTGCTTTTGATTCCTGCCAGACGTATGGCAGAAGGACCCATATCCGAACCATGCCGCCTGCCGCCATAGTCCAGCGGCATCTCTATTATCTTTACATTCATGGGCGCAATACTAACATGTCTGTAGGATTTGTTCAAATCACGAGGGGGAGCCTGCCCCCTATCTGTTTACGACGGATTTGAGCCAGTCAAAGGCTGTTTCTTCTCCGCGTCCGGTTTTGTCCGCCAGTTCCACATAGAAGTGACCGCGCGTCTTGTACTCGACGTAGCGGGAATTGCTGCACCAGCGGGCACAGCGTTTGCCCGTAGGGCTGCCCTGTTCAAAAATGCCCTTGTCGTTTGCAGATGTCGCAAAATAAAAACTGACGGGCAGAAGACTCAGCAGTTCTTTCGTTGACATCTGGTAGAAGCCGCTTCCGGAAATCACGCCCCGCAAAAGGTGAGGCTCCGTACAGGCGAGTTCCACCGCATACTTTGCGCCCTGCGAAAAGCCGTATGCGATTACATTCGTCTGGTCTATGCAGCGGTTCTGCAGCAGCACGTTCTGAATCAGCAGGCTCATGCTGTGCGGATCGGTGAAATACCCTATGCGCGCAACCACCGCCATGACAGCGCAGCCTTCGGGATAGATGTTTTTTTGGAAATCAGGCGTTATGAAAGGACGGGCATACTTCAGCGCGGCAGCCGACTCCATGGAGCCGTGAAAGGTGACGATGAGCGGCAGCTTTGCCGTTTCGTTGTCGCGGTCGTCCCGGTATTTTTCAGGCAGGTACAGGAAATATTTATGTCCGGTGGGATATTCTCTGAACAGCCACTTGTCGTCGTCGAATTTTTTGGTTGCCCAGAAATACGCCGCATCGGACGTAAGGTTCAGTGCTTTCGGGGTGTAGAGCCACCGTACAGCAAAGAAAACGAGCGCCGTCAGTATGAGAAGTGCAGGGATAAAGATAAACCGTTTTTTCATTGTGCTTTAATTATCGCACAGCACTTCCCAATATGCAAGCGAGGCTTGTTCTCGCTCCGCTCAGGTGCGCCTCGTCCGCGCAAGCCACGACCACATGCTGCCGTCGTCTTCCTCTGCGCACTGATCGTTGAGCGCGTATATCCATGACCAGTGGCCGGGATACGCAAACGGACCGCCGTCTTCCGCAAGGTACAGTCCGCTCGTGTCGTGAACATCGTCAAAGAGGCTCATGTGCAGTTCGTAGCCTTCACGGTGCGTCACGAGTCGCTCTGTCGTGGCAATGACGTGCTGTTCGGGCGGCACCGTCGTGTCGTTGCGTGCAGCGGTGAACCACAGCGGTACAGCATCCAAAACTGCGATGTCGCTGTCGGACAGCCAGGCATCGTTGTACGCTTCGCAGATCGGATACCCCGCCGCAAAGTAGTCGGGATAGTGCAGAATCATGTTGAGCGTCATATATCCGCCGTTGGAACACCCGCCGATGTATATGCGCTTGCGGTCTATGTTCTTGTACTTTTTGACGAACGTGTTGATGACGGCGAAGCATTCCTTTGTGTACTGGGACGACTTGTCCGTGCAGGAGTCCTGCAGGATGTCGTACGGGCTTCCCGCGTCCATCCAGACAGTGGGGGTCTGCACCACAAGGACATAGGCTCCGCTGAAATACGACTGTATGGGGTTCTGCGCCAGCGCCGTCACCTTGTTGCCCAGCAGGGCAATCTTCGGGTCGTGTCCGCCTTCCCCCGCACCGTTCAGCCAGACAATCAGCGGGTGCTGGTGCTCGTCATCCGCTTCCTCCGGGATAAATGCCGCCGCACTCAAGCGGTTGAACGTCTTGACTTCCTCAAAGACATCAGCCGGCGGACAGTATATATCGTTAAACTCGGTGATGGGTTGTGCAAATTTCGGGTGGCGTATGACGTGCGGGAAGGACTCCTTCCAGTTGTTTTTTTCGCTTTCCCGGTCGTACACAAAGGGACTGCACTCGGAAGCGAACGGAGCCACTGCAAGTTCCAGCGTAATGTGGTCCTCTCCGGCGTCCCGCTCGCCGTTGACGTCGGAAAAATACGCATCTTTTACGACGCGCATCTTGCCTTCCGCCTCGACGGTAAAATCAGTCGGGAACAGTTCTTCCTCATCGAAAGCACCGATGTACGACACCGGGTTCACGATGATTTTATCCACCGCCGGCCCCCAGTCATACGCCCCGACCACTAAGGTATAGGAATCGTCCTTTTCCTTGAATTCCTCAAGTGTCGCTTTTATAATCCGTCTTCTCCAGCGCATGGCAACAAAATAAAGCAGCGCCATCAGTACAAGGACGACAAAACCGTACATCGTTCCCATAGCTTTTACTCCCCGAATATCGCAATGTGTTTTTTCATGAACGCGCCGACTGCGCTTATGGCAGGGCCAATCGCAAACGCCATGATAACCGTGCCGAGCAGCGAGCCCTGCACGCCGTTGACTGCGAAATGCCCTGCAACGAGTCCGATGACAACCGCCAGCAGATCGTAGACAATGCGCAGGATAAAGTACGGAATCCTGCTGAGCCAGCCGGTGATAATCTTGATGACGCTATCGTAGGGGGAAATCCCCATATCGCAGTTCAAGTAGACTGCCGTCGAAATAACAAAGCCGATGATTGCAGCGGCAAAGACAGCCACCCGCACGCCCATGGAAGACGCGATAAAGGCATGGAAACCGCACCCACCCCACACCCATGTGAAGAAGTCAGCAGTATAGCCAATCAGCACCATATTGAGTACGGTTCCGCAGCCTATCAGCATGGGGTTGAAGACGATGACGAAAATCAGCATGACGGCGTTCAGCGTCAGCTGCCAGGTGCCCAGCGTCCAGCCCATTTTATTGGAAAGGTTGATGTTCATGAAGGAACAGGGGTCTGTGCCCCAGCCGACTTCAATCAAAAAAGAAAGGAAAAATCCCATAAGGAAAATTGCAACAGCGACAAACGCGAATTTCTGCCAGAAGTGTGGGACAGAAAACTGTTTTGCGAACTGCTTGAAGGAAACGCGCATATATGCTCCGGTAATAAGTTTTTAGTAGTACAGTTCGGCTTCAAAAGAAGTGCCGCTTTCTGTTTTGCCGACAACGGTAATCAGCTGCGCTTCCGCATTGTTGTGCAGGAACACCTGCAGCTTTTGCCCCAGCATAGCTTCTTTTGAATAGTTGAGGCGGAAATCCTTGAACTGGCGCTTCCGGTCCGCTTCCGGAAGGGCATCCATGATGAACGCCCCGTAGCGAGAGTTGTTCGTGTGGCCGTTGCCGTCGATGTCCGAGTAGCGTATCATCCGCTCATCAGCGAGTTCCATCCCCTCGGGTATGAAGATTTTGCCGGGTTTGAGGCAGTCCCGCTCCGTCTGCTTTGTGACGGGCTTTCTGAGCGTAAAGTTCTTTGTCGGAATTATCCTGCGTCCCACCGGGTCCACGAGCAGCCAAGTGCTCGAACCGGTTACCAGCAGTTCCCCACTGTCGTTCGTGATGTCGTATGCTCTGCACAGCTGCAGCGCCTCGCTTTTTTCCTCCCAGGTGGTCACCGTCACCCGTTCGTTTTCACGCGGGAGCCGGTGCAGGCGGAAGGAACAGCGGGACACAAGAATGGCGTAGCCATGCTCTAAAAGCATATCGCGGGACATGCCCTGCGCACGGTAGTCCTCGACTGCCGTATCCGATGTAAGTCTGAGCAGTTCAGACATGCTGATTACTTTGTTGCTGCTGCTTTGGGAAAAATAGACCCTCGTTTCATGCCGGAAGGTCAATCCGTCTTCCTCATGGAAGAGGCGAAATGTATCCATGAGGGCTATTATAGAAGAAAATCAACGGCATTGTAAAGGGAACGCATGAAATCTGTTTCATCGCTGAATATCCTCTTGCAAATTAGAGATTTTGTGCTATACTTTTTATCAGGAACCTCTAAAACCTTTAGTTGAGATTCCTGCCAAGTTCTGGACCGTACGGTTCGGAAAAACAAAAAAAGAGGAAGTTACTGTATGGTACAGATTAACAACTTTAACGACAACAAAAATCTTGTGAAACTGGAAGAGAAGGGCTGTTTCGCCGTCTACGAGCACCAGAGAGACTTGAGCGTCTCCCCGTTCGAGTCCCCTATTGCATATTACATGCATGAGATGAATTTCAGAAAACGCCAGGTTCTGTGCACGCTTAAAAACAACAGCGTTAAGATTCAGGCGGGAGCCATGCAGTGGACAGCAGGCGATGTAAAGGCCTCCTCGGGCGTAAAGGGAGTCGGCGGCTTCCTCAAGGGAGCACTCAAGGGCGCTGTAACCGGAGAATCCGCAGTTAAACCGGTCTACGAAGGCAATGGCTACCTCATGCTTGAACCGACATTCGAATACCTTATTATCGAGGATATTGCTTCATGGGGACCAAACGGAGTTATCATGCAGGACGGACTCTTCCTCGCATGCGAAAGTTCCCTGCAGGAAAAAGTCGTGGCGCGCAGTTCCCTCTCTTCTGCACTTGCAGGAGGAGAAGGCCTTTTCAACCTGAGCCTGCTGGGTTCAGGTCTTGCAGTCTTTGAAAGCCCTGTTCCGCGCGATGAGCTCTACGAAGTCGTGCTCGACAACGACGAGTGCAAAATCGACGGAAATATGGCGATAGCCTGGTCAGGTTCCCTCAACTTCACCGTTGAAAAGTCTTCAAAGTCCCTGCTCGGTTCCATGATCAACGGAGAAGGACTGGTGAACGTCTACCGCGGTTCAGGAAAAATCTGGCTCTGCCCGTCAGTCCCCGGAACCCTTCAGAGCAAAGATAACACTGTCACCGACAAAAAAGCCAGCAAAGGCATTGTCGGAAACATCATCAACGCTGTTGGAGACTAAGGCAATAAAAAACATCGTTTTTTAATGCGGCAGTTTGTACAAGTGCCGGTGCCATTTGTACAAACTGCAAAAGATGCAATGCACCTGTCTTTTCTTACAGAGCCTCGCCAGACGCGGGGCTTTTTTTATCTGTTCCTGCCTGTCCTACTGGCGGGTCCAGACTTCATCTACGAATATCATTTTGTTGCCGGAAATTGTTGATGTGCTCGTAATAGGCACGGAGACGGGTGTCCAGCCATGTTCGTTCCCCCCTGAATGTGTTGCTGTCCGGTCCACCTTGCCGTCAGCCGTTACATCGCCGGAATAAGGGGAAAAGGGTGCGCCGTCTTCTTCATCAGATGCGTAGACCGCCGCCACAGTCTTGCCGGAGAACTCTGACGGCAGCGTTGGTGACGGCATGGAAGCACTGCTTGTCGAGGAAGCCGAGCCTCTGGAGGAATCACCTCCGGAGCTGTTTGAACAGGCGGCAAGGGTGGTGCCAAAACGAGGGCAGCGGTAAGAACTGCCAGTGACAGCACCTTAAAGTAAAAAAGATGGAAGATTATAAAAAAAAAGAAGTGTCAAAGTGGTGGTGGCTGACAAGGGAGTTTTTCAGTTGCCTCGCCGGACGATGCTGCGGCAAGAAACAGGTTAAGAAAAGTGAAGAAAAATATATATTTTTCATTGACTAATTCAAGAAACACGGCTAGACTTATCCCCAAAAGGATTCTTATGAAAAAAATCACCATAGATACAGTCGCCAAAAGAGTCGGGGTTTCAGCCGCAACCGTTTCCTATGCGCTTTCCGGAAAAAAGAAAATAAGCGCCGAAACGAAGGAGAAAATCCTGGAAGCGGTCAAGGAATTGGACTACCGGCCCGACATAACCGCCCGGAACCTTGCAAGCAATAAAACCTGGACAGTGGGGCTGTACGCATCTTCAACGCAGAACATACGGGAAGACTCCTTCTTCAACAACATACTGACAGGCGTCCTCGACGTCCTGCATGAACGGAACTACCAGCTCATGGTCTATGCGGACTACAGCAGCGATTCCAAAGGCTCCAGCCCCGAGTTCCGCCTGACGCAGCCCATCGACGGTGTCCTCATCATGAATCCGAGGATCAATGACGTATACATAGAGCACGTGAAGGAACGGAACATTCCCTACGTCCTCATCGGAACCCCGGAAAAGGACGCGGGGGAAACCTACTTTGTCGATTCCGACATTACGGCAGGCTACTACGCTGCCGTTAACTACCTTATTTCAAAAGGACACAGGAACATAATCCTCATGAACGGACCTGCCGAATATGTGCAGAGCGAAAACCGGGAAATCGGCTACCGGCAGGCATTTCTTGACAACGGCCTTGCCTGCGACGAGCATAGCATCGTACATGTCCGCATGGTCGAAGAAGACGGCTACCGGGCATTCCTGCAGCTTTTGCAGGAAAAGACCAACGCCACGGCAGTCATTACCTTCAACGACACCATCGCCGTCGGAGTCCTCCGTGCCCTCCGTGACCAGAAGGTGAATGTTCCGCATAAAATGGCAGTCGTCAGCGCCGGTAATACGATGATTACCCGCATTCACAATCCCACCATAACCAGCATCGATATGAACGCATACATCATCGGATCAAAGGCTGCTGAACTGCTCGTCGACGTCATAGAAAAACGGCGGATGCAGCCCTCCCACGAAATCATCCAGACCCACCTGGAAGAACGGGAAAGCAGCTGACGGCAGACAGCTGACGCACGGCCGGCAAGTGGGGGACCGCCGGCAGGAAGCCCCCGCTCAAAAAAAAACCGGAAAAATACATTTTTTTCTTGACAAACAGAATAACCGGGCTTATGCTAAAGTTAAGCGGTTAAACAAAAATCTAACACATATTTGGTTTAACGATTACACGGAAACATGCCACTCGCATACCTATCCCATTTTAAAAAGAAAGTCCAAAGGGAAGGGCTTTCAAGGAGGAATTGTATGAAAAAACTGTCTGTAGCTCTGGCAGGACTTCTCGCCTGTGCTTCACTCTTCACCGGCTGCTCCAAAAAGGACGCAGCATCCGGCTCCGGCTACGCTTCTTCTTCTTCAGCTTCTGCTTCCGGCACCAAGACCGTCACCATCTGGGACTTCAAGTGCGGCTCCGGTGCGTCAAAGACCGCAATGGAGCAGATTGATGCCCTCATTGAAAAAAACAACCCGGACATCAAGATTAACCACGTTGCGCAGCCGGACGGCGACAACTACTACCAGCTTGTCCGCGCCGCCGTTCAGGCAGGAGAAGGTCCTGACATCGTCATGTTCCACGGCGGCGTCCAGGCATACGAGTTTGACGATTACACGCTTCCCCTCGACTCATACATTTCATCATGGCGGAGCGAAATTGCAGAAGGCAACTGGGCATTCTGTTCCGAAAACGGCGACGGCTCCAAGCCCGTCCACATGGTTCCGCTGACGACACAGGGCTTCGG
>CADBRT010000005.1 GCA_902797055.1 uncultured Spirochaetaceae bacterium
GTAGAAGTAGACCTCCGAAGAGGCATTCCGGCGATAGACATGGTAGGGCTTGCAGACGGAGCAGTCAAAGAATCGCGGGAGCGGATGAGAAGCGCAATCCGCAACAGCGGCTTCGACTTTCCTCCTGAACGGGTGCTGATAAGCCTGTCCCCAGCGGACGTAAAAAAGGAAGGCGCGGGATTCGACCTTGCGGTCGCACTCGCTGTTCTCGCAGAAAAAGACAGCATAGAGGGGAACGGCGGAAATCTAACAGCCTCCCCTATACTCGTCATGGGGGAACTCGAACTCAACGGCAGAATCCGCCCCGTCAGAGGCATCCATGCGGCCGCAAGCACAGCACATGCCGAAGGCATCAGGCTCTGCATAGTACCGGCTGCAAACGGCGATGAAGCGAGGGAAATTGACGGCATGAAGGTTTTCGGAGCCGAAGATCTTTCCGGCGCATACTGTGCGCTGACAAACACAACGGCAAACTGTTTTACCACGAAAACCAGAACAAAAGAATCTGTTTCAGACTGTCCGGAATGTGGCCAAATTATAGAAGGAATTGCGTTTTCAAGCATCGAAACAGGCATGGAATATGCAGAAGTCAAAGACCAGACACGGTTTGTACGGGCGCTGCAGATTGCGGCGGCAGGAGGACACAACCTGCTGGCATACGGACCGCCCGGATGCGGAAAAACACTCGGCATACAAAAGTTCCCGGCGCTGCTTCCACTGCTCACCCACGAGGAAGCTCAACCAGTAACGAGAATCTATTCTATCGCCGGTTTGCTCTCCCCGAATCATCCGGCAATGCGGAGAGCTCCGTTCCGTCAGCCGCACCAAACGGCATCCATCGAGGGAATGTGTGGAGGAGGTGTCCACTGCACACCGGGGGAAATCTCTCTTGCACACAACGGAGTGCTGTTCCTCGATGAGGCGGCGGAATTCAAGACGTCTGTTCTGCAGATGTTGCGGGTACCGCTGGAATCAGGGTCGGTAACATTAAGCAGAGCCGGTAGAAGCACAGTGTTCCCAGCATCGTTCCAGCTGCTCATGGCGACAAACCCCTGCCCCTGCGGAAATTTCGGTTCCGCAGAAAAGATCTGTCTGTGTTCAGCAAGATCCATCGAACAATACTGGCGCAAGTTTTCTGCGCCGCTGCTGGATAGAATAGACATACGGCTTCAGGTAGAGCGGGAAAAAGATGGCGAGCGGCCGCAAAGTACAGAACAGCTCAGACAGGCGATTGCAAAGGCTGTTTTCAGCCAACGACAACGGCAAGGCAAGCGGAACGCAAAACTGACAGCGGAAGAAATCGGCAGATACTGCAAATGCACCAACGGTGCCCAGCTTGTGCTGGATACCGCAGAGCACCAATTCTCACTGTCACCAAGAGGGATTGCAGGCTGCCTCAAGCTTGCAAGAACCATAGCGGATATGACAGGAAAAGAAATTATAGATGATATGTGCATGAGTGAAGCGGTATCCTATCGAAAGGCTGCCGACGGCATGGAAGCACCTGCTGGAATACTTTAAAAAAGAAAAACCCCGATTTTCATCGGGGTCGTTACCGGCTCTGAGACTTGAACTCAGACGCTGTTGAAGGCAAAAGATTTTGAGTCTTTCGTGTCTACCATTCCACCAAGCCGGCGTATGATGATATCAGTTTAACAGAAGCAAATTTTTTTTTCAAGTGGTACACCCTACTTTTTTTCAGAAAACAGAACAGATCAACAGAAGAGGTTTATTAAATGGATGAAGCAAGATATACTTGGCTCATGGGAACGCTGCGGGACATATCATTACAACAGTCATTCATATTCGACACCTATGATTCAGACGTGCAGGAGACACAGGGCGCAAATGGACTTACACCGGAAACAGTGCTGAAAGACGTTTTCGGTTACGACTCGTTCCGACCGCTTCAGAAAGAAATTATACAGAATGTGCTCGATGGACGTGACACCCTTGCCGTCATGCCGACAGGAGGCGGAAAATCCCTCTGCTACGAGATTCCAGCCCTCATCATGACAGGGCTTACCGTCGTTGTGTCCCCCCTCATTGCGCTTATGCAGGACCAAGTGGCACAACTGGAGGCGGCAGGAGTCCAAGCTGTCTGCCTGAATTCATCAATGAGCCAGGAAGCCTATGCCGACACGTGCCAGAAAATCCGCTCAGGAACCATCAAACTGCTCTATGTCTCCCCCGAGGGACTCAACACCAGGCGCATCCAATCCTTGCTCGCTGACAAAAGTGTCAGCGTTGACTGCATCACAATCGATGAAGCACACTGTGTAAGCGAGTGGGGGCACGACTTCCGTCCTGACTATCTGGCGTTGGCTGCAGTACGGAAACAATTCCCACGCGCAGTCTGTCTGGCGCTGACGGCGACAGCCACAAGACTAGTCCGAGATGACATTATTTTACAGCTGAAACTGGAAAATCCCGCCGTCCTTGTCTCCAGTTTCGACCGCCCCAACATCTTTCTCGAAGTAAAACCAAAAATAAAACCACTGTCGCAAGTAACAGCCTTCCTTCGTTCCAGAGAAGGTGAAAGCGGCATCATCTACTGTTTTTCCCGCAAACAGGTCGATGAACTGACTGATGAACTGGTATCAGCGGGATTTTCCGCACAAGGATATCACGCAGGACTCGGAGCCGAAGAACGGGCTCAGCACCAGAAAGCGTTTATCAACGGACGTGTTGACATTATGGTAGCAACAGTTGCCTTCGGAATGGGCATCAACAAACCCGACGTCCGCTTCGTCATTCACTACGACATGCCAAAATCGATAGAACAGTACTATCAGGAAATCGGACGGGCAGGAAGAGACGGACTGCCTTCCCATGCCCTTCTCTTGTACAGCCCTGGCGACATCCGCAAGATAAAGTTTTTCTTTAAGGATCAGGAAGACCCGACACAGGCAGAACGACTGCTTTCCGGCATGATACACTACGCGCTGTCCAAAACATGCCGCAGGGAAACACTGCTTTCATACTTCGGAGAACAGTATGGCAACAGACAGCACTCTCAGAACAGACATAACGCTTCCCTCTGCTGCTGTGATATATGCAGCGAAGCACGTGCTGTAAAACCGTTACCGGAATCAACACAAACAATCAAGCCGTTGCAAAAACCGAAGAAAGCGTCAACTCGTGTCAACTCAGGAGATTCTCAAGAAACCCGCATTGCAGCAGCCCTCAAAGCATGGCGCCGAAAAAAAGCAGATGAAGAAAACCTTCCGCCATACGTCATCTTCGGCGACAGGACGATGCTTGACATCGCAGCAAAAAAACCCCGCACTAAAACCGAATTATTGCAATGCTATGGCATCGGCGAACGGAAAGCGGAAATTTTCGGCAGAACGATACTCGCCATCGTCAAAGAGTATGGAACTGATTGACACGGACTTTTCAATTGTATACAATATAATTGATACGCTATGGCTACTACAGAGAAATATGATTGCCTTAAATTGGAAAACCAACTGTGTTTTCCCTTGTACGCTTGCTCAAAAGAGATAATCAAAAGATACAAGCCGTTTCTTGACAAAATCGACCTGACTTACACACAGTATCTGACCATGATGGTTCTGTGGGACAGGGAAAAGATAAACGTAAAGGAACTCGGAGAAGCCCTGTATCTGGACTCCGGAACACTCACCCCGGTACTCAAAAAACTGGAAGTAAAAGGATTCATCACCCGGGAACGCATGAAAACTGATGAACGCAATGTCCTCATAGCCATCACCGATGCAGGGCAGAAACTGAGAGACGAAGCCGTTCAAATTCCCGAACAGATGGCAACCTGTGTGGAACTGCCGCAGGAAGAAGCTCAGACACTCTACAAACTCTTATACAAAACGTTGAACGCCATGGTTTCCTGCGAGAAGGCAAAACTCCAGGCCCAAGCCACGGAATGCTAAAGATAACAACAAATTTTTAAACTATGGCAACCGATTTCCTTAATTATGATGTATAATGGGAGGCAACTGAAAACAGGTTCTATACACCTGAGCTCAAGAGGAATGATATGGCATATCTTATAGGCGTAGATTTAGGAACGAGCGGTACAAAAACCGTTATCTTCGACACAGCGGGAAACCCGCTTGCATCCAAAACAATCGAATATCCGATGTATCAACCTCACAACGGTTGGGCGGAACAGGATCCCCTGCACTGGTGGCAGGCCGCACGCGACAGCATGAAAGCTGTTATTGCTCAAAGCGGCATTGCCCCCCACGACATAGCAGGCATCGGCATCAGTGGCCAGATGCATGGTCTTGTCATGCTCGACAAAGACGGAAACGTCCTGCGCAAAAGCATCATCTGGTGCGACCAGCGCACCGGCAAGGAATGCGAGGAAATCACACAGAAAGTCGGGGCAAAGCGCCTGATAGAGATTACCGCGAACCCTGCGCTCACCGGATTCACCGCATCCAAGATTCTTTGGGTCAAAAACAATGAACCCGAAGTCTATGAGAAATGCGCCCACATACTGTTGCCGAAAGACTACGTGCGCTACATGCTCACCGGCGAATACGCAACAGAAGTCAGCGACGCCAGCGGAATGCAGCTTCTCGATGTTCCGAAACGCTGCTGGTCCGATGAAGTGCTTGAAAAACTCGGCATTGATAAATCACTGCTTGCAAAAGTATACGAATCACCGGAAGTCACCGGAAAAGTCAGCAAAAAAGCTGCCGAAGAATGCGGCGTACCGGAAGGAACCCCTGTCGTGGGAGGAGCCGGAGACAATGCAGCAGCAGCTGTCGGCACCGGTACCGTTGAAGACGGACGCGCGTTCACAACGATAGGAACAAGCGGTGTTGTATTTGCACACACCTCACAGCTGAGCATTGATCCACAGGGCCGCGTACACACATTCTGCTGTGCCGTTCCTGGCGCTTGGCACGTAATGGGTGTCACACAGGCAGCAGGTCTGTCACTCAAATGGTTCAGAGACAATTTCTGTCACGAGGAAATGATTGCCGCAGACGGCATGGGCAAAGATCCGTACTTCCTCATGGATCAGCAGGCAGGACGCATCCCGATTGGCTGCGACCGTCTCCTGTATCTGCCGTACTTGATGGGTGAACGAACACCTCATCTTGACCCCGACTGCCGTGGCGTATTCTTCGGACTGTCCGCAATGCACACAAGACAGCATCTTTTGCGCGCTGTCATGGAAGGAGTCACCTACAGCCAGAGGGATTCTGTCGAAGTGCTGAAAAGCATGGGCGTTAAAATCGGTGAAATGCTCGCCTGCGGAGGCGGCGGTTCAAGCCCGCTCTGGAGACAGATGCTCGCAGACGTCTACAACTGTCCGGTCAAAACAGTGGCAAGCAAGGAAGGCCCCGCACTCGGTGTGGCAATCCTTGCAGGTGTCGGAACGGGTGTGTACAAGAGCGTCGAGGAAGGATGCAAGGCTGTCATCCGCACCAACCCGCCGCAGAATCCGGTGGCAGAGCAGTCTGCAGAGTATGAGAAATTCTATCAGATTTACAAATCGCTCTACCCTGCCTTGCGCGATGCCTATCACAATCTGGCAAAACTGTAGGAACTAAAAAAACACGTGGCTGTGTAAAACAAGGAGAATACTATGTCCATCAAAATAAAAAGCATTTTCAGCAAGAGCTTCAAGAAATATGGGAAAATCATCACAGGCTATGATGTAACCGCATTGCTTGCAAAACTCAACGAGACGACTCCAGAGCCAGATAACGGAACCATGTACGAGCCGTCCCTCCCCCAGTTGGAAGAACTCCCCATATTCAAGGAACTTTCCGACGGAGCCTACGGCGGCATGCCGATTCAGATCGGCTGCTGCAACGGCGTCAACACAAAACTCAACTGCCTTGAGTACCACCGCGGAAGCGAGCTGAACATTCCGGCAGATGATATGATTCTGCTCTTAGCATCCCTGCAGGACGTCAAAGACGGAAAAATCGATTCATCGAAGGTGGAAGCTTTCCGCGTTCCAGCAGGAACAATCGTACAGGTCTATGAGACAACCCTGCACTACGCCCCGTGTTCAGACGTGCGCGACGGCAAGGTGCTCGGCGGATTCCGCGTAATCATAGTCCTGCCGAAGGGAACCAACACCGAAAAACCAGAAATCAAATCCAAAGACAAAGAAGATGCACTGCTTTGGGCGCGCAACAAGTGGCTCATCGCACACCCGGAAACCGGAGAGGCAAAACAGGGAGCGTTCGTGGGCATTACCGGCCCGAATGTTGACATAGCGAATTAAAAGGCTGTACACATATATTATAGTAAGGAGAATCAAGTATGGAAAATTTCGAGAACATTCCGAATGTCAAACTCGGAATCATCGCGGTAAGCAGAGACTGTTTCGTCATCTCTCTGTCACAGAAACGCCGCGCGGCTGTGGTCAAGGCTTTCGCAGGAAAAGGAGATTTGTACGAAGCTCAGACGACTGTAGAAAACGAGCTGGATATGCTCAAGGCAGTCGATGAAGTAAAGAAAGCAGGATGCAACGCCTTGGTTGTATTCCTTGGAAACTTCGGACCGGAAACACCGGAAACAGAGATTGCACAGCACTTTGACGGTCCGTGCATGTTCGTCGCGGCTGCAGAGGAAAGCGGAAAAGACCTCATCAACGGACGCGGTGACGCATACTGCGGCATGCTCAACTGCTCCTACAACCTCAACCTCCGCCACATTCCAGCTGTAATCCCGGAATATCCGGTGGGTACAGCAGATGATGTCGCAACCATGATTGCAGAATTCATTCCGGTTGCAAGAGCCGTCATCGGACTCAAGAACCTCAAGGTCATCACCTTTGGTCCGCGCCCGCAGGACTTCTTTGCCTGCAACGCACCTATCAAGGGACTCTACGACATCGGCGTTGAGATTGAAGAGAACTCCGAGCTTGACCTCTTGGTTTCATACCGCGAGCACAAGGATGACAAGAGAATCCAGAGCGTCGTTGAGGACATGGCAAAAGAACTCGGCATGGTAGACGGAAACAAGTATCCTGAAATGCTGCCACGCATGGCACAGTTTGAGCTCACATTGCTCGACTGGGCAGAAGCACACAAGGGAAGCAAGAAGTACGTCGTCTTCGCAGACAAGTGCTGGCCAGCATTCCCGAAGGAATTCGGTTTCGAGCCTTGCTACGTAAACAGCCGCCTCGGCTCACGCGGAATCCCGGTTGCCTGTGAAGTAGACATCTACGGTGCAGTTTCCGAGTACATCGGAACCTGTATCTCAGGAGAGTCTGTCACCCTCCTCGACATCAACAACTCTGTGCCGCGCGACATCTACGACAGCGACATCAAGGGCAAATCAAGCTACGACTATAAGCTCGAAGACACATTCATGGGCTTCCACTGCGGAAACACACCGCTGTGCAGACTTGAAAAGAAATCAAAACCGGCAATCAAATACCAGCTCATCCAGAACAGACTTCTGGAAGACGGAAAAGATCCGGACTTCACCCGCGGAACTTTGGAAGGCGATATTGCAGCAAGCAAAATCACGTTCTTCAGACTTCAGGCACGTCCGAACGGCGACCTCCAGTCCTACATTGCACAGGGCGAGATTCTTGATGTAGCGACAAAGTCCTTCGGTGGAATCGGTGTATTCGCAATTCCAGAGATGGGACGCTTCTACCGCCACGTTCTGATTGCAAAACAGTATCCGCACCACGGTGCTGTTGCATTCAGCCACGTCGGAAAGGCTCTGTATACACTGTTCCAGTACCTCGGTGTAAAGGACATCGCATACAACCAGCCGAAGGGAGTCCGCTATCCGGACGAAAACCCATTTGCGTAATCAACACCCGTTGAACTGACAACAGGCGCGGTGCAAGGAAGTGCAAAGCTTTCGTGCGCCGCGCTTTTTTTACTATACATACAGTAGACAATACGCTTCCAGCTTTTGTATACTGTCTATTCCATGAACGAAAGTGCATTTCTCGATGTCCACGGCATACAGAAAAAATGGGACAGCGTGGACATAAACTTTTCCTTTTCCGCACGTAAAGGCACACTCACCAGCATTGTCGGCCCCAGCGGCAGCGGCAAATCAACAGTCCTGCGGATTATCGCGGGCTTGGACACAAGCGATACAAGCGAAACCAAAATCCTGCTGGACGGCAAGGACATCACTAGCGCACACCCTGGCAAACGGGAATGCGGCATGGTATTCCAAAACGCCTCGCTTTTCTTAAACATGAATGTGGAAGACAATGTGGCATACGGCTTGTGCTGCTCCGGCATGAACAAACGGGAAGCAAGGCAGGAAGCCCGAAAATTCCTCGCCATCTTCAACATGGAAAACTTCGCACTGCGCATGCCGGAAACATTGAGCGGCGGCGAAGCTCAGCGGGTGGCACTGGCACGCACGCTGATTATGCACCCAAAACTGGTGCTGCTTGACGAACCACTCAGCGCCCTTGACGCTCCCCTGCGTAAAAAACTGGGAGCGGAAATACGGGACATGCAAAAGAAAATAGGCTTCACCGCCGTCATGGTTACCCATGACATAAAAGAAGCCACCTCAATGAGCGACACCATCATCCTGATGAAGCAAGGCACAAAATTGTGGGAAGGTATTCCCTCTGCATTTCCAGAAGAACTCTTAGCCTAGTACAACGAATAACAGTCGTTCCAAACGCTACGGCACAACCGAACGCACCTGCTACGGCACAACCGAACGCACCTGCTACGGTTGTGTGTTTCGGAATCTATA
>CADBRT010000006.1 GCA_902797055.1 uncultured Spirochaetaceae bacterium
CGGATGGCAAGTCCCGTGAGGGGGAGATGGCACATCACGTGAGGGGCGGATGGCAAGTCCCGTGAGGGGGAGATGGCACATCACGTGGCGGCGGATGGCACCTCACGTGGCGGTACGATGGTGGGTCACGTGAGGGGCGGATGGCGGGTCTCGAAGCAGGCAACGCTCTCATGGATGATCTTCTCGATGACCCGGCGGAAACCGCGAAATTTCTGAAAAAGGATTTTAAATCGTCCGATTGGACGCGTGAGTGACAGTGAGTCGTTAGCGTACGCCTTAACGCGTGCGCTGGCATCAGTAGAGTGCACATAAGTCTTGATTAACCCAAGTCCCTGCGCTGCAACGTATACCGCAACGCAGGGGCGTTCTTGTTTATTACACAGGATATGCGGCACAGGGGTTGCGTGCTTACCATCGACTTTAAGAAAGCAATAACCTGCATACGAATACTTCCTTCCTCGGGCAGAATGTTGAAACAACTGAATCTGAGCGGCTTGCGGAGTTGTTGCAGATTAGGAACATGAACCAGATTATGCTTTGCCTTTTAGGTTTTGAGCTAAAACAGACTCGGCTGCCTGTCAATCCACGAGCTTTGAGGAACATCGTGGATGCGGTCTCCTTCCTTATATCCTCCAATAATGAATGGGGAAGTGACATCGTGCCGATGACTTAGTGCAAGGACCGTTGCCGGTTCTGCGTTCGCATAACAGTATTTGCAAAGGTGTCTGCACGTGTTGTATGCTCCTATGTCGCAGGCAAGGTAGCACGCACATTCTGCTCTGGCTTCTTTTAGTTTAGGGGTGTTCAATGTATGTCCGATTGCTTCTTCATAAGTTTTAACAGTCATGCAGCCACTGCAGTCTGCTCCGAATGCGGCAAGTTCTGTGCCCTCTGCGCACGGTTTTGTCGTCATTCCATGGGCGGCGGCGATTCCGATGACTTTTTGGCCCAGTCGCAGTCTTTGCTCGGGGGTGACTTCATGTGCTTCCGGGAAATTCCGTTTTACTTTTGGAAATAAATCAATGAAGCTGATGACAACCGTTTTTGTATAACCTTCAAGAGTTGCTGCTATTTCTGCAAATGCCCGCACATGGTATTCTTCGGTGTATTTTTCGCTGATAAAAATGGGGTCATACCGCCAGCCGATTGACTGCACTCCGACAATCTGTGAAAGTTTCTTGAAGTGTTCGAGCAGTTCATGTTTGTCACGGACATTTGGTTCGATGTCCCTTCCGTACGGGGTGATTGTAACGAACCAGTACTGTCCGTACTTTTCCAGAAGATTCATGTACTTGAACATTGGCTCTGGATTCTTTGTGCAAAATCCAATGACATCAACAACCTCAGGATTCAGTTTATATCTGTTTACCTGGTTTGGATTGTATGGATTTCGGACACAGACAAAGCCTTCCCGAAGTCTGTTTGCAAACCAGTCTGCATAAAAAGCAGGAATATCAGTTCTTTGTCCTGTATTTATAATCATAGATATTATTCGTCCTGTTTCAGTAGGTGTGTTCAGAGTTCTTCTTTGCACAGCCTGCTTTGAAGTGAAAATTCGGCCGAGTGATACTGTTGAAGTCAGCAGGGGATGTGTTTTTCACCGTATCTTACACGGTTCCGTTGAACGGAAGAAAGTGCTCCGGGATTGGAATTATTTCCCTGATTCTCTTTTCCATCCAAACCATGTTGTACCACCGATTGAATTTATATCCGCAGGATTCAAACGTGCCGATAGTTTTGAAGCCCATTCTTTGATGAAACAGCACGCTTCCGTTTGTAAGATGCGGGTCGTCTTCTGTTGGCGGGACGGCAATGCAGGCATAGACGGTGTAAACATTCTGCGTTATCAAAAATGATTCCATCTTTTCGTAGAGTGCGCGACCGATTCCTTTCTTCCGCTCTCCGTCTTTTAGATAAATCGAAAGTTCTGCGCCATGATTGTACGCTTCCCTCGGATGAAAGGCTCCCGCATAGGCATAGCCGAGAATGCTGCCATGTTCCTCTGCTACGAGGTACGGATATTTTTTCAGTGTATTGGCAATTCTCTCTTTGAATGCTTCCAACTTCGGAACCTCGTATTCGAACGTGATTGCTGTGTTCAAAACATAAGGTGCATATATTTCAAGAATTTCCTCTGCATCGTCAACCGATGCTAATCGTATGGTCATTGTTTCCTCCGTTTGTAATCGTAATGTCTGGGGCATTCCGCCCAGAAATTTTACTTTTTGCATAAATAGAGAACATACGTGTCTTTCATTACAAGCCTGTTTCCGTGTCGTACTATTGCATTATGGACCGCGGTAAAAAATTTGTCGCGGTAGTTTTCATTCAGTTTGATGTGGTCGGAATTTGTGCCAATGTATTCAATGTAGTCATCTGCGGAGAAAATCCTTTCTCCTGGAAAATCAAAAAACTCTTCGCTTGAAAAACCATAGTCTTTTGCCTTCATGTAATCAAATTTACGGGTGTACGGCTGATCAGACACAAAAAATTTGTCGTATGCAGTCTGAATTTCATTGTACAAATCTAAATTTGAGTCCTTGTAGTTGTGTCGTACTAAAAACATCGCGAGGTATCCGCCGACTTTTATTATGTCGAAACATTTTTTGTAGGCGATGTCTTGATTGATCCACTGGATTGCAGCCGCTGAATAAACGAGGTCATAGTAAGCGGAAGGAAAATCATATTTTTCAAAATCAGCGTTTATGATGGAAAAATTTTCTCGCTCTGAATACTTCTTTTTCATAAAAGCGGTAAGATGCTCCCCCAATTCAATAGACGTGTAGTCGCATCCGCTTTCAAGCGCAAAGTCCGTCGCCTGCCCGGTTCCTGGTCCGATTTCAAGGCAGC
>CADBRT010000007.1 GCA_902797055.1 uncultured Spirochaetaceae bacterium
AGCGGAAGCGGATACTTGTCCGGAATGCGCATCATGACACTTGCAGCAATGTCAGCCGTACCGGAAACGATGGAACACAGCAGAATTGACAGAAAAAGGGTATTCTGGAAACTTCTGACATCTTTTTTACGGAAAAATATATACGTCGTGAACAGATATATTATGAGAGCACAAATGTCAAAATGAATATCGTAGTTTTCCATGGCCTCTCCCCGCTTCCAGAAGACCTACCCAAAACGTTTGATTTTAAAAGTATACCACGACAATCCCCATCACGCAATAAATTTCCTTCCGAAAGCGATGCAACTGCACCCCTAAAACAGTGGCAGGGGCGCTGAGGTTCCCCTCTACCCTTGTAACCTTTGCGCTGTTCCTGTATGATTAAAGCTATGGCAAAGACAGTAGACGACAAGAAAATCATTTACACAATGGACAGAGTATCCCGCGCATACGGGACGAAAGTGGTGCTTAAAGACATCAGCATCTCATATTACTATGGTGCAAAAATCGGTGTAATTGGCGAAAACGGTTCGGGAAAATCATCTTTGATGAAAATTTTCGCAGGCCTCGATAAAGACTTCACTGGCGAAACCACAATTTCCCCTGGCTACAGCCTCGGCTTTTTGGAACAGGAACCGTATTTGGAACCGGGAAAAACGGTTAAAGAAGTCGTCATGGAGGGCGTGAAGCCCATAACTGATTTGCTTGCAGAATTTGACAAAGTGAACGAAGCGTTCGGAGACCCGGACGCCGACTACGACAAACTCGGAGCCAGACAGGCAGCCCTGCAGGAAAAACTCGACGCCTGCGATGCCTGGAATTTGGACGCGAATCTGGAGCTTGCTATGGATGCACTGCGCTGCCCGCCCGCTGAACAGGTGGTGGACACGCTCTCCGGAGGAGAACGCAGGCGCGTTGCATTGTGCCGCCTTTTGCTCCAGCAGCCGGACATCCTGCTTCTCGATGAACCGACGAACCACCTCGACGCTGAGACAGTCGCATGGCTTGAGCGTCATCTCCACACCTACAAGGGAACGGTCATCGCCGTCACCCACGACCGCTACTTCCTCGACAATGTCGCCGGCTGGATTCTCGAAATGGACAGAGGCGAAGGATACCCGTTCAAGGGAAACTACACAGCTTGGCTCGAAGCAAAGCAGAAGCGCCTTGCGCTTGAAGAAAAACAGGCTTCCACCCGTCAGAAGGAAATGCAGGAAGAGCTTGAGTGGATTCACGCAGGTGCAAAGGGCCGTCAGGCAAAGCACAAGGAACACATCACCAAATATGAACAGCTGCTCGCAGAGGAAAACAAGAGAATCAAACTCCGCGACAGTCAGATTTCCATTCCGGCAGGTCCGCGCCTCGGCAACCTCGTCATCGACGCGCAGGGGCTCACAAAGTCCTTCGGCGACAAGCTGCTGTTTGAAAACCTCGACTTCCACATTCCCGCCGGTGCCGTCATCGGCATAGTCGGACCGAACGGTGCCGGTAAAACAACGCTGTTCAAAATGCTCGCCACTGCAGCCGGACAGAAAGTCCAGATGCCGGATGGAAACGAAGGCGAAGAAAAGCCGGACGCAGGAAGCCTTAAAATCGGTGAAACCGTAAAACTCGTCTACGTCGACCAGATGAGGAGCAAGCTCGACCCCAACAAAACCGTTTGGGAAACGCTCTCCGAAGGTTCAGACCTGGTCAAACTCGGTGCGGTGGACGAGAAGGGACGCCCACTCAACGGTGCCGTCCGCGAAGTCAACAGCCGCGCATACTGCTCCTGGTTCAACTTCATTGGACCTGAGCAGAACAAAAAGGTGAGCGTACTGTCCGGTGGAGAAAAGAACCGCCTGAACATGGGGCTTTTGTTCAAGGAAGCTGGCAACGTGCTGCTGCTCGACGAACCGACGAACGACCTCGACATCTCCACGACGCGAAGTCTGGAGGAAGCTATCAACGACTTTGCGGGGTGTGTACTGGTCATCAGCCACGACCGCTACTTCCTCGACCGCGTGTGTACCCATATTCTTGCTTTTGAAAACAACAGTGAAGTCAAATGGTTTGAGGGCAACTGGAGCGAATACGCAGAATGGCGGAAGAGAGAACTTGGCGACGACGCAGACCGCCCGCACAAGACAATCTACCGCAAACTTGTCCGCTCCTAGCGGTTACAGCATAAAAGGATAGGGTTTATGAGTAAGCTTCCGAAAGAAAAACTTGATGTCAGGCTCATCGCGCTGGATTTGGACGACACGCTGTTGAACAGCGAAACCCAGATTTCAGACGATAATGTGGACGCGCTCCGGCGTGCTGCTGCATTAGGAATCTACGTGGTTATCTGTTCAGGCCGCGCAGAAGATGCAATACTCCCCTATGTCCGCCGGCTGGACATTGCGGGAATGCAGGCTGGCCGCTACATCATAGCAGTCAACGGCAGTTCTGTGTTCGATCTGCACATGCGCCGCCAGATATACAAGCGCGTTGTCGGCGGGGAAATTCTCCGCCGGGCAGATTCCATCGCTGCGGAGTTCGGTTTGGTATCGGAAGTCTACGACCCCGATGTCATCCACACTTCAAAAGAAACGGAATGGACACGCCGGGATTCAGAGTTGTGCCACATCAGGCTCAACGTTGTGGAAGACTGGCAGAACTTTTTGGACAAGGGCTTTGTCAAAATGCTCATTCCCGGAGAGCCGGAACTGCTGCTCAAAGTGCAGGACAAACTGAAGGCAGAGCTCGGTGACAGAGCAGTCGTGTTCCTGAGCAAACCGTACTTCCTTGAAGTGCTTCCGCCCAACTGCGGCAAGGGAGAAGCAATTCAGTTCCTCGCCCAGCACATCGGTATTCCGCAGAACACAACGATGGGCTTCGGCGACAGCATGAACGATGAGAGCATGTTGCGCATGTGCGGGTACGGAGTCGCCATGCAGAACGGATTGGACTACATAAAGGACATCGCGACCTTCGTCACTGAAAAAGACAATAATGCAAGCGGTATCGGAGATTTTGTCAGAAAATACGTCCTGTAGCAGCTGCTAGTAATACGCGTACATGAAGCCCTGTGTTCCCGGCGCAAACGTCAGGGACAGGATGACCAGTATGGCAAGCAGATAATACGCACCCCAACGGACTGCGATGTTCTTCCTCTGCAACGAGGCATAGACATCGCAGTTTTTTTCTTTCAGCACACTCACGATGAAAATTATCATGCAGCCGGCAGCCACAAGGGTAAGCTTTGACTCCGCGTTGCCCAGTCGGAACACATCTTTCAGCGTCTGCCGTGTCAAAATGTCGTGCAGACGAAAATTGCAGAACGTATTCCTGAGATAGCGGAAACTCTTTCTGACATCGTAGATTCTGTCAAAGTACCAGCCGATGTTCACAACCACAAAGGTACGAACAATCCGCCAGACCTTCCACGCAGCGCTGTCAGCCTGTATTTTCAGGCGGGTGGAAACTTTGTCAAACACCGGCTTGAGCAAGTCGCTGACAGCGATGACGAGGCCGTTGTAAAGCCCCCACAGAACAAAGTGCAGCTCCGGCCCGTGCCAAATACCCACCAGCAGAAAGATCAGGATGTTCGCTAGTCCCGCGGGTATGGTGCGCGCAAGATAGGGACCGAGTTTTTTGGAACACACAGACCCCAGCCGGGAAAGCGGTTTGGACAGTATGAACGGATAGAACACGTAATCCTTCATCCATAATCCCAAACTGATGTGCCAGCGCCGCCAGAAATCGGCAAGGCTCACCGAAAAATACGGCTGGCGGAAGTTGGGCTGCATATCGATGTCAAAGAGTTTTGATACCCCCATGACCATATCGATTCCTCCGGAAAAATCCGCGTACTGGTATATGGAATACATCAGTATGCCGAGCACGATGAAACTGCCCGGCAGATTGTTGTACGGTCCGTCGAACACCTGCGCGATATAGGTCACCGTCAAGTCAGCCACACAGTATTTCTTGAGGGCGCCGAACAGGAACAAAAGGAGTCCCCGCTTGAAGTTTTCAAATTTGAATGAGTGGAACGCTGCAAATTGTTTGCCCAGTTTGTCGTAGCGGTTGATAGGTCCTTGAATCAGCTGGGGGAAAAAAGACGTGAACAGGAAATACCTGAAGAAATTCTTTTCCGCACCATACTTGCCGTAGTATATATCAATCAGATATCCCAGCGCTTGGAACGTATAAAATGATATGCCGAGCGGCAACAGCAATGTTTTATTGCCACCGAAATGCAGGAAGGCAAGGGAAAGGTTAAACACAGACTCCAGCCCTGCAATCACTGCGTTCCAGTATTTGAGTCCGGCAAGGATGCCTATGTTGAGCACAAGGGCAAACACCAGAAACGTTTTCTGCTTTTGTTTCGTCCGCACCTTGAGCGTTTTGAACGCTTCTTTGCTGCACGTTTTTTTCTGGGTCTTGAGAGAAACAGACAGATTGTCCATGAACCGTGCACAGACGAATGTGGATCCCGCTGTGAAGGCTATGAAACAGAGGTTTGCAACGCCCGTTGAAGCGTAGAAGAACAGGTTTGCCAACAGAAGGCATACCCACTGGAGCTTTACGGGAACACAGTAATAACAGACCAGCGTGACAAAGATAAACAGAAAATATGCAATAGAAAACAGCTGCATGTACGGACCTGCCTTAGAATGTGTTGAAGTGGCGGGACACTTTATTCTGCACTACGCCGTCGAGGTAGCTTGTTATGTGCAGTTCCCCAGATGTACCCGAGGGGTATGCCACGACGGGTTCTGTCCCCCCCCTGCTGATAACTTCGGTTTTACCGCCGGCTTCATAACTGAAGTCGTATGTTATGCGGGATGCGGAAGTTTTTCCGTTTGTCGCAGGGACAATGCGGAAGCCGCTTTTGTCTGCATACTCCTCCACTATAATGCCATAGATTCTTTCCGGAACGGACTCCATTTTCTGTGCATAGCTCGCATAGAATATATCATCACCAAGCTGTCCGGTAAAAAAGCGAGAGAACACCCGCATGAACTTCTCTGCGCCGTTGCCGTTCAGATGGTTCCGGTCATAAAAATCGCTGTCTTTAAGTTCCAGATATTCCGCTTTGCACAAATTGAAGTCGTAGAAATCCAGCCCGTCTTTTGCTGCGACAGACTTCACAAAGCTGATGTATTCATCGTAGTCGCCTTTGTCAAAAATATAGAACTGGTTTTCGGGAAATGAAAACAGCGTCAGCGTTATTCCTTCTTCTTTGCAGAAGGCGGCTATCTTGTGCAGGTAGCGTTCCCATTCGCTAAAATCTAAACTGGGGTCAAAGGGAGTTTCCCGCTCATCATCTATGAAACCATTGTCGGGTATGGACCGTGTATCATAAACATACCCCTTACCTGCATAGACACGCGGAGGGACCTGAGGATATTCATACGCATAGTAGCGTCCCGTACACTTGAGGTAGATATTTTTGACAATTTCACGCGGATCGGTACAGATAAGGTTGCCGCGCGCAATGGGGAGAAGCAGTTCAGGGTAGTATTTCGGTGCGCTGAAACTCATCAGACATTCAACCTTTGCCCGTTTGTTCTTCATGTAGTTGGTAATCAGGAATTCTGCTTCCGTCACTCTCCCGCTGTTGTAGCGGCCGACATCGCAGGTGGCAATATCCAAGTCAAGGAACACCCGCTCCAGATGGTGGAGCGAAGCGGCTTCTTTGAGCAATGCAAAACTTGCAGGAAGCCGCTGAGAGCCAGTGCCGGCGTTGAATGCGTTTTTGCCGAATATCTCGCTGGCGACAAAGGGGTTCGCTGCGTGTTCTGTATGCGAAGCTCCCAAAAAAAGAATATCTATATTTTCGCTTGTATCGTGCAGTTCGTGCATCATGACGCGGGCATACGACTGTGCGTCCTTGCGCACAAAAAAAGCTGCCAGGTGGCAGGCAAGATAAAACCCCGCCACAAACAGCACCGCTTTGAGCACATATCTAAGAATTGTTTTCATGAGATGTATAGTAAAACATAAAACAACGTGTTTTTCAACCTTGCGCTGTCAACGGACTCAGTTTACCAGGGACAGTCCGCAACATACTGCTGCCCTGCCTATTTTACAACGGCAGCGAGGACATCTGTCAGCGAGAGGTTGTTGTACAGCATAGCATACATAGCAGAAGCGGAGACTATCTTGCGCCCATATTCACGTGTTTCCTCGTACGGCACCGATTCAAGGAACAAATCCATCGGAACCTGTTCCTTGTTGTACTCGAACACTGCGCTTTTGAACCAGTTTCTGACGCGGGTGATTCCTGCGTTGTACGCGAATGCCGCGCTCAGTATAGAACCGTCGAGGCGGCGTATCATCTCCGCAAGATAGAAGGAACCGAAGCGTATGTTCGTCTCGCTGTCTGTCAAATCGTATTTTTCGACTTTGAGTTTGCGGGCAATGTCTCCCGCTGTCTGTTCCATCAGCTGGGTAAGCCCTATGGCACCTGCGGAACTGATGACTTTCGGGGCAAAGAAACTCTCGCTCCGTATGAGCGCGTACAAAAGCCAGTCGTTGAGCGAATGTTCCCGCGCGTACTGGCTCACCAGAGATTCAAAGCCCCTTGGGAATGAGAGTTTGTACAGCTGACTGTCTTCGGGCAACGGTATCTCGCTGTTGTTCAGCTTACGGCTCGCAATTCTGATGGACTGCGTGTAATAGATTTCATTTATTTTGCCGCAACTCTGCAAAAACGACGCAAGTTTTTCAGCTGCGGGGAGACTGATTGCGTCGGGATTCTTTGTCCACTCGGGGAATATCCGCTCCGCAAAACCGAAATCCGCATAGCCCAGCAACAGTTTTTCCACACCGGTATCATCGTCCGCAAAATCCTCATCGATTCGCAGGGTCGAAAGGGCTTTCTTGAGCTGCGTTTCATCAAGGCTGAGAGCGCGCGCTGCCAAAAATTTGTAGTACAGAGAGGTTCCGCTGTCCAGCGACTTTGCCAAAAAAGCGCTGCGTTTTTCTTCCAGCTCGCTGTCCGCCCCTGTCTTGGAACGCGAAAGCAAGCCTTCTTCTATCAGGCGCGAAGCGATGTAAAAGTATTTCGAGCGGACTTCTTTGCTCGCATAGCCGTCAATCTGCTCTGCAACTTTGCAATAAGACTGCCACCGGTGGTTCACCAGCAGGCGGCACGAAAGGCTGTCAAAGAAATTATCAAAATAGGCAGAGTCGTGCCATTTCTGGCGGAAGGTTTCCACAGCTGCGGCGGCGGTATCGACGGAATCATTGAGCAGGGATGTCAGATAGTACCACAGCGCGTTGTCATACAGCTCATCGGAGGTAGCGGCTTCCATGGCTTTCAGATAGCACTCAGAGGCTGATTTGACGTCGTTCGCTTTGTCGTACATCCGCCCCGCATAGAAGTGAAAGTAAAACTGATACTCGGCAGGGATTTTCTGAACCTTTTCTTCCATAAAGCGGGCATTATCATCGTATGTCGGGGAGCCGTACAGGAAGGCTTTGCCGAAGTCGCTTGCAGTCTGCGCGGAAAGGAACAGCGGATTGCTGAGCAAATCCTTCACCATGTTGAAGGCGGAAGCGTAGTTGCGTCTGTAGACAAAAGCCCGAAATGTGATTAACGAAGGGTTTGTTTCCACTTCATTGTACAAATCGTAATGCCATGACGTGTACGGACGGGACATGCACCACTTGGAGTATTCGCGGTCGAAGCGGGAATCTTTTTTGATGTTCATGGCGGACAGCCGGTAGAAGACGATTTTGTTGTCCGCCGCTGTCAAATCTATGGAATCGGTTTCGGAAATCAGCTTTGCGTATTCCCTGTTATCGAAAAGGGCTTCCGCCAAGGGGCTCAGTGCATCATCATCACCGTACTCTTTCCATATGGAAAGCAGCGCGTCGATCCGGTCGTCCACCCCGTCGGCAGTCGCCGCGAGTTCCTCTTTTGCCCGCCGCGCTATGATGGGAGAAGCTTTCTTAGCTGCGGAGCGCAACTGCCTGCGCCCGGTAGTTATGTCGCCCATCTGCAAGGAGCGGAGCCCCATAAAATAGGAAGTGTCGTAACCATACTTTTCCTGCAAAGAGTCAGCCTTCGCCGAACAGCCGGACACGCCGGCAAGCGACACCAGACATAGAAACGAAGTCAAGAGAAATACGGCACGTCTTCCCATGCGCTTTACTCCGCAGGAATCAGAATGACAGAACCTGCGGTAATAAGGTTAGGATTACGCAGATGATTGTACTCTGCGAGATATGTATACCGCCACGGATTTTTATAGTATGCGTTTGCAATATCCCACAGGGTGTCGCCCCAGACAACCGTATACTTGTAGTCCGGGATTTTCTTTACGTTTTTCACCGGCGGTTCAGGAATAACCTGTGACGGAACGGTGGCAACGACAATCTCGTTTTCCTTTGCAGGAACCGGCTCAGGGCGCTCTGGCTTGCTATCGGTGACATTGATTTGTACTGTAGTCGGCTTGTCACTCTGCTCTGCGCCATCTGTACCGGCAGGTGCCTGAGCAACATCTTTGCCGGTCTCTGCAGATGTTTCCGTTGCAGCCGCATCTGTCTGGGCAATGTTTGTATCTAAGCGTTTGAGGATGTTGAGCTTTGTCGGAATGAGGAACAGGAACAAGAGGCACAAGACACAGATTGCCGCACAGACCATGCATATTATCATCGGAACGCGGTTCTTGCGGTTGGAATCATCAAAGGCATCGGAAGACTTTCCTTCCATCGTCTCTTTGTCGTACAGACCGCCGAAGTCGAACTGCGAAGTAGAATAAGAATTGCTGGTAGAAGCAGAACCGAAGTCCGGCTCATCGAAGGTAAGGTTTGCCTTTTCGCGCACCGCAGAAGTCGGTGTAAAGTCCGGCAAATCAAAATCACCGAAATCAGGGCTGCTTTCTGACGTATTGTAATCAGAACCGGAGAAGGAATCGCTTGCGAACAGACGCGACGTTTCATCGTCGTTGAATTTGAACTCCGGCAGATCGGGCAGGCTGTACGGATCTTCGTCATCATCAGCACTTGTGCTGCCAAAGTCCGG
>CADBRT010000008.1 GCA_902797055.1 uncultured Spirochaetaceae bacterium
AAGAGCGAATCTGATTGATTTTGGACGGAACGACAGTTCTTGATTTTTCCGCCATGTAAGAATCAAATTTTTTCTTCAGCTCAGACAACGATGCATAATTTCCCCTAAGCTCTGATTGTTCCGGAGCCATAAAAGCTTCTGTGTCCAAAAAGTCAGCATCAACTAGGCATGAGTACAACATTCGAATCCACAGATGAAAATGTTCCAGAAGTTGTGCAGGATTTTCTTTTGACAGGTCATTTTTTCCAAATGGTATGGAAGAAGGAATGTTAGAGTCAAAAACTGTTTTTCAATTCCTTAATATCAGATAATTCTTCTATAAGTCGGGCTAACGCTGCTGTTTCAAGCAAATGATTTTCTAAACTTTGAAAATGAGGTTCTATTTCCCGGTAGCGAGCAAGCAACAATTTTTTTGTGAACATACATCACTTCCTGTATATAAAACTATTCTAACTCTGCTTCCTCAATATTTCAAGTTTTTTTATAGTTTTCTTCCCCCTTTTGCGTGATAAGAAAATGCAGCTTGTTTTGTACAGTAGTACAGATAAAAAATCCCGCCAGCAGGAACCCGCCGGCGGGATTGGACTAAGAACGTGGTCTGTGTCAGTTATGCGTAGATTGGGCGCACGTCGATGACACCGTCAATCTTTGAAAGTTTTTCGATTGTTGCTTTATCAACTTTTCCGTCTACATCGATGAGGTTGTATGCGAGATCGTTTCTGTTCTGGTTGATCATGCTTGCAATATTGTAACTTGCATCTCCCAAAACTGATGTAAACTTTGAAACAACACCGGCAACGTTTTTGTTGCTTATGCAGAGTCTTGTACCCCCGGCAGGAATCGGTGAGTCCATGCGGCACTTCGGGAAGTTGACGCTGTGTTCAATGTTTCCCGCTTCAAGGAAGTCCATGAGTTCTTTGACTGCCATGACTGCGCAGTTCTCTTCAGCTTCCGGAGTGGAGGCGCCGAGGTGTGGCAGGCAGATGACGTTTTCGTTTGAAAGCAGTTCCTCCGCTGTGAAGTCGGTCACCAGTTTTGAAACTTTGCCTGTCTTGATTGCGGCGAGAATGTCCTCGTTGTTTACCAGACCACCTCTGGCTATGTTGATGATTTTTACACCGTCCTTCATGTTCTTAATGGTGGAGGTGTTTATGAGTCCTTTTGTGTCCGGTGTTTCCGGTACATGCACTGTGATGTAGTCGGACTTTGCCAGCAGTGTGTCCAGCGTTTCTGCGTGCTTTACCTGATGGTTCAAGCTCCATGCGGCATCGACGGAAAGGTAGGGGTCGTATCCGATTACATTCATGCCGAGTTCAACGGCGATGTTCGCAACCTGCGCTCCGATGGCTCCGAGTCCGATGACTCCGAGCGTTTTGCCCTTTATTTCGTTTCCGATGAAATCTTTCTTGCCTTTTTCAGCGAGGCCGGCTATTTCAGCTCCTTTGCCTTTGAGTGTTTCAACCCATTGGTTTGCCTGGATAATCGGTCTGCTTGCCAGAAGAATTGCGAGGATGACAAGTTCTTTGACTGCGTTTGCGTTTGCTCCCGGTGTGTTGAAAACAACGACGCCTTTCTGTCCCAAATCCTTGTAAGGAATGTTGTTTACGCCTGCTCCGGCACGTGCTATTGCTTTGACGCTTGAATCCAGCTGCATGGAAAGCATATCATGTGAACGGACGAGAATTGCATCGGGTTTGACTATTTCGCTGGCAATTTCGTAGTCATCACGTGGAAAATTGTCCAGTCCTTTTGCGCTAATTCTGTCTAATGTCTGAATCTTATACATGGTATTCTCCTGTTCCGCTCTGTTTTAGAAATGTTCTTTTGCAAATTTTTCCATGAATGCGATGAGGGCTTTTACACCATCAATGGTCATTGCGTTGTAGATGGAAGCTCTCATGCCGCCGACAAGTCTGTGTCCTGCAAGGTTTACGAGACCTGCCGCCGCCGCTTCCTTTACGAAGGTGTTGTTGATTTCCTTTGCTTTTTCTGGATCAGTCTCCTTGGTAAGGAATGGAACGTTCATCAGAGAGCGGCTGCCCTTTTCTGCTGTTGCGTGGTAGTAGGGGGTGGTGTCGAGGTAGTTGTACAGCAGTTCTGCCTTTTCGACATTGCGTGCATGAATTCCCTGTACTCCGCCGTTTCTTTCAATCCAGTCGAGGACTTTGCCCAATACGTAAATTGTATAGCAAGGCGGGGTATTGTACATGCTCTCTTTGTCTGCATGTGTTTTGTAGGTGAGCATGGTCGGTGTTCCTGCGCGAGGGGTGTCAGTTATGAGGTCTTCCCGAATGATGACGAGTGTTACGCCTGCCGGTGCGAGGTTCTTCTGCGCGCCAGCGAAAAGCAGCCCGAATTTGCTGACATCGAGTTCCTCTGAAAGTACACAGCTGGAGATATCTGCTACAAGTGGGATGTTGCCTGTATCCGGAATATATTCGTAGTGGGTTCCCATGATTGTGTTGTTAAAGCAGATGTATGCGTAATCATAGTCGCCGGTGATCTTTTCTACACGCGGGATGTAGGAGTAGTTCTTGTCTGCGCTTGAGGCAATGACATCGACCTGTACACCGAGCGCTTTTGCTTCTGCCGCGGCTTTCTTTGCCCAGACACCTGTTTCAATGTAGGCAGCTTTGCCTGTCTTGATGCCGAGGTTTTCCGCGACCATTGCAAACTGTGTGGAACCGCCGCCTTGCAAAAAGAGAATCTTGTAGTTCTCCGGCACTTTCATGAGTTTCCGTACCTGTGCTTCTGCGTGTTCAATGATTGGCTTAAAGACGCTGGAGCGGTGGCTCATTTCCATGACTGACTGTCCGCTACCCTGATAGTCAAGCATTTCTGCTGCACATTCTTTTAATACTTCTTCTGGAAGGCAAGAAGGTCCTGCTGAAAAATTGAACACTCTGCTCATAGTTTTCTCCTATTTTTTTTGCTCTCAGTCCCCGAGTCCTGCAGAAAGAGTTTCGAGGGCTGTGAGCAGTGATACGTTTTCCACTTTTGTTGTCGGAGGCACGGACAGCACGCAGGGCGTGTAGTTCACGATGCCTAATATTCCGCAGGAAGCGAGACGCGCCGCAAGCGGCTGTGCTTCCTGAGTTTCTACTGTCAGTATGGCGTATTGTATTTTTTCTTCTTTTATTATGTTTTCCAGCATCGTCGTCGGGTGCAGTGGGAATGTTGAACGGAGAATTTCCGTTCTGTTTACGCTTGAGTCAAAGCCCGCCGCAATCTTGAACGGGGTGTCGTACAATTCTGTGTTGTCCAGAAGTGCCTGTCCCATTCTTCCAAGTCCGACGATGCAGCATTTATGCTGTTCGCCGTCGAGGTTTAAAAGTGACTTTAATGCGTTCCGGAGATCGGCAACCTTATAGCCGTTGCTTGCACCGCAGTGTATGTCAAGCTGGGAGACATCACGTCTGACTACGGCCGCAGACCATCCCGCAATTTCTTCGATGCGCTGTGAGGTTATGGTCTTTTCGGTATACGTTGCAAGGAGCCGTTCGAGCAGAACGAGCCGCCGTTTCGAGGGCTCTGGAATAGCTTTCATACATGCCTCCTTGCAATACTCTGTGAAATATATCACGCTTAATCAGACGTGTTACGTGTGATTGTATATCTGAACGCAGAGAATGTCAAAGCATGAACTTGCAAAAAAATGCGGTTTTGATTGGATAAATTGCAAGAAAATTGAAAAACGGGAGAAAAAATATCCGTCTGTGAAAAAAATAACAATAAAATGGGCGAAATCAGTTCTTCCTGCGTACGGTGAACTCAGCTCGTGGCTGACTCTTGCGTTTTTCGTCGAATTTTTTGTACCGCTGGTAGAGGGTTTCCTGCACCCTGGTTTCCTTCATATCCTTTGATGCTGATACCGGTTCCCAGCTGCCGTCGGGAAACAGTTCGTAGCTGTGTGTTGTGTCTTTGAAGTACAGCAGCAGGGTTTCCTTTACGGTTTTGAATACTGTGGGGTCGATGACGGGGAACATCAGTTCTATCCGCTTGTCTAGGTTCCGCTCCATCCAGTCCGCACTGCTGAGGTACAGTTCTTCGGAACCGCTGTTCTGGAAGTATGCAATGCGGCTGTGCTCCAGATACCGGTCGATGACACTGATGACGCGGATGTTTTCGCTCAGTCCTTTTACTCCGGGAACAAGCGTGCAGATTCCCCGTACGTTCAGCAGTATCCGTACTCCTGCCTGTGAAGCTTTGTACAGGCGTTTGATGATGTCCTTGTGGCACAGGCTGTTCATCTTTGCTATGATGAGTCCGGGGGAGTCTTTTGTGCTCTGCCTGATTTCCCGTTCAATGAGTTCAATGAGCCGCTGCTTGAGGTCGACAGGTGCCATGAGCAGGTGACGCATTGGTTGCAAGATGCTGTAGCCGGATATGACATTGAAGAAATAGGTCGCGTCAAGGGCAATCTCGTGGTTGCTGGTAAATATAGATAAATCCTGATACTGTTGTGCGGTTTCCGGGTTGTAGTTTCCAGTTGAAAGATGGACGTACCGCCGTATGCCGTCGCTTTCCCTGCGGACGATGAGGCAAATTTTTGCGTGGACTTTGAGCTTTACGACACCGTAGATGACGGTTGCTCCTGCCTGTTCAAGCTCTCCTGCCCAGGAAATGTTTCTCTGTTCATCAAAGCGGGCTTTCAGCTCCACAAAGACGGTTACCTGCTTGCCGTTGCCAGCAGCTTCTTTCAGTGCGTTTACAATAGGGCTGTTGTTGCCGGTGCGGTACAGTGTCATCTTGATGGCAAGCACATTTTCATCCTTTGCGGCATCGCTGATGAATCTAACCACCGGTTCATAGCTTTCATACGGAACATGCAGAAGAATATCCTTCTGTCTGAAAGTGTTCCAGTATGTTCCTTCCTCCGGAAGGGATGCAGGATAGAAGTGCTTCCATTCCTTGTAGCGGTATTTGGGAGCCTCTTCAATTGACAGCAACGGCATGAGTGCTGACGGATCCAGTATGCCGTTAATTTCATAGATGTCGTCGGAAGCGATGTGCAGTTTGTCCTTGAGAGTGGTCAGTATTTTTTCGCTGGTGGAGTTGCACAGCAGTCTGACTGGGTGGGATGACTGACGTTTGACAAGGACTTCTTCCATTGCCTGTATGAAATTGCTGCCTGCATCTTCGTCGACGGCAAAGTCCGCGTCGCGCGCAACTTTGAACAAAAGTGTTTCCTTTACTGTATAGCCGGAAAACAGTTCTTTGCCATAGAGCAGGACTATATCATCTAAAAGGGTGAACGGCTTGGTTCCGTCGGAAGATGGCAGCCAGACTATACGCTCCATGCGGTCGGGTATCGGAACCAGAGCGAGGAGGTTGTGCGAGGCTTTCGGTGCCAGAACTGATGTCTTTTTGTGTACGCCTGGCATTTCATCGAGCAGAAACGCTGCATGCAGTTTCATGTTTCCGATGTGGGGAAACTGCTCTGCGTCTGTCCGCATGGGTGTCAGCACCGGAAAAATGTCATGGCGGAACAGGCTGTCAGTAAAGGATTTCTGTTCTGGAGTGTACTGGTTGGCTTTCAGATAGGGGAAACCTTCCTTTGCAAGCGCGGGAAGAATATCAGACATAAGTGTTTCGTACTGGACTTTTGTTATCTGATGACACCGTGAGGAAATCTGTTCCAATAAGGCTGCGGGTGAAAGTCCGCTGGCGTCTTTTGTCTGTGGTGCGGTTCGCATCAGCTGTTTAATGGCAGCGACGCGCACCTGAAAGAATTCATCGAAGTTGCTGGAAACAATGCTTATGAACTTGAGCCGTTCCATAAGGGGCAGGTCGGTTCTGAACGCTTCATGCAGGACGCGGGCGTTGAATTCCACCCAACTGCATTCCCTGTTGAAAAACTGTACTTCCGGCTCCATGACGCTGCTCCTTTGGTGTTTTTCTAAAAACTATACTGCTGAAATGGAGATTTTTCAAGCATGGGTCGAGCGACGAGAATCTGTCAGCCTTAAAACAGTTTCATAGCGTACAGGCCGCTGAGTGCGGCAAGGAACAACAAGTTTAAAGCGGTGAATACTGCGAGGTATCTGCCGGAGTTTCCGCCAGCTTTTGTAAAGAGTTTGAATGAAATCAGACTTGCAAGGGATGCCACCAGTGTTCCCAAACCTCCGACGTTTACCCCCAACAGTAATGATGCTGTGCTGTTTACAAACGGATACAGAAGCAGTGTCGCCGGTACGTTGGAGATGACTTGGCTGGCAATAAGCGACGCGAGAAATTCGTTGCCTCCGACAACTCGTTTTAGGAATGCTGAGATTTCAGGGATTGTTGCAATGTTTCCGCTGAAGACAAAGAAGGCACAGAACGTTAACAGCAGCCAGTAGTCGATGGAGGCGAGAACTTTCCGGTCAATAAAGAGCAGTGTCAGCGCAACGATGGGTACGAGGACAAGTTTTGGAATAATGCCGCCTACCGCCAGCAGACAAAGTGCGAACAGTGTAGCGTAGACGAACGTATGCCATTTTGGAACGGACATGCCGCGCGCTGCTCCTCCTGTAAAATAAGCGAGTCTGATTTTGGGGACAGCAAGCAGACCGAGTGCAATTAGGACTGCGCTGAGGACGGAGTAGGGGGTGATGATTTTTAGGAATAACGCGATGCCCATGTTTGTTTTTGAGAACAGAAAGATATTCTGCGGGTTCCCCATTGGGGTAAGCATACTTCCTGTGTTCGCAGCAATGGTCTGAAGCACGACGACGTACAGGGTTACCCATGCAGGGACTGCTTTTTGCCGCTGCATCAGAAGCAAGGCGAGCGGAACGAATGTTATGAGGGCGACATCGTTTGTGATGAACATGCTTGTGCAGAAGCACAACCCGACCAAGACTGCCGCCAGACCGCGGGCTGTGTGAACCAATGTGGTCAGGACGGAACCTGTCCTCATGAACAGTCCGCATTTTTCAAAACCGGCAACAGCCGCCATCAGCGAGAAGAGCATGGCAAGCGTGTTCCAGTCGATGTAGTTCACATAGTGTATGCTTGGCGGTACGAAAAAACAGCTGGCTGCAGCACACAGGCAGGCGATGCAGAACACATACTGCCGTTTAAAAAAAGAAATAAATGCGTTCATTGGCTTTGAAAAAGTCGGTGTTGCTGACTTCCCCCTGCTTGCTTATGTCGTTGTATGCGTTTTCGTCTTTTCCCTCATGGAGTGCGTAGGAGAAGTAATTTCTTTGGGCGCCTGAGTGGTTCTGCAGCCACTCGACGATAGTTCCGTCATTACCCGTCTGGGTAACTTCTGTTTCGCACAAATAAACGCTCTGAAATCCATTTAAAATAAAAATCAGAGTTCCGACACATAAACTCAGAATCACTGCGATTCTTGTTCTTTTTGATGCCATTGTTGCTTCCTTTTGAGTTGGAAAGTATGGTATAACTTTCTTTTATAAAAGTCCATAGAATATATCCTTGTGGCAACATCTGGATTGTAGTATACTGAAGATCATGATTCAAGCTCCTGATGCTGCAGTTTTAGTCGTAGATGACACTCAGATAAATCACGATGTAATGGAAGCGCTGATGCGTCCGTTCAGAGTGGGGGTGGACTGTGCAGAGAGTGGAGAAAAGGCTGTGCTGCTGGCGGAGTGCAAACGGTACGATCTGCTGTTTATCGACCATTTGATGCCCGACATGGACGGGATACAAACTTTGAAGGCTATAGCGCATTCCCCTGATGATAAAAATTATGGTGTTCCGGCTGTTGCTTTGACTGCTAATTCTGCTGAAGGTGCGCGCAGAATGTACTTGGATGCAGGTTTTGCAGATTATCTGGCAAAGCCTGTGTCTCGGGAACTGTTGGAGCAGATGCTGTGCCGGTATCTGCCGAAAGATAAGATTATCCGCCCGCGTGAACCCGGTTGGGTGGAGTTTTGCTCCGCTGCCCCTGAATCCCAACCGGTGCAGCCCGGTCTGTGTCTGGATTCTCTGGGTATTGATGTTACCCAAGCAGTCCGCAACTGTGGCGGCAGGGATATGTTTGTATCCGTGGCACGGGAATTCCACCGCAATATAGAAAAAAACGCTGCTGTAATTGAACAGTTTGTGCAGAAAAAGGATATACGGAATTATACGATTCAGATTCACGCCTTGAAGAGTTCCGCCCGGCTTATCGGTGCTGGGGCGCTGTCTGAATACGCCGCGCACTTGGAGGAGTTCGGAAACGCCGGTGATTTTAAGGCTATACAGGCGGAAACTCCGCGCCTTTTGGAAATGTACCGTTCGTATGAGTCCATGGTTCTTCCAGAGGAATCTTCTGACGGTAACGAAGCGGCTGATAAACCTGTCATAAGCAACGAGGAATTGAATGAAGCCATATACGGCATAAAGGAGTTTGCAAGGGTGTACGACCTTGCGAGCGCCGGAGCCATCGTCAATATGCTGAAGAATTACCGCCTACCGCAAAGTTTTGTCGATACGTTCAACCTTATTCAGGACTGCATTCTGTGTTCCGATCAGGCATCCCTGCTTTCCTTTCTGCCGTAATCCGTTATCGCTTCGGTTTTGTGAATCTGTAGAACTGCGGGGCTTTGTAGTCTATGTACCAGCCTCCGTTGTAGAAACCGTCGTCATCCGCCGTCGGGGATACAAAAATGACGCAGGTCGGGTTCTGTGTGTTGTAATTGAATGTGTTTGATTTCCAGTCATCCTGATTTTCGCAGATAACGGGATAGGTTTCTTCTTTCGGGGTGGTGACGCTGATTGTGTAGTTGCCAGGTTTGAGGTTTAGGTGCATGGCCATGCCGCCGTTCAGGTAATAGCGCCTCTGGTAGTTGTAGAGCGTTGTATGTCTGTCGGGCTTAAAAAGGTTCGCAAAGGATTTTCTGGTTTTTGCATA
>CADBRT010000009.1 GCA_902797055.1 uncultured Spirochaetaceae bacterium
AGTACAGCCGATTGTCGAAGAACAACCTAGGCAGGAAGAACCTGTCCCAACAGAGGCAGAGACTCCTGTCCAGCCAGATGAAACCGAGCAGGAACCAGTACAGCCAATTGCTGAAAAACAGCCTGTACAGGAGGAAGCTCCGACTCCAACAGAAAAAGATACTTCAACACCGAAGGGACTGTTCTCTGAAAAGACAGGCTTCTGTTGGGAATCCTATATGATACCAAGGCTTGACAGCGAATTGGTGCGGGCAGCTTCGAGCGCCCAGGATTTGGCTTTGTTCACTATACGGATCACCGACTTGGATTGGACAAGCGACGCCGGCAAAGAAATTGCAAACACCATCTCCACGACAATCAATTTCTGCGACCTGCTGTTTGAATACAATGCAGATGGTTGCACCGCAATATTGCCGAACACTCACATAGAAGAGTCCCTCAATATTGCAGATGAATTGTTTGCAAACATAGATGATATCCTATCTATTCATGAAATGGATAACGCCGTAGGAATCGGTATCTCAGCCCGTTCGTTGAGAATGATTTCAGGTGAACGTCTGGCAAATGAATCAGCAGAAGCCTTGAATCACACAAGCCCTGAGTCACCGATTGTTGCATTCAAGGTAAATCCGCAGAAATACAGAAATTATCTGGCGCAGAAAGCCGCGGAAGAAGAAGCGGCTGCTAAAGAACTATAATATATATTTTCAAGGTTATCTCTAAAAATTGCAATTTTTAGAGATTCCAATTATTAGTCTTCGGAATCATCATTAAGGGAGTTTGGATGCACAACAGCATCAAGCTCCCTTATTTTTTCCAGTTCAGAAGGAAATGTTTCTGCAAAAACAGCATATGACTCTTCTGCCCGCTCAAGTTCGTCCGCTACAACGAACGCCTTGATACGAAGAGAGCATAGCGATATATCATAGGGATTTTTACGGTAGAGGTCTTCCAGAATAGTTAGAGCTTCTGGTATGGAATCTTTTTCCCCCTGCAAGAGGACAAACGCAAGGGACTGCTGTAAAGAAGAATTTTCACTGTCAGTTTCAAGAAGCTCCCGGAAGATAAACTCCGCTTCTGCCCAATTACCCATAAGCGCATAACATCGCCCCTGCTTATAATAGGCAGAAAAAAAGAGCTGATCGCTTTCCAGAGCTTTTCCGAACAGTTCCGCTGCCTTTCCGTATTCCTCCTTTCGTTCAGCTTCAAGTCCCTGAGTGTAAAAAGCTTTGCACTCATTTTCTTTTAGAACCACCTCTTCACCGGGGATTTTCACATGCCCCGATGAACATGAAACGCAGAGGACAGCACAGGCACCCAGAACTGTCAATGTTCTCATACCGTTCCTAAAACAGTCTGCTCGATTTTTCTCAGCTGGGAACGATACAAGCCAGCAATATTTGAGCCGTAATCCGCTATCAGCTGTATGATATTGCGGGGACAGTCCTTTGTATCAAATCCGTTCAGACGGTCGCCTGCATCACCAAGACCTGGCATAATATAGGCCTTTGTATTCAAAACAGGATCCATCCAAAGCGTGTAGCAAGTGCAGTTTTCTAGTGCACGAGTCACGCGGAGACTACCTTTGAGTGCAGAAATGACATTAAAGAACTTGATGCTCTTTGGTCTGACCCCCTGCTGCTGCAGATATTTTACAACAGTAACAAGAGAACCTCCCGTAGCATTCATAGGATCGGCAAAAATCAGATCCTTTCCGTCAAGTTCTTCAAAGTTAAAATATGACTTTTTAAGGTTCAAGATATACTGCATATCATTTTCATGCCGGGAATCATCCCTGTTGATTTTGAAAAGAGCAAACGGAGTGACATAATCGGAAGAAGAGTACTCTTCAATCTCCTTGGACATTATCATGCTCGGGAGCAATGCACCGCGGAGCATAACACACATTACAGAGTTTTCTATGGCATCATCAATATCAGGAATCTTGTGCACGGCATAGTTCTGAACAGGATCCGTTACCGGTGTCTTTACAATGATGTGGTTCTTTTTTGCAGAATGTGCATCCGTATATGCAAGCCGGAACAGCATTTCATATGCTCTCTGGCTGTAATACAGGAATTCAGCATGGTCTGTGCTTATATTGCGGAGTTTTGCAATGACGCGGCTCGCCTCTGCGTGAGCACCTTCTTCCGTAACAAACGAATAAACTTTTATTGAAGGATGCTTCGCACAGATAGTCTGCATAAGGTGTCCCATCTCATCAAACCCCTGGATGATGGACTCTTTGTTCACCGGATCAAAATGCTTTAATGTTTCCCGGTACATCTCCTGCAAAGCTGCAAGATCCTTCTGGTCATCACTCGTCAGATAGCCGTCCAAATCCTCTGCTTTTAGAATAACAGTATCATCAGTATTGCTCATTTTGCATCCTCTTCAACAACTTTATCTTTTGTAACTTTGTAATGTTTGCCAGTAACAGGATCACGTGTAAGCAGATTGACAATCTGCTGCTTGGTGACTTCTACATCTGACAGCCTGACAGTGTATTCATCGACATCTGAAATGCCTGCCCCCGTCAGCCCGAAGGAAAGCGACAGCAGGGACTTCAGTGCGGGAATAGTCCTCGTGCTCACTGAGTGGATGTCAAATGTCATCAGGTATAAATCCCCGGTAGAATCCGCCTTCTTCAAAAAACCGTAGATGTAATCAGTCCCGGCGTTGATCGACTGTCCGATTAAGCTGCGCAGGTACTGTCCCGGTCTGGTGATGTAAATCAGGATATCATCGCTTTCAACATTCACCCAATTATTATACGGCGTATCAGCGACCTCAGGACGCTGGGCATACATCTCCATCAAAGGAACGACATCCTTAGCAAGGAGAAGAACCGATTTTGACGGAAAGGAAACAGCATAATCGGAATCATCCCGCGTGTAATAATCGAATACATTCGGATACTTATGCTTCAGTGCATATTCCGTGGATATTGCCTCATAGGTGCTTTTGCTCCACCCGTTCGATTTGGAGAACACCGACTTGACGCCTGCCGACGGCATGAACCCGATTGCTGAAATCTCCAGCCGGGACCGGTCTTCAGCAGTCCCCAGACCGACATAAATATGGTCTAGCTTTTTGGCAACAGTCTTGGCATCAGCTTCAGACAGATTTTCGATTTCATCCATCAAAAGCGCAGAAGTCAATTCGACATGTTTCTTTCCCGGAATATTCACATAGATGCTGGAATCACCGCTCAAGACGGCGAGCGGATTGATTTCCTCGAATTCAGCAGGGACATACACAGATTCCTTGTCCTGTTCGACAGGCTCAGGAGCAGCCTGTTTGGTTGACTTACAGCCTGTCAAAAGAGACAGAGACAGGGATGCAGCGACGGCAGATGAAAAAAGAGCCCCCCTCCTCACCTGCTTGAACAGTTTTTTCATGGCAATTCTTTTTCCATCTGTCATCATATTCCCCCTGTGTACCTTAGGCCTTTACAACAGAAGCCTGCCAGTGCAAGTTGTCTGCATCAATGCCGGTTGCATTGTCTATACTGTCAGCCCAGTTGATAGAAGCCGCAAGCGTTTCACCGGCAATGTAATCCTTGAACATATCAAACGCACCCTTAAGCGCTTCATCGCCGGAAACGGTGAGATTGATTTTATCGGTAACCTCGAACCCGCTTTCCTTGCGGAGATTCTGAATTCCGCGGATAAGGTCGCGTGCATAGCCTTCTTTGCTGAGTTCGTCAGTAATCTTTGTGTCAAGCCCAACGGTCAGGGTTCCGTCATTGATTACCTTCAAATCCTCTTTCTCAATTCTGTCCACAATGACGTTTTCAGAATCAAGCGTAACAGCAGCTCCTTCAACTGTGATGGAAATAGATTTACCTTCAAGGATCTGCTCAATCTGAGTACTTTCAAGCTTTACAATTTCAGCGGCAGCAGCCTTCATATTCTTTCCGAGCTGTTTTCCAAGTACGCGGAAGTTGGCCTTTGCCTTGTATTCAACGAGTTCATCTTCGCGCTCGTGGAACACAACCTTCTTGACGTTCAGTTCTTCTGCAATGGTCTCCTGCATATCCTGCAGAACACTTCTCTCATCAGCATTTCTGGTGACGAGAGCAACAGCAGAAAGCGGCTGTCTGTTCTTGAGGTTGAACTGGTTGCGCAGAGAGCGTCCCATCGAAACAGCCTTTTGAACCGTAGCCATCTGGAATTCGAGTTCTTCATCGCGCAAAGCAGCATTGTAGACAGGATAGTCCATCAAATGGACAGACTCTTTATCTTCAGGAGTCTTGAGGTTCTGCCACATCTCCTCGGAGAGGAACGGAATGAACGGTGCAGCAACAAGGGCAAATGTCCTGAGCGCGTAGTACAGGGCACCGTATGCATCCAGCTTGTCGGTGTCATTCTCGTGCCTCCAGAAGCGACGTCTGTTGCGCCTGATGTACCAGTTGTTTATCTGGTCAATGAATGCAAGCATCGGATCGATTGCCGCACTCAAATCATAGTCATCGAGCGCCTTTGTGACATCGTTTATCATCTTCTGGGAAACAGAGACTATCCAGCGGTCAAGCGGATTCGCACTCTTATGGGAGTCAAATTCATGGCCGGTACAGGTAACCTTGTCGATGTTTGCATACTGTATGAAGAAGCTGTAGCTGTTCCACAGCGGAAGAATAATGCTCTTGATGACTTCACGGACACCTTCGTCGCTGTAGCGCAAGTCATCGGCGCGGACAACCGCGGAGTGCATAAGGAACAAGCGCAATGCATCGGCGCCGTACATATTGATAGCCTCTACCGGGTCGGTGTAGTTACGCAGGCTCTTTGACATCTTGCGACCGTCAGAAGCAAGCACAAGGCCGTTGACAATACAGTTTTTGAAGGCAGGCTTGTCAAAAAGTTCCGCTGCCAGAACCGTCAAGGTGTAGAACCAGCCGCGAGTCTGATCAAGACCTTCGCTTATGAACTCCGCCGGGAAATGGCTTTCGAAATATTCCTTGTTTTCAAACGGATAGTGCTGCTGAGCATACGGCATGGAACCGGATTCAAACCAGCAGTCCAGAACCTCCGGAATTCGCTTCATAGTGCCGCCGCACTTTGCGCACGGAATAGTCACCGCATCCGCAAACTGCTTGTGCAGGTCATCAAGATAGACACCGCTGAGCTTCTTGAGCTCCTCACGGCTACCGACACAAACTTTCTCGCCGCAGTCCGAACAACGCCAAATCGGAAGCGGGTTTCCCCAGTACCTGTTGCGGCTGATTGCCCAGTCTCGAGCGCCAGCAAGCCACTTGCCGAAACGGCCTTCCTTTATGTGCGCCGGCTGCCACTTTATCTGACTGTTCGCTTTGAGCAGTTTTTCATGTTCATCGGAAACCTTTACGAACCAGCTGCCAATTCCGCGGTAGATGAGCGGGCTACCGCACCGCCAGCAGTGAGGGTACTGGTGCTTGATCTGGTCGCGCTTTACCAGCTTGCCCTCTTTCTTGAGCCTGTCCATGATGTCTTTGTCGCAGTCCTTGACGAACCGGCCCACATAGTCAGGGACCTCTTTTGTAAACTTACATTCCGCATCAATCGGCTCGACGAACGGGACATTCGTCCCTTTGAAAACCTTGGAGTCATCTTCACCGAAAGCAGGAGCGATATGAACAATGCCGGTACCATCATCGGTAGAAACATAATCAGCATTGAACATGCGGAACGCGCCTTCGCTTCCATCTTCGAGAGTTTCAAGATTTGCAAAATACGGGAAGAGCGGCTCATACCTTGCGCCGAGGAAATCCACACCCTTTCTGCGGTAGATAATTTCATACCCCTTTTCATCTTTATAGTATGAACTGAGCCGATGCTCTGCCAGAATATAGAAATCTCCGCTTTCGACATCGCGGATTTTGACGTAATCAATATCAGGTCCCATACAAAGACCGAGGTTGCTCGGCAATGTCCACGGAGTCGTCGTCCAGGCAAGGAAATATGTATGTCCGTTCGCCATATCCGAGTCATCAAAAGCCTTCGGCGCACGTGTCACTTTGAATCTGATGGTGATTGCCGGGTCAGCCTTCTCCTTGTACCCCTGAGCAAGCTCATGAGTGGAAAGAACCGTTGCACAGCGCGGACAGTACGGCAGAATATATTTACCTTCGTAAATCAACCCCTTGTCCCACAGCGACTTGACGACCCACCAGATGGACTCCATGTAGTCCGGGTTCATCGTCTTGTAGTCATGGTCAAAGTCAACCCAACGTCCCATTCTTGTGATAGTCTTCCGCCATTCAGCCGTATAACGCAAAACAGAATCGCGGCACTTGTCATTAAAGTTTGCCACCCCGTAGGACTCAATCTCATGCTTGGAGTTGATGCCCAACTCTTTTTCGATAAGATTCTCGACAGGAAGGCCGTGGCAGTCCCAACCGAAACGGCGCTCAACCTTCTTGCCCTTCATAGTCTGGTAACGAGGTATAATATCCTTGATTGTAGATGGAATGAAATGACCGAAATGAGGCAGACCGGTTGCAAATGGCGGTCCGTCAAAGAAAACATATTCCGGTGCGCCCTCACGCTGGGCGACCGACTTTCTGAAAGTATCATGTTCCTTCCAGAAATTCAAAACCTCTTCTTCCTGCTTAGGGAAATTGGCTTTCGGGTCAACGCTTTTGTACATACAATCCTCAGTGATACGTAATTTGGCGACTAGTATAGCAAATTCAGAGAGTTTAATCTACAACGCAGGTTAAAACAGCGTCACATACGTCTTTCCTGTTCCGCCGTCCTCCGGAGCGGCAAAGCTGAACTCTTTTACTCCCGGGTAATGGGAAAGATAATCCCGCACAGCCTGCTGCAGCACACCTGTACCCTTTCCATGGATAATGGAAAACTGCCTGAAATTGTGAATGATACACAAATCTATCTGCCGCTCAAGCGCCTTCAAGGCTTCCTCCTGCCGCATTCCCAGCAGTCGGAGCTCAAACTGAGGTCTGCCTTCTTCCAACGATTCATGTTCCGTAGTTGATGTTTCTATGACAACAGACGGAGTAAGGCGGGAAATACTGTCCTCCGGATTCACTGCTGCCAGCTGGGCACGGGGAACCGTCATCTTCAGAACACCTAAGCGCACAACCCATGTACCATCCCTGTTTTCGGAAACGAGCGTACCGCGGCGGCGTTTTTCGCCGACATACACTTCCATATCTGGAGCAAAAACAATCTTTGCGGGTTTCGGCTTTTCCTCTACAGCCGGTCTGCGTACTTCCTGCTTCTCTGGAGCAGAAGCGTTAGCAAGCGCCTCTGCATTCGAAAGCCGCTTCTTTTTACCAGATTTCTTGGAACTGGCTGTGTGTCCCCTCGCCTGCATCAGGCGCATTCCGTTTTCCGCAAACTGAATCGTTTCTGCTTCAGCCTTGGCTTTTTCTTCTGCGAACGCGATTTTCTCTCGTTCGAGCGCTTCTTCCCGTTCGCGTATCTGCGAGTCCAACTCTGTAATGAAATCTTTTACACCGCGCGTCTTTTCCTTGTTGAGCTCACCTTCACGCAGCTCGCGCACGAGGTTTTCCAGTTTGCTTCTCGACTCCCTGAGAAATTCACTGCTCTTACGCCGCTCCTCATCACGAAGGGAAAGCTCCCGCTGGCGCACCTCCAGTTCGCGCACATGCAATTTTGCAAATTTATTGCCGAGTTCCGCGTTCTGAATCCGCTCCTGCCGCAGCAGATTGTCCAGCTCTTCATGCTTTGCGGACAGTCCCTTTATGAGCGTGCTGACATCAGCCTGTTCAGTGGCCATATACGCGCGCGCCTTGTCGACGACGATGTCCGGCACACCAGAGCGCAGGGCAATGTCAATGGCATGACTTTCTCCGGGAACACCCATCAGCAGACGATACGTCGGACAGAGCGTGTCAGCGTCAAAATCAACAGATGCATTGATGCACCTGGGGTTTGTGTAGCCGTAGTTCTTCAATATGCCGTGGTGGGTGGTGACAATGACAAACGCATTCCGCTCAATGAGGACATCGAGCGTTGCCATGGCAATCGCACCTCCTTCCTGAGGATCAGTTCCACTGCCAAGCTCATCGAGCAGGACAAGACTGTTGCTGTCCGCACAGGCTATCATCTCAGCAGTTTTCTTCATGTGGCTCGAAAACGTACTCAGCGAATCATCAATGGACTGCTCATCACCGATGTCGGCAAAGACGGAACTGAACACAGGCAGCCGCGTCCCCTCGTCCGCAGGAACTGGGAAGCCAGCCTGATTGAGCAACGCAAACAACGCAATCGTTTTGAGCGTAACAGTCTTGCCGCCGGTATTCGGACCGGTTATGACAAGCACCGATTTACCACCCATAAAGGAAATATCCACGGGGACAGCCTTGGAACCGAGCAAGGGGTGCCGTGCACCGCGGATTAACGGAGGCTCCAGATTTCTTTCACATTCCTCTGCAAACACACCGTGAACGCTTTCTCCGTACCGGGCAGCAGCAAACGTACTGTCCAGCAACACCAAGGTATCAATTCCCTGCTCAAAAGCTTCCTTATACAAGGAAATTTTTGCTGTCAGCTCCCTGAACAGCTTCCTCATTTCGCTTTGCAGATGGTATTCCTCCTGCAAAAGCTCGTTGTTTGCCCGCACCACTTCCTCAGGCTCAATGTACAGCGTCTGACCGGAAGCACTCACTTCGTGAATGATCCCCTTTATGGCTCCACGTCGGTCGGAGCGAACCGCAAGCAGCTGACGGTCGGCCTTCAGCGCAGGGACATTCGACTGGAGCGCCCCGCTAAAAGACACATCGGAAGTATATGCCCGCATGGCACCGTCGATTTCTTTGTGCAAGGCTGCAATTCTAGCACGGATTGCCCGGAGCGCAGGCAAGTCTTTGACGTCCCCGTTTGAGTCCAAAACAGCAAAAATCTCCGCTTCCGCCCTGTCAAGCGGGAGCATCGCAGAAACCTGTGCCTTCAACTCAGGAATCTCCAGCTCCGCAGCCGCCCCCAGAATTCGCTCTGTCGCACGCCGGTGTGACAGACAGAAAAGCCCTAGCGCATAGAGCTGATCCTGCTCCAATTGCGCTCCGTCCACCCCTAAAAGCCGTATTGACGCACCGACAGCAGGCCAGGCTGTTATCGCCTGCTGGTACGAAGAATGCATATAGACATCCCACTCGTGCCCTAGGCGCTTTAATTGTTCTATTTGAATCCGATCCGCTGAAGGCTCCCGGCGCAAAACAGACTCTTTCCCTTCATCACTGACAGCAAACGACGCAACAGTCTCCCGTATGCGGTAAAAATCCAATTCCTGTGCCACTGCTCCTGACAAATGCTCAGTACGGGTGGCAATCGTAGTCTCACTGGTAAAATTTTCCATAATTCAGTTGCAGATAATTATATATGATATTGCAGCCATGAGCAAATAGCCAGAGAAAACGTAAACTGTCCAAATACTTTTATTGACGACAAAAGCAAATGCGTATACAATAAAATAGTATCAATAAAAGTAGATAAAAATCCATATTTTCCAATCAGCACTCCCGACACAAACATTCGGGGTGCGCGGCTTTTGCAGCCGGAGGTTACTGATGAAGAAATCTGTATTCCCTGCGTTGTGTGCCAGTGTCATACTTGCAACAAACGTCGTGTCCTGCGCAAAAAAAGAAGAAGCTGCATCTCTTCCCGACCCGCTTCCTACCGATGTAATCCACAACACTGCGAAACGAACGGAACTAAAGACAGAGACGAAACCGTACACACCGCTGAAAGAAGATGCACCGTCAGACCATTTCATGAATGAAAAATACAGCATGACAAAGCACAACACCTGGAACTGCCACGACCCGAAGCTGTTTCAGGATCCTGTTTCCGGTAGATATTTTGTGTATTCCACCGGCTGGCAGGACGGCGTGCAGATCCGTTCATCATCAGATTTAATCCATTGGGCAAAACACAGACAAAGCGCGCTGTGGAGTCCAGAGGATGTTTCCCTCAAATACGGCCACACCTACTGGGACGATGACTTCTTACAGTGGGTCGGATACGCGACAAACGACGGGACCGCATACAGCACAAAATGGTACTCAGCAAACAAACATCCCAACAGTTGGGCACCGACAGTCGTATATCAGAACGGAAAATACTACATGTTCCACGGAATCATAACCGACTGCCTCTCCATGCCCAACGGAACAATACACCCCGCCGCATGCATCACGCTAGCCATAGCGGACAAACCGGAAGGTCCGTTTGTCCCTGCAAAAAAATACGACAGCAAGACCTACAAGAATTCAAACCTTGTACGCTATGTCTGGACAAACAAATCACCGCAGAACACCCAGATTGGCTACAGTCTGTGCAAGAATACAGCGGAAGAAACATGGGAAAAAGGCTTCGGGACAATCGACCCGGAATTTGTCTTTGACATCTCCACTGGGGAACTGATGAAATACAAAATAGGCAAAACAGAGTGCTATGCCTTGACGTACGGTTCATGGAAGGGAGGCATTGCCCTCATCTATGTCGATGCCAAAACCTTCAAACCGGTGAACCAGCAGACGGGCAAAATCATGGACGCCCCGCTCGACACCATAGACGGGAACTACGGATTGCCCATTGCAGGCGGCGAGGGGGCTGCATACGAAGGAGCCCAGTTGCTCTACAACAGCGAAACCGGCTACTACTATCTTTTCGTTTCCATGGGAGACCTGAACATACAGTACAGGGTCGGTGTCGGAAGGAGCGACAAAATTGAAGGACCGTACAGCGATCCGAGCGGTATCTCCATGTCGTTTGACACACAGGGAGGAGCTGCGGGATACCACAAAATCGGCGGAAAAATAATAGGAGCACACCAGATTGGAGACGGCTACGGCTTCACCTCTCCCGGCGGACAGTCAATCCTCAAAGACAAAGACGGCAGAATCCTGTTCGCCTGTCATACAAGGACGAATTACCTGACGATTGGGGACTTTACGCTACAAATTCACCAGATGTTCTTCAACGAAGACGGGTGGCCGGTGCTGAACTGGAATGAATATGCCGGAGAAGCCGTCACACCGCCAGCCCTCAGCATGAAAGAAATAGCAGGGACCTATCAGGCGGAAATCACAAAGAGAAGCAGAGTCCCCAAAACAGACGGAACCGCCGCTCAGACGCAGGAAATCCACATCGATGAAAAAGGTACCATTACCGGCGCAATGACAGGCACCGTGACGCTCAATGCAGACGGAAAAACAGCAGTCTTTACACTGAAAGACAGCGGCACATTCACCGGTCTGTTCCTCCTGGCAAGCGACTGGTCAAAGAAAGAGGTAGCAGACGCCGAAAGGAAAACAATCACATTTACCGCACTGAACAGCACCGACGGCGACAAAAAGGGAGAATACCTGTTCGGCAACCGGGAAGGAGATTAAGTTCTTCATCGTGCTTCAGCCTTGCAGAATCGCTTTATACGGTGCAAAATTTCGCCCATTTGGGCTGTACTTTTTAACAAGATGCCTTTCCCAGCACCTTGCCGCACAGCTCAAGCGCGGCCGCTATGGTGTCGTCCATGTCGAA
>CADBRT010000010.1 GCA_902797055.1 uncultured Spirochaetaceae bacterium
GTGTATCCCTGGAGCACTTGAGGACGCTCATCACCTTCAGCAATGTGATAGTCCCCTGAGATATCATTTTTATTCCAAAGTGATGACCCCTGTTTTTTGAGGTACCGTTCGTTGTCAAAGCGCACAATCTTCAGCCGGTCAACAACTTCGTTATCGTTGCGCTCGTAAATCATACCATCCTTTGAAAGGATGAACTTATCATCCCGGACATGAATCGGACCATTTTCACCAAGAACGGGATAACCTTCTTTTGTCAGAAGGAGTCCTTCCTTGCCGAGCAGGAAATTGCCGTTGCGGGTGAAACGCTCGCCCTGAGGTGTCTGAACAACGAAAAACCCCTTGCCAGTCATGGCAAAGTCTGTATTTGTATCTGTTGATTTAAATGAACCTTGAGAAAAATCGGTATACAGTTCATTTGTTTCGACCCCCAATCCTATTTTACCGATTATGGGAGCAACATCAGATGAACCAAAAGGATTCTTCAGCACACCGTCAGCCTTTGTACGCCGCAGAAGCAGTTCGCTGAACTCCTTGCTTACAGGTATTTCTTTCTTAAAACCTGTTGTGTCCACATTTGCCAAGTTGTTGGATATTGTGTCCAAGCGATTCTGCTGCGCATTCATACCGCTTGCGCCGATGTACCATCCTCTAATCATTTACTACCTCTATCATTAGTATCGGCAGCAAAGTTACAATGTACACACTAAAAAAAATGTCGGTGACAGCACTTTTATCAGAATGAAAGGCGGAAAACTTACATTCCGGAGCCTTGCACTGTATCACAAGAATCTGAACGTTCTCACAATCCACAAAAATTTCTTTTATTTATACACATCTGGTGATAGAATGAAAGAACGAAGGGCTCGGTTCATGAAAAAATTTAGAGTTACAATTTCTGCAAAGATTGTATTAGGTGTCACCCTGACGACGGTTTCTCTTCTCTTGTTATTCGGTGCAATCATCTACAAAAGAATGGAAGTAATCGATAAGGAAGCGTTTGAAACTTCCTATCACAATATTATTTCTGAAGTAGATGTTGCTATTGAAAATTATTTTGAAAGTTTTGACACCTTTTCCAATGCCTTTGCTAAAATAGGGCTGATACAGGAAGCGAACGACAGTATTACTTCCTATGTGGACAAAACAGACCCCAGCGGTAAAATACCCGTTGATCCAGAGAAATTCGGAGCATATGAGCGGTCTGTCTATGAACTAGAAAAGACGTTCACAGAAGAAAAGCCGGAAATCACCGGTATCTCGGTCTCACTGGAATCGACTGGTGCGTATGTCCGCTACCCCGTTGAACCGCGGCCGAACAACTATGATGCGCGCACACGTTCCTGGTACACGAATGCAAAGAAAAACAAGGGTAAAACATTCATTTCCAACGTATATGTAACAGCGCTCGGTGGTAGAACAATCGTTGCTTCAAAATACTTCAATGATATAAATGGAAATCCCCGGGGTGTCATTGCGACTGACGTTAAATTCGATTACCTCGACTCCCTTATGAAAGCTTTCAAGAAAACTGACACCGACCTTGCCTTCATCATTCTTGACAACAGCGGCAACATGGTTTTGAACCAGTTGGACTCAGGAACGGAATTCAAGAAGATAGACACCCTCGGCATTGAAAAACTCAACGATTTCAAACACGGAGACCGTACAACCTTCATAAGCACTTATAACAATGTTAAATATGAGTTTTCTTCTGTTCCATCAGAAAATTCGTATGTCGAACTTGACTACATCGTAGCGGCTCCCCTTTCCTACATCAACAAGGCAAACAATGCAGTCCTCTTCGCCATTCTGTTCATACTCCTCATTTCTGTGACATTGAGCATCATCATTGCGCTCGTGCTTGCAAAAACAATCACCAATCCGCTCAAATCTACTGTATCGCTCCTAAAGGAAATTTCAGAAGGAGACGGTGACCTTACAAAACGGCTGCCGCAGGAAGGAAATGACGAACTGACGGATCTGGCGGTTTATTTCAATAAAACGATAAAAAAAATCAGCGACGTCATAGAGTCAATTAAAGAAGAATCCGTTGTCATGGATTCCGTTGCATCAAATCTTTCATTAGATATGAATGAGACGACAGACGCAGTTCACAAAATTGACGAAAATGTAGACCTTATTGAGAAACAGATAGGAATACAAAAAGAGGATGCCGCATCAACTTCGGAAAAAATGAAGCGGATATCCGAAAACATGGAACGGTTGAGTTCAACGATTGCAGCACAGGCAATGAGTGTATCCCACGGATCTTCTGCCATTGAAGAAATGGTTGCAAATATCCGCTCTGTAACCGACATTCTTGAAAAAAATGCTGTTTCGGTGAAAGACCTCACTGATTCAGCAGAAAAAGGACGCGAAGTTGTGCAGCGGACTGTTGAACTCACAGAACGGATTTTCGGAGACTCCGACGGACTGATGGAAGCGTCGAAAGTCATCACGAACATTGCAGCACAGACAAACCTCTTAGCCATGAATGCAGCGATTGAAGCCTCACACGCAGGAGAAGTTGGAAAAGGCTTTTCTGTCGTCGCCAGCGAAATTCGAAAATTAGCAGAGGACTCCGATCAGCAGGGAAAGAAGATATCTGATGCGCTTACCGGATTAAAAGACCTTATTACAGAGGTTGCAACGGCATCGAAAGACATAAAAGTGCAGTTTGAAAAAATATTCAGCAATACACAGGTTGTCTCAGATCAGGAATCTGTCATAAAATCCGCAATGGACGAACAGACTTCCGGAAGCCAGAAGATATTAAACGCTATGCAGGATATAAACGGCCGAACAGATGAGGTTAAGAACGGTATTTCTGAGATGGAAAAAGACGGGCAGGACGTGTTCCATGAGATTGAAAGCCTGTCAAATGTTTCCTCTGAAATCTCCGCAAACATGGATAAAATTTCTTCAGAAATCAGCGACATCTCGTCTTCTGTTTCCGATGTGAACAAACAGGCCCAAAAGAACCGGGATTCAATCCTGAACGTTACAAACGCAATTCATAAGTTCAAGGTTTAAATGGTTCTATTCCACTCAGTTGTGATTGAATGCACGATACAACATTTTTCCTAAAATTTTTGTTGCATTTTCACAACAGTGGAATTATAATTAAATCATTAAAACAAAATATTTGGAGGAATTAATACCGATGGCAAAAACACAGATTCCAGAAGAGCCTAGAGTACTTGCCATAATTCTAGGAGGAGGAAAAGGAACACGCCTCTATCCTCTTACGAAAGAGCGTTCAAAGCCTGCTGTCCCTTTTGGTGGAAAATATCGTATTGTTGATATCCCGATTTCAAACTGTATCAACAGTGGTTATAAAAAGATTTATCTTTTGACACAGTTCAACTCTGCATCATTGCATCTTCATATTATTAATTCCTACAACTTCGATAGATTCAGCCGTGGTTTCGTTGAAATTCTTGCAGCAGAACAGACACTTGAACATTCTGGATGGTATGAAGGTACCGCTGATGCTGTCCGTAAGAACTTCGGACATTTCAGGGCTCAAAACCCGACCCACTATATAATTCTGTCTGGAGACCAGCTCTACCGAATGGATTTGAAGAAATTCATGAATGAGCACATTGCTTCCGGTGCAGATATCACTATTGCAGCAAAAGCAGTCAACAGAAGCGATGCGTCAGGCTTCGGCATCATGAAGGTAGATAACGAAAACCGCATTACTTCCTTCATGGAAAAACCTGCAAAAGATTTGAACATCGATGACTGGAAAATTCCGGAAGAAGCACGCGGGGATTTGCCTGATCAGTTGGAGTATCTTGCTTCAATGGGTATCTACATCTTCAATGCAGATGCCATGGAAGAGATGCTCAACAATGATTCCAACGACTTCGGAAAAGAGATTATTCCTTCAGCCATAAAGACAAAGAAGGTCAACAGTTACATCTTCAACGGATACTGGGAAGACATCGGAACTATCCGCTCGTTCTACGAAGCGACGCTCGACCTCACAAAACCGGTGCCGAGCTTCAACTTCTATGATGAGTATAAACCGATTTATACCCACATGCGCAACCTGCCGCCGAGCAAAATCAACCATGCGGATATGACGGCAACACTTGCAAGTGAAGGTTGTGTAATCACTAATTCGCGCATACAGAAATCCGTAATCGGTGTGCGTTCGATTATCAACGAAGGATGTGACCTCGACGGTGTTATTATGATGGGAGCAGACTTCTATGAGAACGATGCTGCACGTAAAGAAAACGCTCAGAAAGGAATCCCGAATATCGGAATCGGTAAGAACTGTAAAATCAATAAAGCGATTATCGACAAAAACTCCCGTATCGGAGACAACTGCTGTATCAATGTAAGCGGTAAAAAATATGAAGACGGTGATCATGGTCTGTTCTACAGCGCTGATGGAATCATCGTCATCAGAAAGTTCGCGGTTATTCCGCCGGGAACCGTAATTTAAGCTAATGCAAGGGCAAATTAAGTTGCCTAGCAGGGGGTCAGGCGGGCGTAGCTTGCTTGACTGATAGATAAGCGTGGAATTTCATAAAAAGATGCATGGAGTTGCAAAACCCGTAAGGAAGCGGTAACTCTGTAAAATGTGTAATGCTTTTATGAAACCACGCTTTTTTTATGCCTTTTCACTTTCAGCAGTATCTGTAGCCTTCGCAAAGTCCAACGCAACAGAGTATGCCTTTACAACATCCCTCGTTTTATCGGTAGCGACTTTCTGCATAACTGCGTTGCCATCGTACCGGTCGGGATGGTAATACTTCAGTTTTTCCTTATACGCCTTTTTTATTTCTTCAGCAGAGGCGGTGACAGGAATCCCCAACAGTTTGTATGCCCGCTCTGTCTCAGCGTTGATCTTTCTGTATATCTTTTTTGTACGGAGTTCCGCTTTCTTTTTGAAATCCGCAAATTCGTCGTTATCAGCTGGCTCTGCAGTGCTTTCCGCTTCTGTCCGCTCAGGCTTCGGCTGCTCTGCTTCATTTTTTTTCTCAACTCGAACGAAGGTGACATGGCCTGCTTCCAAAGTCTCATTGAGTAAATCGCCGAGCCTGTCATACATCGCTTTCATTGCCGCCCCCCTTTTCATCAGTATCTGAATCACCGAGCTTTCGCATCAATGTACGGCGGTTTATGCCCAGAATCTCCGCAGTTTTACTTTTATTGCTTTTATTGGCAGCAAGGTTCGCTTGTATAACAATTCTGTCGGCTTCATCAAGCGTAAGTCCCAACGGAACAGAGACAGCTTCCTGTGCAGAAGCCTGACTTATGGAAGGCGGCAAATCACTCAGTCCGATTTCCTTGCCGGAACACAGCACCACAGCGCTTTCCATGCAATTCCGCAGTTCACGGATATTCCCCGGCCAATCGTATTTGAACATCGCAGCTTTAGCCTTGCTGTCCACCCCTTGTATCGATTTTCCGTTTTCTTTATTGAATTCTTCCAAGAAATTCGACATCAAAAGAGGGATATCATCTTTGCGTTCCCTCAGCGGAGGAACATGAATATGAATGACATTCAGACGGTAATACAAATCTTCACGGAACCGGGAAGCCTTTACTTCCTCTTCGAGGTTCCTGTTTGTAGCAGCAACAACACGGACATCCACGCTGATTGTCTGTTCTCCGCCGACGCGTTCAAACTCACGTTCCTGCAAGACGCGGAGAATCTTTATCTGCACGCCCTGGTTTATTTCCCCTATTTCATCGAGGAATATCGTCCCCCCATGAGCAAGTTCAAAACGACCTTTCTGCAGCTTGTCAGCACCGGTAAAGGCACCTTTTTCATGTCCAAACAATTCGCTTTCCAGAAGAGTTTCACTCAAGGCAGCGCAGTGAACTTTGACAAAACTGTTGTTTTTTCTGGATGAAAGATTGTGGATTGCGTCAGCAACAAGCTCTTTACCGACACCGCTCTCACCAGTTATGAGAACACTCGCTTTGCTGTCCGCAACTTTCTGAACCATCTCCTGAACCTTGCGCATGGCAGCAGACTTTCCTATCATCTGCTTGGTACCGTTCGCGCCTTCCAGCTCCTGTTTCAACCGCTGATGTTGCAGGCTCATTTCCCTGCCTTCAAGAGCGCGTTTTACAATCATGTTGAGCTGGTCAAGATTTAAGGGTTTCGTCAAAAAATCGTATGCACCGTGTCGCATGGCATCAACGGCACTGTCAATGCTGCCGTGCCCCGTCAGTATAATGACAGGGATGCCGGGAGTCTCAGCCGAAACTTTTGCAAGCACTTCTTCTCCGCTGATTCCCGGCATGCGCAAATCGGTGATAACGAGATCAATATCACCCTTTTCGATGATTTTCAGCCCGTCAGAACCGGTTGCAGCAGTCCGCACGTTGTAATCCTCTTGCTCAAAGTTAGCGGCCAGTCCTTCACGTATATTCTTTTCATCATCAATGATTAAAAGGGTAAACTTCATGAACGCGCCTCATCGGAAAGGAGTTTTATGTCCTCGGATTTATTTTCCAACAGCATGGTCTTTTTCTGAGGGACCGGTAGCGTAATAGTAAATGCGGTTCCATGTCCGGGAACAGATTTCACATCGATGTCGCCTCGGAATTCCTTTACAATTTTGTAGACCATCGTCAGTCCAAGACCTGTTCCTGTTGCCTTTGTTGTGTAATACGGCTCAAAGATCCTTGCAGAAGTCTTTTCGTCCATGCCCTTGCCATTGTCAGCCACTGTAAGCATATACGTATCATCTTTTATGACAGACTCGAGAATCAGCTCCCCCTGTTCACTACTGCCTTCGGGAAAACGGTCGCTTATTGCAGCCAACGCATTCTGCGTCAGATTTAAAATGACTTCGCGGAACAGCTTTTCATCCAGCATAAGCCGCGGGGAGGACTCACACAGTTTCAACTCAACAGCAACATGTTTTTCTGAAAACTCCGGCTTAAAAAAAGAAATAAATTTCCGTATAAGGGAGTCTGGCTCAGTAAGCACAAAGTTTGCCTGCACTGGACGTACGGCAAACAGAAAATCCACAACAATTTTGTTCAGATTGTCGATTTCCTCAGTGATTACGCTGAGATAGTTCTCCATGAATTTGGGAGCGGGAAGCTGTCCGTCCCCGGAGCGGGCCTTTTTGATCGCCTTCTGCAAAAGCTGTATATGAATGCTGATAGCACCCAACGGATTCTTTATCTCATGTGCGACAGAAGCAGCCAGATTGGTCAGACCGGCAAGGCTTTCCATGCGGTGCAAAAGGACTTCCTGCTGCCGTTTGTCGGTTATATCTTCAACCGTTATGATGGAACCAGAAATATTGGTGTCAAAGGCGTCACCTTCTTCATTCCAAACCTTTTGGACAAGAGGTACAATGCCTACCGTAACAAAATGAACTTTATCATCTTTCGTAAACGAAAATTCCTCGCTTACATTCGTCTTGCGCTCCGAAGCACAGGACTTCAAAAAGGAGGAAATATTGTCATCATCGATTATGTCCCAAATGCGGGTGTTCTCTTTTTGCTCAGACAGCCGTACCTTGAACGGCAAATGACGCTCCGCAGCCTTGTTGAACTTGAAGCAATAAAAATTACCGTCAACAATCAGAAGCCCCGAAGAAAGGCTTTCCATTATGGAATCAAGGGCATCGTTTTCAGCATTGACCGAATAAATGAAACGCTCAAGCTGCTCAGGAGAAAGTTTTGAAATCTTTTTAGAAACTTTCTTTACAAAATCATTCATTCACAGCTCCCTGAAAAACTCCTCCGCTCGTATGATTTATCTGCAACAGACTTCTGGCCAACTGCTCCAAAGCAGCGGCAGGATTCTGATTGAATATGCTCACAGAATTGACGGCCTCACGGATTACTTGCAAAATCTGTACTGAACATTCACAGCCAGCAGGAGTCGATGCAAGACCTTTCTGAGACTCTATAATTCCTTCCATAAATATTGAAAAAAGCACACGCGGGTTGAAATTCCCGCAGGACGTCATCACCGCTTGAACATCAGGCACATGGCCAGCTGCTATGGAATTAAAATAGTCAGAGGCGTGCTCCTTTACGGTCGCTGGCTCAATGTCCAAATACGACAGCAGGAACTCGTTTATTGACGTCGGCATAGGCTTTCTGCAAAATGTCGGATCATAGTGGAATACCCTGTTCAAAACTTCCTGCTGCTGTTCTACCGTCCGGGTATTAAACGTGTATGTCCGTACACGGCTGAGAATCGTAGGAAGCATGGCTCCGCGTTTCGTTGTCGTCAGAATAAAAACGACATCGGCAGGAGGTTCTTCCAGAATTTTCAAAAGCGCATTTCTGGCGCTATCCGCCATCGCATCAGCATTCTCTATAATCAAGACCTTTTTTACACTTCCAGAGGTAAGATGCGCCCAGCGGGAAATGTTCCTGACCTGAGAAACGGGGATAGAGTCATACAAAAATGAATCCTCAAGCTTTTCCACCTGCTTTTGAATATCATCCAGTATCTTCTCCAGTTTATCTCCATCTGGAATTATTTTTCCCGGATTCAAAGTTTCAAGATTATCCTGAATACTTTGGACAACGGGAGAAAACTTTGCGAGTTTGTCATCACCTTCCCAAAGAATTGGCGTAAATCTGATTAAAAGTTTTCTCACCGCGCGCAGGTACAAATAGCGGGCACCTTCCAAGTGTCCGGAATTCATTGCATTCAAGGAAAGAAATGAAGCCCTCGCAGCACGTATCTCCAACGTCCTGTCAGTCGCTCCCAGGACAAGGACATTCGTGCTGATGAGGGCTTTTTGCCGCTTGCAGCTTTCACAGTTACATGTCCAGGCTCCCCCGTTCGGGCAGGAAAGTATGCGGGCAGTTTCAAGGGCAGCGGACAGTTTCCCGGAGCCAGCCGGCCCCGCAAACAGAATGGATCCCGGAAGATTTCCAGTCTTTATATCCTGTGAAAGCAGTTGTGTGGCACTCTGATGTATGACGTTTTCAAACATGCAGGTACCACAGCGATGCGGATGCATTTGCCGGCACAAAAGGAATTTTCGCCATGGCGATGAATCTGGAAAACAGACTGTAGAACAAACTGCCGTCGATGAGGCCAGAGACATCAAACCAAGGCTGGGATTTTAACAGGATAAGGATAAGGGCAACAATAGCAAGACCTTCGATGGCACCGAAGACAAAACCCAAGGTTTTGTCGAGCTGTTCTAAAATCTTATTGTGTGTAAGGCTTCCAGCTATCTGCTGGATAAGCTTTACAAGAATAAAAACAACAATAAAAATTATCAGGAATGATATGATAGTCGCCAGTAAAAGCACTTTTACATAGGGGAGCAGCGGAACAGCCAGCTGTTTATAGAACAAAATCGCCATCCAGACAGCAACCACCGGGGTCATCCTGTTGAACAACTCATTTATGAATCCCTTCAGAGCAGCCAGAATAGCACACGCAAAGATTATAATAAAAAATACAAGGTCAATAATTGGAAGATTCATCGTTTCATACCATCCATAATGATTTTTGCAATAGTCGTTGCCGGAGGCTCCCCCGCGCTGAATTGGCGGCAGGCCGCCGACATTTTTTGCCGTTCGTCTATATTAAGCAGCCGCTCGAGCATTTCTTTCATATGCCCGCCAGTTGCGTTATCGCCTAAAAGGACTGCTGCAGCACCTTTTTTTTCAAAGAAAGCAGCATTGTCCACCTGATCACCTCTGGTTCCACTGCCGCACAGCGGAACCAGAACCATAGGCTTGGCGCAGGTAATACATTCCCACAGGGAATTCGCGCCCGCCCTTGAAAGCACAATATCCGCAGCCTGTATGACAGCAGGCATTTCCTTGTAAATGAAAGCATAGGGTTTGTAACTGTCACTGCTGCTGTTCATCAGTTCACCGTGAGACTCGGCAAACGCCTTGCCTGTTTGGTGCACGACAATAAAACGATCCGTGAGCCAATCTAAATTTTCGGTCACCAGATTGTTTATCTGCAGCGCACCAAGACTGCCGCCAAGCACCAGCAACACAGGCTTTTTGCAATCATCGCCAATTCCCAAAAA
>CADBRT010000011.1 GCA_902797055.1 uncultured Spirochaetaceae bacterium
CGTAATGACTGAAGGCAAAAGGGAAATCATCAGAAATCTGCTTTCGGAATACGACATCCAGTCGGCGCAGGACATTCAGGACGCGCTTAAAGACCTGCTTGGAGGCACCATCAAAGAAATGATGGAAGCCGAAATGGAAGACCACCTTGGATATGAAAAATCGGAGCGGTCAGACAACGACGATTACCGAAACGGTTACAAACCGAAGACCGTGAAATCAAGCGTTGGCGAAGTTGAGCTGGAAGTTCAGCATGACCAGTTGTTTTGGATTCGTTATAGTAGCATAGGATATTTCACAGCATCATCTTCAAGAGATGCCGTGATTTGCGTTTTAACTGTTCTTCTGCCTTTCTGCAATTTTATGGAGTATCTCAGAGAATTCTTCCGAACGTGATTCAAGCAGACCGTGTGTCGCATTTTTCATCACGAACATTTCTTTTTGGGGGGCATTCACCTGCTCGAAATATTCGCAGGCAAGCCAGTAATTTGTCTGATAATCCATATCTCCGTTTATATTGTAGTATGGCACTTTATAATCGTATTTGCCCGTCAACGACAGTTTTGTCATATCCCCTGAAAAAAATTTCCAATACGGCTTCTGTTCCTTTTCGATGTTTTTAACATGTCCGACTAAGTCCTTGATCGTATAGTTCGGGTTGAACAGCAGGGTTGTATACATATCATAGTCAGTGTCGTCTTTCCACATATCATAGCCGTATCTTTCCATAATAACGGTTCTTGCCGTGAGAGCTTCTTCTGAGTTTGCATTGTCGGGAGACCATTTTGCAAGTATCGTCTTTCCCTCTTCGTCGCCCTCGCTCCATTCCTGTGCTGCTTCGTAAAGTCTTTGTTCATTCTCCATATAATCGATGAACTGGCCTGTGCCTATAAATGCCTCGTAGTATTCGGGATATTCGAGAGCTAAGTTTGCGCCGAACAGAGATCCCCAGGAATGTCCCAGAAGAGTTATCCTTTCCTTGTTCATATAGTCAAGTAGATATTTGGTCATTGCCTTGCCGTCCTGCATCATGACGTCTGCGGTTATGGTATCAGTCTTTGAGGTGCGGTAGCTTTTTCCGCAGTTTCGCTGATCCCATGTGACCACCGTGTAAACATCGCTCCACTTTCTTGTGAACGCATAATCGTATGGACTTGTTGCAAACCCCGGACCGCCGTGAAGATACAGCAGAACGGGATTATCCCTGTCCTGTCCATATATGTTTATCCACTGTTTTGTGCCGTTTATATCAACGTACATACTCTCGTTAATACCACCGTCGGGGATTCTGCCGTTTACCGTCCTGCCAATATGCCTTACGACAAGCAGTATAATAATTATTGACGCAAATGAGATCAATATGCTTTGAAGTATTTTACCAATGACTTTAATCGTTTGTTTCATATTATATTGTCCGACCACCAGTTTCATCAATATATATCACCGGGCAAAGGCAAATGTCATAACCTTTTATGAGCAGTTCTTTCAACTTCAGGACATGAGGCAATTCTTCCTTGCGGTCAAAAAAGTCTACCCAAACTGTTGTATCCACAAGAACCCGGATCATCTGCATGCCCGCATTTCCTCAAGATTTCCTTCCAAAATATTGCTACCTTCAAATTGAAGCATCTGCTTTCTTCGTTCTGCCTTCACCTTCTGATTCAAAAAATCCGAAAACATATCTTCGAGCTGCTTCTTGAAGTTTTTTCATTCAAGAATAATATTCTCAACAGCCATGTCTATCAGTTTTTCATCTATCGCAACCATGCCCATATTCTTCCTCCTTGCACCTGCATTATACCACATATCCGGCAAAAAATCTACTTTCCTTCCACAACGGCAATTTCTTCTGCTGTGAGGTTGCAGAGTTTGTATACAGGCATGTCTACCTGCTTCTTACCATGAATTTCTCTATGTCTCGACCGTGGCACAGCGGATGCAGAAGTTTTTTTGTCAACACCCTTTCCCAAAGTTTCCGCTTCGCTTGATTGTCTGTAGTCTACTGCAACAACAGCGTACCCATTTCTAATTGAAGACTGAGTCGTCTTAAACCCTAATGTGTTCAGGCGGCGGAATTTTCCCTGAGTGTTATTTGCTCTGTGCAAACAGCCAGTCGCGGATTCCTTCAATGTTGTAGGCTAAAGTCCAGGTATACATGTGGCTTCCGCCTTCGATTACGTTGAACATAATGTCAGCGTTCTTTGAAAGCATAGCGTCTGTATCAGCTTTTTTCTCTTCTTCTGTTGCCTTCAGTTTCCAGAAAGATTCACCGCGGGCTACTTTGCTGCCTAACGATTCCCAAAGATTAACTGCGGCTGTCATGCCAGGATATGCCTTGTCATCACCTTCGCATACTACAATCCAAAGTTTTTTGTCTTTCATTGCGGCCATTTCTTCTACATTCCACTGACCTGCTACCAGAAACTGAGCAGCAAACAAATCAGGGGAGCGGTCGCTCAATGCGATGTTTGTCATACAGCCCTGAGACTGACCAGTTCCGTAAATTCTGTTTTGATCAACTGAATATTCACTTACTACATTCTGCAAAAGGTTATATACAGCGGTAAGTCCCTTAGTCCATTTGTATCCGTCACCGGTGAGTGCACCGTATTTTTTTACAACACTCAAAGGATACTGAACGGCAACGACAATAGTTTTGTGTTTTGCCTGCTCCTCAGAAGATGTCCAGATAGTTGCTCCGTTTCCCTGAGTAAGGGTCGCCGTGTCGATTGAAGTGTCTGCGCTTGCATCCGGTACAAAGAAAACCAGCGGATATTTTTCGCTTTTTTTATAGCCGTCTGGAAGATAAACAAAATATGGAAGGGTAATGCCAGTTTCACTGTCTGTAAATGAGTGTTTTTTAAAGCCTTCCATGTCCACTTCCTTTACAGCGGTATTTTTCATTGCCTTTCCGGCCGAATACACGATACCGCTTGTTGTCTTAACTTCTCCAACCTGAGTTACAGTTGCTGTCAGGTCGACAGGAGTTCCTTCATCACCAAAGCGCGGACCACCACCGGCTTTTTCGCCTTCTTTTTTAGGATGTTCAGGCATTTTTCCGTTTGTGGCATCCCATTTGTTTACGTACTTTAAGGTGAGAGTTACGTACTGTCCTGCAACAGATTCAGTATTCTTTCTTTCGGCATCAAAAGTTTTTCCGACAACTACGCTTTCTATTTCCTGACCTTCAACAGCGAAGTCTCTTGCACTTACAGTGTCAGGATTAAGTGCCTTCTTGTATTTGATTATTATGGATGAAACTTTTTCTCCGTCACCGAAATTTCTTGAAACGCTTGTAATCTCAGCGATTCCTTTTTCACTCGATACGGTCTTTGCCATTGCAAATCCTGCAGCACACACTGCCATAATCATAGAAATTAAAATTCTTTTCATTTTGTCACCTTATATCCGAAAGATTGTGCAAGCTTTTCATATTCACGAGCCTTTGTATCGTCACCCTCTTCTTTGTAGATTTTTGAAAGACGCGTTGCGGCTTCGCCTGCGTCATGTGCTTTTGTTTCTACAAGATTTTCATACAGGCTGATTGACTTTTCTTTGTCCTGTGCAGTTCCGCGACCTTCATAAAGCATGGAAGCCATGTACAAGGTTCCTGTGCTGTCACCTTTTTGGCTTGCCTGCAAAAACCACGTGAATGCTTTTTCATCATTTTGTTCTACGCCCTTACCATGTGGTAGACAATCTACCTTTTAATAATGTCATAAAATGGATTTCCCTTAGATCCCCAAGAACCGGAATCATGGCTTAGCGGCAGACACCCGCAACGTGATTGGAATTGTTAGTCATATATTAAAAAAATAACTGATTTCATGCAAATGAAAAAATTGTTATTCAATCTACATAGTAACTTTTCGTGTCCCAAAACGACCATTTGGTATAGAGCTACCGAAACAGTATAGTTCTGCATATCAGCAACGTATGGTCTGGTCAAGTTTAAGAATGTTGGCTAACATCCAGACAGGAACGTGTAACGCTCCTGTCTGGACTGTTTGATACACCATATCACGAATGACAGGGAAGTGTATGGAGGATTACGTTGTGCTTTTTGCCAATGTAAAGTTCATCCCCCTGTATACCCGTACCGGATTTCCTCGTTCAAGGCTGTCATGCTGCGTCCGCAACGATTCCTTTTCCTGCTGTTTTTCTTTCTGCAGCTGAACTGATAGAGCGGCAGAAAGTTTTCGCAGCGCAATCTGCCTGTTCAAGTGTTGAGTTCGTTCTTCGGTTGCTGTAACACAAATGCTTGTCGGCAGATGTATGAGGCGGACTCCAGTTTCCACTTTGTTGACGTTCTGACCTCCGTTACCGCCGCAATGGAACCTCTGTTCCTGTATGTCCTGTTTTCTGAGCTGAATATCTTGCATCTGTTTTTCTTTACAGACTTCTACTCCGACGAACCAGTTCTTGCGTCTGTGTTCCGGGCGGAACGGACTGTTGCAGATCCATTCCACTGTTCCTGCAACTTGCGCAAGACTGTCCAGTCCGCTCAATATAACAGAATCAAAACACAGTGCAAGAAGTTTTTTGTCTTTCACATCCTGTGCTTTGAAAGGGGTGACCATACAGCTCTGTTTTATAACGGCTGCGAATTCTTTCTGCAGTGATTTTGAAAGGAGCCCGACTGCAAGTGCACACTCCAATGGTCCACGTCCACTGGTAATCTGTATGTTCATCAGTCTTCCCCTCCTGCTTTAAAGCTGTACACCGGGCGGATTATTTTTTCCACAGCAACGGTGTCCTGTATCGCCTCTTGTATTTCCGAAAGCGGGCGGTATGCAAACGGCGCTTCATCGAGTGTATCTTTTGAAACACAGCTTGAGTATATGCCTTTCATGCTGCGCTTAAACTCTGATACAGTATGTGTCTTTTTTACATCGGTACGCTTGAGAATTCTTCCAGAACCGTGCGGTGCGGAACAGTTCCAGTCTTGATTTCCTTTACCTATTCCGAGTATGACACCGTCTTTCATGTTTGACGGGATAATCACCCGTTCACCTTTTTCTGCGGAAATGGCACCTTTCCTGATAATCAGTTTTCCGTTCTCTGTTTCGCTTATGTAATTGTGGCAGTTTGTCCATTCCTCTTCAATCTTCCACTTCATACCGCGGCAGATTTCACGAATCATGATGTGTCTGTTCAATGTGGCAAAGTCTTTTACAATCTGAACATCGTGAATGTAGTTCCACATGAGCTCTCCCTCAAGGTAGGTGAGCTCATACGGTATGTCTTCACCTGCTGCCTTGAGTCGTCTGTAGCCTTCCAGCAGATACCTGTCGGAAACTTCACAGCCTAAATGTCTGCTTCCTGAATGAAGTACGAGATATGCATTCCCTTCGTCGTCTTTGTCAACTTCAATGAAGTGGTTGCCGCCTCCTAAAGTCCCTGCTCCGTACAAGAAGCGCGGAAGTCCGTCTTCTGTTTTCCTGAGGTGGCTTTTACAGCGGAGAGCGGCAGCATCAAATTCGTATGCAAGCGGGTGTATTTCTTTGCGGTGTTCTCCGCCTGAAGGAACGTTCTCCCTGATAACGGTGTCGAGTCTTTGAAATTCGGGCCGTATTTTCTTTATGCGCGCGACAGTCATTCCGCACCCTATATCAATACCTACGATTTCAGGTAGAATGCGTTTTGTAACCGTCATTGTAAGTCCTATTGTGCAGAGTTTTCCCGGATGAACGTCCGGCATAATTCTGATTGTTGAACCCTTTGACGCTTCATTGTCGCAGAGGTTCTTTATCTGGTGAATCGCATATCCTTCAATACCGCTTGCCCCGTCACAAGCTGTAAAAATTTTTGCCGTGCAGAATGAGCCGGCAACAGTAAGAGTATTCATAAATCTCCTGCATGGACAATTTGTCCGTGCCTTTCTGGAAACGCTTCCGACG
>CADBRT010000012.1 GCA_902797055.1 uncultured Spirochaetaceae bacterium
GATGCGACAAACACGCTGCTCGTTGATTTGGGAAAGAGCGACGGCATTGTAAAGGATGCTGTCTTCGATGTCGTAAAAAAAGGACGGATAAAGACGGTGGATACAGGAACGGGGGTTGTTTACAACAGTTCCGACATCCTTGGTACCTTCACCGTAACAGACGTAAATGAAGAAATATCACAGGGAATCTATAAAAAGAAGGGGTTCTATGACACCCTCAATATCGGGGATGAAATTGTTCTCGTAAAGATGCCCGATACAAAGGGGGGTGAAGACGGGCAGAACATAGAGGGAAATCTGGTAACGGATACCCGTCCTGCTGCGGATTCAAACGGTCGGCCTGCAACTGTTGCAGCGGAAGCTGCTGAGCGCGAATCTTTGAAGGAAAGCTTTAAGCTTCAGGCCCGCGAAACCCCGCTTATCAGTCTGATTCAGTCAATTCTGTAATTACATGCAATCAAGGCAGCTGTCTATCCATTTCCTTGAAAGGGCTGGATAGGCATCGCTGACTTTCAGAAATTTATTCAATGCTTTTGTGTACTCTCCCGAGAAGTAGTAGGATTCCCCAAGATAAAATAGCGAACGGTTCGTAACGCTTTCATTCCTTGTCTGTGAAAGGAATGCGGTCAGTTTTTTTATGGCGTTTTCATAATCGTTCTTTATAAACGTGTTGCTTAGAATAGCGTATAACAGATAATCATCACCGCCTGATGGTATGACAGAATCTTCTGTAAAGAGATGGGGTGCGAGCATCGTTACCGTCTGCTGAGGGATTCCTGAAACCAGATTTTTGGCTTTTTTCTCCGCTTTAAGCGATATGGTACCTTTTCTTTCTGATGTGTCTGTTATTTTAAGTTCCTCAATCTCTTTTTCATAAGGCAAAGGCTGGCTTTCAGTTTTCTGCTTTACTTCTTTCCTTTGAGAAGTGCTTGCTGCCCGTACGCTCGTTATCGTCGAATTGACCCCGGGAAGGATGACGGTGTACAGGGTTCCCGTTGTACGTGTCGTTTTATCAAGTTCTTCGTCATAATACAGAGAACCGTTACCGCTTTTTGATGTGTCTATTGTCGCAAGAACAGCGTAATAGTAATCCTTCGTATCATAGACATGGTCTGTATATGCGATCTGTCCGGCTTCAAGTACAGCAATCGGTTCTTTTGTCGATATGGATGTCGAACTGTAAATGGGTTTTGTTGCCCGGAATACAGAGAGGGATGTGATGTTTGCTCTTGCCGCTGCGTCCGGCAGACTCCAGGAAAGCGATATGGTAGAGCCAGAAGCCATGGCCTGTAGATTTGATACTGTCATCTCCGGCACGTCCTGCGCGCAGAGTCGGAAGGTTGCTGCCAAAAGAAGCAATGTAATTAAGCCATTTTTACATTTTTTGTTCATATCCCTATAATGAAACAAAATCAACGGTTTGACAAGACTGTGACTTTTAATTATGCTAGTAGGTATGTTTGTATCAGTCGTTTTAGACCCGGGAAGCATTGACAGCGCTAAGGCTCTCATGAATCTGTTGACGCAGATGGGGTTTACGAAAGTCCAAAGGTCTTGTTGGGAAAACATGAAAATTAGTACCGATGACCTTGCCAGACTAAAAAAGGAGATTGACCGCATAACGGATTATTATGATAATATCCGTTTTTATCAGTTCCCCGTGAACAATATGTTTGTGATAACGGAGTTGAAGGAGAAAAAATGGCGCAAGTGCCAGTTTACGGGGAATCCTCTTCCCGCTCCTAAGAAATAATTTTTGCAATAAAGGATTTTGTTATGCTTGAAGATTTACGAGAACCTATTTCAGAGTTGAAAGAGAATATCATGGATGTTTGGGGGCGTCTTTGACCCGGACGAAATAAAACGAAAGATAGCTGAAAAAGAAGCATTGACGCAGGCTCCCGGATTCTGGGAGGATAACGATAAAGCTACTAAGGTGATGAATGATATCAAGTTGCTGAAGGGCAGGCTTGAGCCTTGGGTTGAGCTGAAAAAGCAGATTGAAGACATGGAGACGCTGTACGATTTGGGCATTGAGGAAAATGACCAGAGCGTAGAAAAAGAACTCCGTGATGTCTATACGAAAGTCAATGCCGAATACGAACACCAGAGCATTTTAAATCTTCTCTCTGATGAAGTCGACAAGAACGACTGTTTCCTTTCCGTTCATGCCGGTGCTGGCGGCACGGAGGCCTGTGACTGGACCTTTATGCTCAGCCGAATGTATCAGCGGTGGGCAGAACGTCATGGGTATAAGACCGAGATTCTTTCTCAGGAAGAAGCTGAAGGCGGATTGAAGTCAATCAATATGAAGATTTCCGGTGATTATGTTTATGGCTATACGAAAGGTGAGGCCGGTGTACACCGTCTCATCAGAATTAGTCCATTCGATGCGAATGCCCGCCGTCACACATCTTTTTCTTCCGTATATGTATTTCCTGTGCTTGACGACAGCATAGAAGTCAAGATTGACCCAAAAGATCTGCGTGTCGATACATTCCGCGCAGGCGGAAAGGGTGGGCAGCACGTCAATAAAACAGAGTCTGCTGTACGCTTCACGCATCTTCCGACAGGTATTGTCGTCCAATGCGAAAGCGAACGGAGCCAGTTGATGAACCGCGCGACCGCAATGAGTATTCTGCGTTCCCGTCTGTACGAATATTATAAGGATCAGCAGGAAAAGGAGAATGCGAAGTTTGCCGGTGAAAAGAAGGATATCTCTTTCGGAAGTCAGATACGCAGTTATGTTTTCCAACCGTATACGATGGTGAAAGACCATCGGACCAAATATTCTGTCGGCAACATTGATGCTGTTATGGACGGCGACATAGACGGATTTCTTGATGAATATCTTTCCGCGAAGTGGAAGGGGCTTCCTACTGATTCTTCCGGTGACAGCGGGGATGATATGTAATGAGCTGGTGTGTTCTGTCTGTAAAAAAAGTACTGGTGTTTTTCACTCTGTTCGCAGTATTTGCTGTATTCCAGCTTTATTCGGCGGACGGTGACTGGGTCATCGGTGCAATGAAATTTAACTGCGGACAGAACGCAGGCGTTCCGCTCCAAAAGGCTGCAAGGGATTTGCCTGCCGCCATGCTGGAGCTTATTGGAAACGATACCGGGCATTTGCTTTCGGAGTCTGAGAAACGGAATCGTGCGCTGTATGAGCTTCAGACTGACAGACTTTCCTATTTTTTACAGCTTTCCCGTGAAATTAAGGTCAGGGACAGTCTTTTTCTGACCGAAACGAATGAAAAAAAACTGAAAAAAAAACTGGCTGAGCAGGAAGCGAAAATTTCTGAAATAAGTGCTCGGATACGGAAAAACCTTGAAGTGACGGAGGCCAGAAAATCCGGTATTTTCAAGGAAGAGGAAGAGGTTTCCTTTTTCAAGCGGGTAAAAGCAAGCATACGGCAAGTCCCTCAGGACGATTCTCCTTCCGTTGAACGGATCATGCTGTATAATGGGGATTCGACATCCCTGTATGAGGGGGAAGCTGATTTTCCGAATGCCGAAGCAAAGTCTGTTTCATTTGTAAAATCAGGATTAAATGCCCTTATCACAGGGGAAATTCAAAAATACGGTGATTTTATATCGGTGACCGCTGATTTGACGCTGTATCCCGGCGGGGAGTCTGCTGGTTCCGTTACTGAGATAGGGGAGATGAATGAACTGAAGGAACTCTCCGAAAATCTGGTGCTGTCTCTCATGCCTAAAATCGCAAATGCTTTTTCCATGAAAGTATGTTTTGATATCACTCCGCAAGAAGCTGTTTCTTCCGCTCAAATTTTCATCGATAAGGTTTTGTTGCCGGCCGGTAGGACAGAGACGGAGGTGACCTACGGTGAGCATAAGATTGAAGTTTCATGTGAGGGCTATTTTACGAAGTCTGTCTCCTACAAGTTTACAGAGATGGGTAAGTACGTTGTTGAAGTTCCCCTTGAAAAAATGGAAGACGGAACGTTCCATCTGACCCTTGACGGTTTAGAGGTCGGGGAGGCATATACGAATGGCACTATCGTGGCACGGCTTGATGATTCAAAGCTGAATATGCCGGTAAAGATTAATGGACAACCTGTTTTGGGCGTATTCGTTCCTGAACAGAATTCCGCTGAAAATTTCTATTATTACGTTTCTGATGAAGTGCAGGACGGAGAGTTTGCTTCTGTAAAGTACCGTCCTCATGCTTCGGCTGCTGATATTGACAACCGTCGACAGTGGTCGTACAAAGGCTACAGTGCTTTCATTCTGACCCTGCCGGTGGCATTTTTGTCATACGGGCAGTATATAACCTTAAAAAAAGGATATGACCGAGGAGCAGAAAGTTCTGAGACGGTGAATAACTGGGCAACTATTTCAAATGTCGCTACAGGGCTTGCTGTCCTTTCCGGCGGTTTTTTTATATTTGAGCTTGTTCGGTATCTGCGTTCCGCTTCTACGGTTCTGCCTCAGGAAGCGAAAACTATTGATTGGACAGATATGACAGGCAACGGAATGCAAGGAGATAATTGATGGCAAAAAAAACATTTGCACAGAGGCTGAAGGCGCTTTTCGGCATCCACAGCAAAGAAGATGACGCTTTCTTTGACGACCTCACCGATATTCTCATAGAAGGAGATGTCGGCGCAAAGACAGCGGTTGAAATTGTCGACACCCTTCAAACCCGGTGCAGAGAGAAACGGATTACCGGCAGTGAGGCTATAACAGAGGAGCTTTTTTCCATGTTCGAGCCGTATGTCAAGAAAACAGACCTTATTCCGGAAGCGGGGAAGGTCAACATATATATGGTACTCGGTGTGAACGGCGTTGGCAAGACGACTTCTGTCGCCAAGATGGCCCGGCTTTATTCAAAATATGGTTTCAACGTCATCATGTCGGCGTCCGATACATTCCGGGCGGCAGCTGTCGACCAGCTTGCAAAACACGGTGAACGGCTCGGAATACGTGTCGTCAAACACCAGATGGGCAGTGACCCTTCCGCTGTCGTCTTTGACGCCGGGGAAGCGTGCCGTGCAAATGGCGGTGGTCTTGTCCTTGCTGATACGGCGGGGCGTTTGCACAACAAGGAAAACCTTGTGAACGAACTGAAAAAAATAGACCGTGTGGCGCGTACAAAAGCCGATGAAGGCTGTTATAAAAAGATTCTCGTCATTGATGCGACTACTGGGCAGAACGCAGTGCGTCAGGCTGAAGTCTTTAACGAAGCAATCGGTTTGGACGCAATAGTCCTGACAAAATATGACTCTACGGCGAAAGGTGGGGAGATAATCACGATAGGGAAGGAGCTTGGCATTCCTGTAGCCTTTGTCTGCACCGGTGAAAAATATCCTGATATTGAGGCATTCAATCCTGCCAGCTATGTACGGGACTTCTTGAGCAACTGATGACCCTTGAAGCTGCAGTTCTTTCGTTTTACGTTCTCTTTCCTGTGTGGACGGACAGCCAGTCCGCCATCGCCCTTGCCTGCGGTAAAGTTCCTTCTGCACGTGAACGGATAACGAAGGAAGTTTCGTATGTTCTGGATAATCCTCGCCTTGCGCTCAGCGATGTCGATTCTGAAATACAGAAAGTCGGCAGTCTGATGCAATCGCTCGGGCTCGATGCTCAGGAAATACACTATACGAAAGATGACGGAACGCTCCGTCTGCTGTCGTACGGCATTGAAAAGACGTCCCTTGTTTCGGATATATCCGCCGGAGTGATGAATAATGTCAGTGTGAATGACAAACAGTTCACGCAGATTGTTTGGGACGAGCACAAACGCATAAAGGAAAAATCTGTGTGGAGGAACGCAGCAGTTTCCTCTGCTGTAAAAATGCTTTCAAAGGAAACGTATTTTTATGAATTTAAAGACAATCCTTCAATCGTATCTTCCGTTGCAAAAGAATTTCTTTCCCAGGATAAAGCTTCTAGAACATATTATACGATAAACGGTCGTATTTCTGATCTCAGACATTACAACATCACAAAGAAAGGGTGGGTTATGACTATCCGCGAGCGGTATCAATATGATTCTTCAGGACGGGTATCTTCCTTGCGCGAAACTTCGTATGAAAAAGGTGGAATTGAAACGCGTACTGTTTACAGCTATTCAGAAAATTCCAGACATCCTGATACCAAATACTATGAAGACGGGGTTCTCCGCATACAGACAGAGTACTCTGACGAAGAAGTTTATAAGGTGACGACGTATTTCCAAAAAAACTTTTATATAGAAGCATTCTATGAAAACGGGCGCAAACTGAAAGAGGTCGTGTACAACAACGGAAAAGTTCAACGGACGAGGACGTTTGAATGAATAAAAAAAAGTTTCCGCTCAGATGGATATATTATATTTCCCACAGATTCAACTCTGTTGATATGAGAGGGCGGAGCGCTGTCACGTCCCGACTTGCCACGTTCGGTATTGCGTTTGGAGTTATGGCGCTGATCGCTATTATGAGTGTCATGAACGGTTTTCAGATGGAGTTCATCGATGCCATAATGGAAATAAGTTCTTATCATCTGCAATGCAGAAACGTGGAGAACGTCGACTCGTTTTCTTCCTGGTGCCGGGATAATGAACTGGTGAAAACCGTTTACCCGATGTATGAAACGCAGGGGCTTCTGGTTGAAAATGCGAGGGGAAACGAGTCCGCTTCGTTAGTGCGTGCAGTACCGTCCGATGTACTGGACTATGATACAGGACTGAAAAAAGAAATTCACATGATACAGGGTACATTCGACTTGAGTATGGTTGATTCCATTGTGCTGGGGTATGATTTGGCGATTGCGCTCAAGGCTCATGCCGGCAGTATTGTGAATATCATGGCTGCAAGCGGTTCATCTTCTAGTGCGCTTTTTTCTGCGGACAGAAATTTCATTGTGACGGGTATTTTTTATGCTGATTATCCAGACATAAATGCCGCCTACAGTTTTATCAGTCTTGATGCTGAAAAGAAATACTTTGGCGATGCCCTGAAGCCCGTCGTTGCCGTCAAACTTGCAGACTCCAATGCTGATGCCGTCGTGAAGGCTCGGATAGTAAAGCAGTTTCCTGAAACTGATGTTGTCAGCTGGAGGGAATACAACAGGACCTTTTTCGGCGCCCTTCGTGTCGAAAAGAATGTGCTTATGTTCCTGGTTATCCTTATTTTCCTCGTCGTGGCTGTGAACATCTACAACGCTATGCGCCGTATGATATATGAGCGTCGGCAGGACATAGCGGTTCTGATTTCCATCGGTGCAAGCAAAAAGGACATGCTGTCTGTGTTCTCTATAAAGGGGCTTGTAACAGGGCTTGCAGGTTCCTGCACCGGGCTTGTGCTCGGCGTGCTTATTTCCCTTCACATGGATTCCGTATTCCGCTTCCTTGCAAAATTGCAGTATTGGGGAGAGCTGACGGCTGCGAGGCTCTTTAATCCTGCGAATCTCCCGTTTGTTGCAGAAAACAGCATGTTCTCTGTCTATGCTGCTATTCCTGCCAGAATGCAAAGCGGGGAGATTGCTGCAATTTTTCTGTTCGGAGTGCTGTCCGCTTTTCTGTCATCGCTCATTGCGTCCCGCCAGATTATAGTGCTCAAGCCTGTGGACATTTTGCATGACGAGTGAGTATACTGTTTAATTTTGGAGGTGACTGTGGCTGTTGTACAGATAGAAGGTCTTGAAAAGACATTCAAGACACAGGGCGAGACACTGACCATTTTAAAGAATCTTAACATGACCGTGTCCCGCGGTGAAAAATGCGTCATAGTCGGAAAAAGCGGAAGCGGAAAGTCCACGTTGCTGAATATAATCGGCGGATTGGACAGTGTGACTTCGGGCAAAGTTATTGTCAACGGGAATGAAATTAGTTCCTTGGGGGAAAGCTCGCTTACCGCATACCGGCTCCATTTTTTGGGTCTCGTGTTTCAGTTCCACTACCTGCTGAAGGATTTCACTGCATTGGAGAATGTGTTTCTTCCTCTGTACATGGCGGGTGAAAAACGAAAGACCGCCATGGAAAAAGCAAAAAGCCTGCTTTCTGATGTCGGCCTTACAGAGCGGATGAACCACTATCCGGCTCAGCTTTCCGGTGGGGAACGGCAGCGCGTTGCTGTTGCAAGAAGCCTTATCAATGACCCTGAGCTGATTCTTGCGGACGAGCCGACTGGCAACCTTGACCCACAGAACGCTTCAATGATAGGTGACGTGCTGTTTTCTATGGCAGATAGATACAATAAGACGCTGATACTTGTAACTCATGATATGAATCTTGCGATGAAAGGTGACAGGCGTTTGTTCATCAGAGACGGTGCCCTTTCGGAGGAAGCATGACGTTCCGTTCCAGCCTTTTGTATGCTGCAAGGCTTTTGTTTTCAAAGGACAGAAGCAACGGCAGGAGGAGTCTGCTCGGTGCAATTATCTGTATCGGTATCAGCATTATTCCGTTGATTGCGGTGCTCTCTCTGAGCGACGGAATGATAGGCGGCATTACCGGCAGAATAGTGGGGCTTTCAACACAGGATGTTTCCGTCGTATTTTATCGGGGCAGTAACAATACGTTTGTCTTTGATGATTTGCTTGATTACGCCTATCAGCTTGCTTCTGTTGAGAATGTCACCGGTGTGTATCCTGAAGTTCAAGGAACTGCCCTTGCGTCTTCCCTTGGAGGCGATTCAAAAGGTATGCGATCGGGAGCGACCGTACGGGCTGTTGAGGCAGATATATTTTCCA
>CADBRT010000013.1 GCA_902797055.1 uncultured Spirochaetaceae bacterium
CAATCTTTTTCTTCTCTTTTTAAGGTACTCGACGGCAGTTGTGATTTGAGCGGTGAGCGCAATGCTGTATTGGGCGAAAAAATAGCTGGAGATTTGGGAGTAAAAGCCGGGGACCGCATTACGCTGATTACAGCAAGCAAAAATTCGGTGGGTAAACTCATCCCCAAAACAGCGGTATTCACTGTAACAGGCGTTGTTTCATGCGGCTATCAGGAACTTGATTCGCTGTGGGTCTTTGTACCGCTAAAGACAGGCTTTGAATTTTTGCCGAATACGGTAGCGCGTGTCAGTGTCAATCTGACGACGACAGATACTTTTTCTACAGTACCGAACAAAGTCAAACACGATGCGCGTGTATTGTTTCCCTACGCAGATGTGTGGACATGGCGTGAACTCAACTCCGCACAGTATGAAAATTTTTCTTCAACGAAAGTACTGCTCCTTCTTGTTATGCTCCTGATCCTTCTCGTTGCCAGTGTAAACATCAGTTCTGCGCTTGTTATGGTCGGCATGGAACGGCGGCGGGAAATCGCTATTCTGAAAAGCGTCGGAGGGACTAGAAATGGCATTGCACTTTCCTTTCTCATAACAGGTGCAGCGTGCGGAGCTGGAGGGCTTGTCATAGGACTGCCTGTCGGCCTCCTTGCAGCGGTGAATATCAATGCCATACTTTCCTTTATGGAGCATACCGTCAATTTTTTTGCAGCGATAGTTTACAAGCTTACCAATATCATCCATGGCAGTGTCGCAGGCGACTATGTGGCAATACATCTGCTTGATCCCGCTTACTACTTGCAGGATATTCCCGTTGTCATTCCTTTTGACGGGGTTCTCCTGATTGCTGCCGGCACAGTGTTGCTTTCTCTGTTTGTTTCTGTCCTTCCTGCGTTCCGGGTTGCAAGAGAAAAGCCGTTGGACACTTTGCGTAAGGCTTGAAATATGATACATTATATAGTATGTGAGGTAGACCATGCTTTGTGATTTTTGTCATGAGAGAGAGGCGGTCATATTCCTTGAACAGATGACAGGTGCCGGACAGCGGCGAAAGATAAATATTTGTTCGGAATGTGCGTTGGAACGCGGTATAAGCCCTGATCCCAGAAGCATTGAGTCTTCGCTCGGAGATCTTTTCAAGGAACTTTCTACTATTACTCGGCAGATTCAGCGGGAGAACAACCGTCTGTGTCCTGTTTGCGGAACCAGCATCGGTTCCATCAGAAAGTCGGGACAGGCTGGATGCCCCGAATGTTATGCAATCTTCAAAGACGATATACGCAAGTATCTTGTGCATAAAGGTGTTAAGGGCATCTATACAGGTTCCCTCCCTGTCCGTCTTTCAAATGTCCGCAGTGTGCTGAACAACAGACTTGTGCTCGAAGATAAACTCACTATGGCTGTTAGAAACGAAGAATACGAAAAGGCTGCTCTGTACAGGGACTGTCTGAACGCTTTGGAAAATAAAGCTGTTTCTGACGGAGAAGTGACGGATGATGAGACGGGAGCCCCGGCAAATTCAGGAGATGCTTCATGAGTGTCATTTCTGCCGGTGATGCTTGGTACACCTACGGCGGTGCGGAAAATGATGTCGTTCTGTCCAGCAGAACACGGTTGGCGCGGAATCTGGCAAATTTTCCGTTTCCTGCCAGACTTCGCGGCAATGACGGTCAGCGTGTGCAATCCATCGTTTTTGATGCTTTCAATCACATAGACTCAAGTGAAGACTTTCAGGCAATTTCTGTGTCCGAACTGGACAATTTAGGGTGCAGGATACTGAAGGAGCGGGGCATTTTGAGCACCCGTATGTTGACTTCCTCCTCAGGAAAACAGGAAGGCATTATCCTTCGTTCTGATGGAAAAATAGCCTGCACTGTAAATATCATTGATCATGTCCGCATATCATCGTTTGTGCCGGGGTTGGATTTTGACGGTGCGCTTGAAATGAGCCGCGGAGTCGATTCTGAACTGCAGCAGCGGGTGCAGTTCGCTGCCAGCCATGATTTCGGCTATCTTACATCTGAAATCATGGATTCGGGAAGCGGAATGAAGCTTGCTGTGCGTGTGCACCTGCCGTCACTTTCTTTCCAAAGGAAGATAAAATCTGTATATGATACGCTTGCTGCACGCGGCTTGCTGTTCACCGCCCTGTACGGTTCTGGTAGCAAAGGTTCATCGCTGGGTGCTTACTATGAATTGTCGTCATCGAATTGCGGTACCGGTTCAGAATTCGACCAGATGGCGACTGTTGTATCTGCCGCTAAACAACTTGCTGATATGGAGCGCAATGCCAGGGAAGAATGTATGCAGAATCATCCGACTGATATGAGAAATAATCTGTACCGTTCGCTTGCACTTGCAAAAAGCAGTCTGTATATCACTCTGCAGGAAGCGATTGATATAATAAGCGGCGTCAAACTCGGTGTGGATATGAAGCTGATTGAAGGTATTGATGACACCACGCTGCATGCCCTTCTGTACAGAATTCAGGAAGGTCATTTAGAGTATGTTTTGAAAAACGGTGATTTCAGTTTTGAAGATGATATTCTGTCAGATGAAAAGAAGAAGATTGAGCGGCTTCGTGCCCTCATTTTGCAGGAGGCATTTGACGGCATAGGAGGCTCAAATGATTAATATGACAAATGATAATAAGGGACTTTCCCCGCGCGCACAGCGACTTATCATAGCACTTGCCCCCGATGAAGCGTATATGCTCGGCAGCCAGGAACTGGAGCCGGAGCACGTTCTTCTGGCAATGCTCAAGTCTGCGGACGGACTCGGCTATCTGGTGCTGAAAGCTCTTCGGATAAACGTATTGACGCTCCAGTTAACCATAGAGCAGAGCATGCCGTCCCGCATGCCGAGTCTGGAGTTTTACAATCTACCGAATTCTGATCGCCTTAACAACATCATAAACATGGCTGGAATGGAGGCTGGTTCGCTGCATTGTGATTACATTGGTACAGAACATCTTCTGCTTGCCATTATTCATGAGAGTAAATCCCTATGCCAGCAGTATTTCATGCGTGCAGAGATTTCCATGGAACAGGCCAGACAGGCGGTGATTGACATTGAGCGCAAGGTTCCTTCCTCCGCGAAAATCCATACAGATGACTCTGATGAAGGGCAGGGGGGAGAATCTGGCATACCGCTGATGGCCGACGGACGGGAACAGCGGAAGGCGGTAAACAAGAATTCTCTGCTTGCGCAGTTCAGCCGGGACCTTACCGACGAAGCCAAGCAGGAAGATGCGGATCCTGTTGTCGGACGATCAAAAGAAATAATGCGTGTCATCCAGATTTTAAGCCGTCGCACAAAGAATAATCCTGTTCTCGTCGGCGAACCTGGCGTCGGAAAAACTGCAATTGTCGAGGGCCTTGCACAAAGCATTGTCCGCGGGGACGTTCCGAGGGACTTGCTGAAGAAACGTATTCTGTGCCTGGATTTAGCGGCTATGATTGCAGGGACAAAGTACCGCGGTGAATTTGAAGAGCGCATGAAGCGTGTCATGAAGGAAGTCCGCGAAAACCGCAACATCATTCTGTTTATCGACGAATTGCATACTCTGATAGGTGCTGGCGGTCCTGAAGGCCAAATGGATGCCAGCAATATGCTCAAACCTGCGCTCAGCCGTGGAGAAATGCAGGTAATCGGAGCGACCACGACAAAGGAATACCGGAAATACATCGAGAAAGACAGTGCGCTTGAACGACGGTTTCAAAAAGTTTCTGTGGAAGAACCTACCGAAGCGGAAGCCATTGAGATTCTTGAAGGTGTCAAAGACAAGTATGAGGACTTCCACCGGGTTGTTTTTGACGAAGGAACAATACCGCTCATTGTCAAGTATTCAATGCGCTATGTGAATGAACGCTTCCTGCCTGACAAGGCTCTGGATATCATGGATGAGGCAGGGGCTTCCAAGAAAATTGGCGGAGACAAACGCCCTCCGGAACTTGACAGTCTACAGAAGACTATCGATGAGATGTCGGAAGAAAAACGCCGCCTTGTTCAAAATCAAGAATATGAACGCGCCGCCATGGTGAGAGACAAAGTGGTAGAGTTGCGCAGAAAACTCGACGAGTTTAATCTTGCATGGAAGAACAAACAGGTTTCAAGCCGCCGGCATGTGACGCTTGAGGATATCTGCAAGATTATAAGCACGATGACGGGAATTCCGTTGGAACAGCTGGACACTGAAGAAAGCAGAAAACTGTTGGAGATGGAGTCTATCCTGCACAAAGATGTAATCGGTCAGGATGAAGCTATCAAACTCATAAGCGGAGCGGTGAGGCGCAGCCGCGCAGGGGTTTCCTCGTTAAAGCGTCCGTTAGGTTCGTTTGTCTTTCTCGGACCGACGGGTGTCGGAAAGACTCAGCTCGCCAAAACGCTTGCGAAATTCCTCTTCGGCACTGACGAAGCGCTCATCCGTGTGGACATGAGCGATTACATGGAAAAATACAACGCTTCCCGCCTTGTCGGTGCGCCTCCTGGATACATCGGTTATGAAGAAGGCGGTTCCCTCACTGAGCAGGTGAGGCAGCATCCGTATTCAGTGGTTCTCCTCGACGAGATAGAAAAGGCACACCCTGATATATTCAACTTGCTTCTGCAGATGCTCGAAGAAGGGGAGCTCAGAGACAATCTCGGACATACAGTCAGTTTCCGCAACACCGTCATCATTATGACAAGCAATGCCGGTGCCAGACAGATAATGAGCGACAGCCGTTTGGGATTTTCTTCCGGCAAGGACGGAGTTCTTCCCTACGAGGAAATTAAAGCGAGTGCCATGGAAGAAATCAAACGCATTATGTCGCCGGAACTTTTGAACCGTATTGACGACATTATTGTGTTTAATGCCCTTGAGCGTGAGCAAGTTGAAAAGATTCTTGATATACAACTCGGGGAACTGGGCGCCCGGCTGGCGGAACAGGGAATTTCCCTTTCAGTCCGTCCGAAGGCCCGTGAGTTTATGGTGGAACATGGATATGACCCTTCAATGGGGGCTCGCCCTATGAGACGCATGATTCAGAGGAATGTGGAAGAAGAACTTGCCACACTTCTTTTGAGCGGCAAACGGGGCAACAGTTCCACAGTCATTGTGGACAGCGATGGGGAGAAGATATCTGTACGGTTTAAAAAGGTTCGCATGCCGGTGGAATCCGACAAGCAGCCGCTTCTACTGGAGGAGAATAGATAAAGCCATGAAAGAGTTTTTGCAATACGAAGTTGTGAGAAATGATGCGCTTAAACTTGCGCGCAAAATTTACAATGAAGACGGTTTTGTGCCGGATATTATTTATGCCTCTTTGCGGGGCGGTGCTTATATGTCCAATGTCATCAGCGAGTACTACAAAGTCGCTATGCACGACCACAAGCCTATTCTCTATGCAGCGGTTGTCGCCAGAAGTTACAGCGATATCCATCAGCATGAGGCAGTCAGAATAGATGGATGGACGTATTCTCCTGATTATCTGCGTCCCGGCGACAAAATCATGCTCGTCGATGACATCTATGATTCCGGACGCACCCTTAATTATCTTGTCAGCATCCTTATGGAAAAGGGGGTTCCCCGGGAGCACATAAAAGTTGTTGTGCACGATTACAAGATATACACGTACAAGGAGACTCTTCCGATTCAACCGGATTACTGGTCACGAAAATTTGTCATAAACTCGCCTGAAGAAAACAACTGGATTAATTATTGCAGCCATGAACTTGTAGGACTTACAAAGAACGAACTGGAAGAACACTACTATAAACCATATCCTGAACTGCGCAATATTCTGGAGCCTGTTTTTAACGGCAATAATAAATAGGAGAATTTGTGCGCCGCAGGTTTTGCTGGCGGACATTCCTTATGGTGCTCCTCACGTTTTTGTGCGGGGCACCTCTGACCGCCATAACAAGAGATGATATCCTCAGCCCGGTGGAAGGAGTGTGGGGCAATGTTCAGCCTCTTGTTATCCATGTTGATGACGGCAGTGAAATCTATTATTCTGTTTCCGGCAGCGACCCTATGCTGTTCGGTTTTGCGTATGATGGTCCCGCGATTATTCCGCAGCGGGGGGATGTTACCCTTAGAATAACGTGCATTTCCCCAGACGGCGTACGCACTGATTTTGAAGTTTCATATACGGTGGCGCAGCCTTCGATGAAGGATTACAGTGCGGAAGAAAAAAATCTCGTAAGGCTCTTATCAACTTCTTCTATCCGGACCTATACCAGCGGTACCGTTATGCCCATACCGCAGAGTTTTAAATATCATATTATCTGCAAAAAAGAGACACAGGCGCACTGGTTTACAGGAGGACGTCTGCAACTGGATTCCAAGAGCAATCTTGAACGGTATATTCCCTTTGAGTTGGAACGGAAAAGTGAACAGGGAATTGACCGGTACCGTTTTGTAGTTCTTACTTCCGGCAGTGCTCTTCGATATACACATGAGAAGCACGTCCCTTTTTCCATAACGGACTGGACAGCGCTTTCCTTTGATTCCGCTTCCTATTTGTACAGTTTGGACGGCGGGGATTGGACTGATGAACTTACTACCGTATATATTACACGCTTTGTGCCCCACGTTGTCCGATGGAAAAAAAAGGATGCCGATGATGTCGAGATTTCTTCATTTACGCTGCCTGTCAAACCTGATGTTATCGCAACAACTGAAAGAAATGGTGCTTTGACACTCTCATTCACCAACAGTTCTGAAAAATATACGTTTGGGCGTGTGAAAAACTCCTTTTCAACGTTGAATGCCCTGTCTGGTTTTTATGAAACTGTGACGGCGGATGTCTTTTATGGAGAAGAGTTTGCTGAAACTGTAAGGATGGGGATTTACGCTTCCGGTGTTTACCAAGGGGCAATGGACATTCCCCTTTTCGTCGATAGGCTGCCTCCTGACACCCCTGTTGTTTCATCTCGAAAAATACAGTCAAAGACAATTATCTCAGTCGGAAACGGGAATGCTGAGACCGCTTTTATCTCGCTGAGTACTCCTGTTGTGCTTTCTGATTTGAACCATAAAAACCTTGATGCTCTTCTGTCTTTAACTTCCATGGGGGATTTTTCTCCGTTGCCAGATAAGGAGCTTGAACTGTCTGCTGTCTCCGGTAGACCGACAGCATACCGTGTGCAGGCTTATTCTGCTGACCGTTCCGGAAATAAAAGCGGTACCGTTGAGATTTCTGTCCTAGTTGATGGCAATAACTGTTATGTCAATCCGTCTCCGCTTGATAGCAGTCTTCAGCGGGACGGAAGCTTTGCCTGTCCATTCAGAACGCTTGAAGAAGCTGTTGCCTTTACCAACCGCAATTCAGGCATGACGGTTCACCTTTTGGGAGATATACAAGTTTCAAGAACGCTTTCTGTCACGAGTGACACGGTGTTGCAAGGAGATGGACACATCCTCTATTTCAATCAGAACGCAGGAATCACTGTAGACGGTGCAAGCTTGTCGCTTGAAAAATGCACCATAGAAAAAAAGGATATCAGACCGGAAGAAACACGCTTCGTAATAGTGGATTCAGGCAGTTTGAAACTCTGGGACTGCTCGGTCTGCACAGAGGCGGAGATGAATTTCATTGTCATTGATGCTTACCATTCTGATGTTCGGATAGTCCGCTCCTCTGTTACCCTGCTCGCCGCTTCGTATGGCTGTCTGGTGGCTGCGACGGATTCTGAGGTTCAGACAACATCGTCGCAGTTTGCCGTATCAGCTCACTCTGCGGTTTGCTTTTGTACCGAGGAGTCTACTGTGTCGTTGGCGGAGACTGTTGAAGGTGTTACTTGTTCGACCGGACACGCCGTAGAATGTGCTGGAGGGACTCTTTCTCTGAAATCGAACACTTTTACCGCCTCCTATTTTGACTGCAACCGCCGGAACGAGGCTGTCTGGACTGATGAAACAACTGAACTTGTTTTAAATCTAGCAAACAGATACAGAGGTTTTAAACAATGAGTGTACAAATGTTTAGTGCAGGGATGGATGAAGCGGGCAGGGGACCTTTGGCGGGACCTGTTACGGCTGGCTGTGTCATTTTGCCTGAGGATTTTCCTTTTGAAATTTTGAATGACAGCAAAAAACTTTCTGAAAAAAAACGGGAGGGCGCTGAAAAAATCATAAAAGAATTGGGTTGCTGGGGCTTTGCACGCGTTGAACACGATGAAATAGACAGAATCAACATTCTTCAAGCGAGTCTGAAAGCTATGTATCTGGCATTCAACGACATGTTGACGAAACTTCCTCGCTGGTGTGAGGAGCGGAACCAGCCCGTTCCTGAGACAGGACTGATACAGGCCATTGCAGACGGAACTTATTGTCCTGATGTGCCGTGTGCGGTACGTGCAGAACCAAAGGCCGATGCTAAGTATCCGGAAGTTATGGCTGCAAGCATCCTGGCGAAAGTAGGGCGTGATGCCATCATGAAGGAGTATGAGTCTCTTTATCCCGGGTACGGCTATGCCAAGCACAAAGGCTATCCGACGAAAGCACACATACAAGCCTGTCATAAGCTCGGTCCATCCCCTATACAGCGCCTTTCTTTCAGGTATCCGTGATTTGTGTTCCTGACGGAGGTGTCAGCCATCCGAAATACTTCCTGCCTAGACTTTTATACACTCATCATATATAATAAAATAAATTATTTTGTGAGGATGACATGCCGGTAAAACTTATTGGAACGCTTTGTGTCGCCGTTGTGGCGGCTTTCTTTACAGGATACAATCTTGACCACAGATGCGATGTATGGCTGTTCCATACATTTGAAAATGTGCCGGTAGCGGTGACAATTCTGGTGTCTCTTCTTTCCGGTGTTATCATCACTCTTCCGTTCACATTCGGAAAACGAGAGCATATAAAGACCGAAGCAGAGATTGAGGCAGAGGCAAGACAGGCTGCACGTGCAGAAAAGCTTCGAATAAAAGCAGAGAAAGAGCGCATGAAGGCTGAGAAAAAAGCCGCAAAACTCGCCGAAAAGGAAGTCCGCAAGGCAAAAAAGACCGAGGCTTCTGTTCCTGCCGTTCAAGCAGAAACAGGGATTGTACCTGTCATTTCGTCAGAGGACGGGCAAAATAATGCACATATAGACTGACCAAAATGCCGACAATGGAGTGGGCGGGTCACAAATGAAAAAGTTCCTTTGTTTTTTAGTCTCCCTGCTTTTACTTGTCGCAGGGATGTATGCAGGCTCCATCGATGAAGGGGAAAAGTCTGCCCTCACACTCCGCGCAAATTCCATGCTGATGGAAGATGCGAAAAAAAATCTCGCTTATCTTGAATCCCACATATCGCTTTCAAAGAATGACCGTGAGCGCCGGTCAATTTTGTATTATACCGCTATGCTTGAAGAACAGATGGGATACTTTTCAAAGGCTGCCGCATACTATGCCGAGGCCGCTGCAATCAACGAGCCCGATGCTGACGGTATGCCTGCAGCTTCCAACGCCGAATTGTATATCTATGCCGCCCGTGCCAGTTTGGGAGCAGGGGATTTTGAAAAGGCAGATACCTATCTTGATGCGAAACCGCTTACTTCGTCCCGTGATAAAATCATAATTGCACAGAAACGACTCTACAGTGCATGGAGCCTCTTGTGTAAAGCTAAGGACTATGCTTCCGCTGAAGCAGGAATTGCTACGCTGAAAATTTTTACAGATGACCATTCAATGGAGCCTGTGCGGAAGACTGTGCTTTTTACCTTATGGTATGTGACGCGTGAGGAAATTTGGGCGGACATCATCAGGGAAGAGTATCCTGAAAGTCCGGAACTGTCGATTATCGACGGAAAAATTCATCTCATGGGAATGCCGTTCTGGTATCTGATGCCCCGCGCTCCTCTGAAAGAGGCGTTTGCAGAAAGTCCGGATACTCAAAAGACAGTTGAACCTGCAGTTGCTGTAGAACCGAAGCAGGTGTTAAATACTGCTTCAGAAAACCTTCCAACAGCAACAGTCTCGGTTGTTTCTGAACCGAAAACAACGCATGCGGCTGCAAAACTGCAGGTCGGTTTTTTCCGTGAGCAGAAAAATGCTGACGTTCTGATTGAAAAACTAAAAAACGCTGGCTTTGCTGCGTATTCCTATACCGAACAGCGGTCGTCCGGCAGTACGTATTACGTTGTTGTTGTTGACGACAATGAAAATGCTACCATGAGCAAAAAACTGAACGCTGCTGGTTTCGAGTGCTATCCCGTACCATAAACCTGCCTTTTCCTGACAGGAGAAGTTTACTTCAGCTGACTTTGGTTAGTGCTGTATTGACATTCAGCACGGACTTGGATATTATAACGTTGTTATGAATATTACGCTTGGTGATGTGCAGACAACGGCACTCATTCCACTTTCAATCAAGGCGAATGAAACCCGGAGGCCGAATGCCCGGATTCACGATGAAATCGCGGTGCAGATTATTGAGTCATTGGGAATCGATACAACACCCTATGATAAATTCCTATCCCGTGAAGGGGTTATTGCCAGAACAATCATGCTTGACCGCATGGTAAAGGACTTTGAAGCAGAAAATCCGAATGCGGTTGTTGTGAATCTGGGTGCCGGTTTTGACAACCGTTTTTCACGTGTTGACAACGGTACCATTTCATGGTTCGACCTTGACTTGTCCGACACTATTGCTGCCCGCAAAAAAGTGTTCCCGGAGCGGGAGCGTGTTTCTATGATAGCGGGAAGCGTCCTTGAAGATGCATGGATTCCTGCGGTAAAATCGGAAGCTGAAAAAAAGAATACGTCGGTTCTGTTCCTTGCAGAAGGACTATTTATGTATTTTTCATTCGATGAAATAAAAATCCTGCTTTCAAACATGAAAAAGAGTTTCGCACACGGCACCCTCTTTGCAGAAATGAACTGCCCGCTCATGGTCAAAAAACAGAAATACCATGATACGGTCAGAAACACGAATGCGGTATTCAAAAGCGGTACGAATTCTGGGCGTGAAATTGCGGCTCTGGTGGACGGAATTAATTTCGTGGAAGAGCACAGTTTTAATGAAGAGATGAAGAAGTATTCCGTCCGCGCCAAGATTTTCGCAGCACTGTTCGGCAAATTCAACGACCGCTGGGCAGTGTTCAACTGGTAGGGGAGGGGGACTCTAGAAGCCAGTCGGTAAGATTCCCGTGAAAAACTTTGTGGTTGCTACACTGCTATATTTATTTTAGACAGCTGTGTGGTTGCTACCATATTTGACGACACTTCAAAAACTGGAGGCTTTGTATGCTGGGAAGCGGAAGTGTTTCTCCGTTCTTTGAAACGGAAAGCTCAATCGTCCGGTGGTTGTTGAGGAGATATTTCATTCCCGCCCCGAGGTTTACCAGAAGTTTTCCATGACCGAACCAACAGTGTACGGTATGCCGTTGCCCTTCATCGTCATAATATGCTGCAGTCAGCACTGTGTCTGGGTTCGGTTTGTTTTTCAGAAAGAGATGCTTGAGCAGGCGGGAACCTGAAGACTTGTGTTCACCTCCCATGTCGAACTCCGTAAACACTTGCTCCTTTTCTGCCCCGGCAAATTCCACGTACATGAAATCCATATCCGAGCCGACGAGCGGGGAATCAAATGCCACTTCCGCGCCCGCTGTCGTTTTGGACACGGTATGGTGAACATCCACTGGAGTGAATATCTTTTTCAGAGTTTTGAAGGAAAGCCCGAACACGTCCGCTGTCGTCCCCACATCCAAACCGTCCCAAGAGCCGGGGCATTCGCCGTTAGCATGCTTTAGGGCATTGGCATCCAGTTTTCCGGAGGCTTTGAAAAAACAGCCTTTTTCCTTGTCCCAGGCGTATTCGCCGGACGTAACCAAATACTTGTACAGATAATACTGCCCGTATGAGCCGACGGCTCCCACTGCGGCAGTATCATGGCGGAGTAGCATGCCGCGCGTTTCCTTTGCAGCATCGAAACACTTCGGGATGAATGGCTCGATGCCGGCTGTTCCTTTCGCACGGAGCATGTAGTAATAGCCGAAATAGCCTAGCATACCGGCGGACAAATTTATGCCGGAGTTTTGAATCCAGTTTTTCTTCCGCTCCAACTCTTGGACTGTCCATTCCGGCAGGAAACATTTGTCCACCGTAGGGACATCAGAGTGGTCAACCAGACGGTAACCGTCGGGCACGGAATAGGTGCACAACATCCTGTTTGCGCCAACCTTATCGACACCCGTTGCGAAACTCATGACGATGAACAGGCTCATCAGGCAGACGGTGGCAATGCCGCTTGCGTTCCGGCGCAGGTGGCGCGCAAAGAACACTACGTACAGTATCAGAACATTTGCGAACACGTGCCAGCTTCGGGCAAAAAATGTGTTCACGTCCACGCGGACGAACGAAAACGTATAGCCGACCAAGGGGATGAGTACAAGAGAGAGGCAGAGCGTGAGTGCCAGCAGCTGTTCGTCACTCATACGGGCGTGCACCGGGCACCGGAGCATCTGTTTCCCCAGAAGCATGACAGGCAGCCAGATCATAAGACCCAGCGGGACAAAGTGGAGCGCATTATACAGGGGGTACCGGAATGTGCGGATTGTCCACGGCATGAACCAGTTTGGCAGCGTCTGCCCGAAAACGGAGATGCCGTCTGCAAGCACGGACTGTTCTGCCATTGCCTTGATGTGTATGAACGTCCCCCACAACAGCGGGAACGATGCTCCGACAACCAGCAGCGTGAGACCCCATGAAATCCAGAACAAGGGCTTTTTAAACAGCAAACGGTCTTCGGTAAAAAGCCGTTTCGCCTGTATGCAGAACAACGGCAGGAATCCGACAGCCGTCGCAACACCGTACACCGGATAATACAGACCGTGGAACAGATTTGCAAACAGGAACACCTGCAGCCAGAGACTCCTCCTCCGGACAAGCGGAGGTAGCAGCAGGAGCAAGGCTACCGGCGCAATGAACATGGTACGGTTGTAGCCGGAGTTTACCAGCAACAGGGCAACGGCAAAGCACCACAGCCTACCACAGCGTTTGCTGATATGAAGGTGCAGCAAGGAAAGCGACAGCGAACCGACCGTCATGAAATAAATGGCATTTGACATCGGGAGATAGGCGACATTCCCGTTGCCGAACAGCCGGAAAAACAGCCCGTGTACCACGGAATACAAGCCGGACGGCGGTATAAAATCCTTGTACGGAACCTGCCCCAATTCAAAAATCTGCTGGAATGCAAAGATGTTTTCAAACGGATGGTGGAGATCCCCGCTGAGCACCGCCCCGCCGCAATCCGCCATATTGAAACACAATATCGAGAGGCACGTGCCGAACGGGATGATGCTGTCCATATCAGTGCGTTCCGTCCGCCAGCCTTTTGCAAGCGTTTTGAGTGTGCTTGCAAGGCAGCCGGCAATCATTCCGGCGATGAATAGTTTTGCTGTATGGGGAATCCCGATGATGGCGGTTCTGCCCGTACTCCGGTAGGTTTTGACGGAAAGAATCAGGAACAGTGCCGGAAGCAGTACCTGTACCAGCAGGATGAGTTTTCGTTGGACACGGGCGCGGTTCCTGCAGCACAGTGGAATGCCCGTACACAGTCCTGCGAAAATATATGCCTGTGACGTGTTGAGTTTTTCCAGAATTCTGAAAAAAGCAGGGCCTATGTAGTTTGCTGCAAAACTACCGCACTGGTACAGGGCAAAGAATGCATAGTACGAAACAAAGTAGCAGTATGCGGTGCTGACTACCAGCGTCCTGTCTATGATAAATGCAAGGCAGATGAACGCCAGCGCGAACAAAAACACTGTGCCTGTCTGCCCGAACAAAAGGAACTTCAGGAGCACCACCGCGCATATCCATGCAGGAAGCAGCAGGTCCGCTTTTATTTCTCCAGTTCCGCTTTGATTGGGATTCCCCATGGCTTCCTTTTTTACGAGCAGACGCGCAATGACACCAATGCTTCCTGCGCCAATCAGCAACCGGAGCAGAAGAATCTCCGTGCCTTTGTTACTGCGGGCAATTGCCGTCCATTCAATGACAATGTCTTTGTACACCTGTGCAGTGTTTCCGGTGAGTGCCAGCCATACCGTACAAATGACCGCCGCAACAACCGAAATAATCCCAAGAAACAGCACATCGCGTTTCGTTATATCAATTCGTTCCATGTATCATCCCCCTGTGCGCTCTCATATTCATCCGGCGTGCCGAATGACACATGCGAATCAGTATGGAAAATTGCAATCTTCTTTTCGTCCTGTGTCAAAACATTATACACACCGCTTATAAAGAACTCTTTATAAGCACAGTGTTCCAAATATACTTTTTCTGCATCTTCAAAAGTTTCCTTGTCTTTGAAATAATACGCCCCACATATTGCATCAGAACTTATTGCCTGTTTTTCAACGGTCCGCTTTACAAATCTGTCAGACCCAAGCTCTACAAAACTGAAACGGGGGTCGTTTGAGGTGAATGTCAGGAGTCCGCCATCAATTCCGCAAAATTTTTCCTCTTTACAAAAACGGTTGAATTCCTTGCAGATAAACAGATGGTCGCAATCGTTGAATAGAATCGGAACGCCATCAGGAATATCTTTAATTCCTTCTGCACAGGTTAGGACAGCACCCGGCAGAATCTCTGGAATAACACGGATATTCGCCTCTGGATAGTATTCTTTGATTTTTTCATCAATTTTAAATCGATTCACATGATCTTTCAAAACAACGAAAGTTAAAGATTGTAAGTCAATAAATTTTGCAATCGACTGCGTAGCCCAAAAGAAAAATGATTTTCCGTATATTTTAATCAAAGGTTTAGGAGTCTCAAAGCCATTATTTAAGAATCGAGTTCCGCCACCACCCATTGGCATGATTAGGTTCAGCTTCATTTC
>CADBRT010000014.1 GCA_902797055.1 uncultured Spirochaetaceae bacterium
CCCCTCACGTGACCCGCCATCGTACCGCAACGTAACCCGCCATCCGCCCGCCACGGGATGTGCCATCGTACCGCCATGTGATGTGCCATCATTGCTACACACGGGCTACGAAAGTCGCCACTTCTGCTGAAGTGTAGATTTGCATTGCTTACAGGCAGAGTTTCAGAGTGCATTTGACCCGAGGAGACCTACGACTGTACGGCTAACAGCTCAAGAAGTATGTTTCCATTTCGCCTTTTCCCTTTACTTCAGTTTTGACACTTTCGCCGAAGGAAAACAGTTCTTTCGTCTGGTTATAGGTATCCTCTGTAACGTGGATTTTCATTGGTTCACCGGTGCTTTCCATACGGCTTGCGACATTGACGGTGTCGCCCCAAACGTCGTAGATGAATTTTGTTTTTCCAATAACACCAGCAACGAGAGAGCCGGTATTGATTCCAAGCCGTATCATCACATGTACGTCATTTTCTTTGTTGAAGGCCCGAACATCTTCCATAATACCTTGTGCAAAGCGTATCATTTTGACAGCGCTATCATTGCTCAGGTCGTCAGAAAAACCGCAGGCTGCCATATAGGCGTCACCGATTGTCTTGATTTTTTCAATACCCTCGCGTTTTGCTCTGTCGTCGAATTTCGTAATCATTCTGTTTAAAAGTGTAACGACCTTTTCCGCGGGCATTGTACCGCTCATTTTGGTAAAGCCGACGATATCAGTAAACAAAACCGTCACATTAGGATATTTTTTTGCAATCGTCTTGTTCGGATTTTCCGTCAGATCCTTTGCAACATCTTTTGGAAGAATATTCAAAAGCAAATCCTCAGACTTTTGTTTTTCAAGTTTGAGTTCATGAGTTCTTTCCGCAACCTTCTTTTCCAGAACAATTTGATAATTTCTCATGGAACGGATTTTAAGGGCAATCAAACCTGCGACAATCAAACCTATCAGCACTCGGAACCAGGTGAGCTGCCAAATGTACGGCTTTTTTATAATCACCATCGGAGCAGAAGGCTCGCTCTGGTATCCGTCGCTGTTTTGAGCTATCACCGTAAAGTGGTACGTGCCGGGCTTTAAGTTTGTATATGAAACAGAACGCGAGGTTCCCCAGTCAGAATAGCTCTTTTCAAAGCCTTCCAATTTATATTTAAACCGCATGCTCTCAGAAGAAAGAAAACTCAGCCCTGTAAATTTTATGCTTAGACGTTTGGCAGAGGGAGCGAGCGTAATGGTTTGTCCGTGATACGTAACATTCGTATTATCAATGTAATATTCCTGAAGCACAATTTTTGGCGGATTTTTATTCACCGAAACACTTGCAGGGTCATAAATAGCAAAGCCGTCAGTCAAGGTAAACCATACCCTACCCTTCGAATCTTTTAAGGAAAGAGAGGTTGACGTTACGCCTTTCGTATTCAATCCGTCTGACGAACCGTAATAGCGCACCGAAACTTTTTTTGCTTTTCCGCTTACAACGTCTTCCATCTCTGCCATCGTTGTGGAAAAGATTCCCTTGTTGCTCGTCATCCAGACCATTCCCTCGTTGTCGCAAATCATCTGGAACACACTGTCGGTTTCAAGCCCGGTGTACGAATTGAAATTTACAAAGCTGTCCGTTTCCGCTCTATATTTTGAAAGCCCGGTTCCCGTTCCAATCCACAGGCTTCCGTTGTTCTTTACGATTTTAAAAATGACGTTTCCCGCAAGACCGTCTTCCGTCGTATAGTGCTTTATGATTTTTTCACCTTTGAGGACGAAAACACCGCCGCCGTTCGTTCCTACCCAAACCCGGTGTTCACCCTCCGGTTCTTCATACAGCCACATTATATAGTGATTGGTAAAACCGTCATCGCGGGTAAGCGTTGAAATATGACCGTCTTCATGGTGGATAATGCTCAAGCCCTGCGGTGTTCCGATGTAATAATCACCATTTACTGTTTTAATGGACATTCGTCCTTTGGTGGAGGAGAGCCCGTCACGTTTGCTCCATACTTTGATTTCATCATTCGGCAGCACCCGTATCAGCGGTATTTCAGAATACGAAGAAACCAGTAACTCTCCGTCTTTCGTCAACCCCACGTGTCTGACACGCATATTTTTGCAGAACTCGGTTATTTTATTTTCAACGAAATCATTTTCTCCGTAACAGTGCATTCCATCATCGCAGGCAAGCCACGTTACCCCTCGGAGCGGGTCTTCACAAATTGCATTAACGCTGAACGGCATTGTTTCTGTCCAGAACTTGCCCTTGCTCATTTTCTGAAGCCCGCCCCGGTTAAAGGCTACCCAAATATTACCCTCTGTGTCTTCCAAAAACTTTGTAATATTGTTATCGACCAACCCCTTTGATGAATCGTAAAACGTATACATATTGTTGTGAATGATAGTGATTCCAGCATCGGTACCGATCCAAAAGTTTCCTGTTTTATCTTCAATAATTGAATTAACAACGGTTGTTTCAAACCCTTCATGGCTGATATCATAGACGGTCTGCTGATTGTCTTTGATTCTTACGGCATAGCATGGAGAAACTCCAAACCAAATTCCGCCCTCCCAGTCTTCAGTCACTTCATAAACGGTCGGTTTTTCAAAGCCCTCAATACCGCTAAAGTGTCTTAACACTCCGTTTTCAAACACATAATTTTCATCTGTATTTCCGCATGAGATAAAAACACGACCGTCAGATACACAGCAGACTCGGGCAACCGTAATGGCTTCCAACCCAAGTTCTTTTAAACCGTTCGGAATTTCGATTGAACCATCTGGCTTGAAATAACAAATACCCGATGACGTTCCAATCCAGATATTTCCGTCCTTATCTTCACACATCGAATTGACTTTGTTATTTGGAAGTCCGTCATCAATGGTATATTTTTGTATGCTGCCGTCAGCGGAAAGACAGGTCACGCCTTCGTCATTATGTCCGACCCAAAGGGCGCCTTTTGAATCCTGAATAATTGAACGGGCAGAGGCAAAATCATATTTTTCATCAACACTGCGGCTGAAAACAGTGAACTCAACGCCGTCAAAGCGGACAATTCCGTCGTATGTTCCGATCCAAATATAGCCTTTGTCGTCCTGAAGCAGCGCCGTAACGGTCATTCCCGGCAGACCGTTCTGCGTAGTCCAGTTTTTATGGACGAAATCATTTAAAAAGGAATGGTTTATTTTCTTTTCAGCGGTTTGTGCTGAAAGATTCCCTAAAAAAAGAGAAATAAGTAATCCCGATAGAAATGCTTTGATTGTCATCTTTCCTTCTTATACAACAAATTTAGCACGCTTTATGCAAAAACGCAATAAAAATCAGGTACTGTCCGGGAAGCTGAGACTTTCTGCACAGACGCAAAAGCAGTATACTTGAACACATGAAAATCGCCGTTTATTTGAACAGCTTAAGTCAGAACTATCAGCGCACATTCTACAAAGGAGTGCTTCAACAGGCGAAGGAACTCGGTGTCAGCACAATCTGCCTGCAGCACGATTTTTTTCCGCTCAGCAATTATGTTTCAGCAGACGGGGTCATCCTGCTTTCATCGTCTTTCTTTTCAACAGACGGCATGAACCGGAGCGAGCAGCTGGCGAAATGTTTCGGTGGTATTCCCATACTCTCTGCAGGGGGAACGGTCCCCGGACTGCCTTCTGTCACAATCCGAACAACGGAGTCCATGAAGCTGTTGATGGATCATCTGCTGGATGTGCACGGCTATACAGATTTTCTTTTCATCGGAGGGTTCAAAACTCACGAAGACAACATTCTCAGGGAAAGCATTTTTGAGCAATCTATACAACAGCGGATTGCAGCGGGCAAAACTATTTCCTATGACTGCATACACACACATTTTACCGAGTACTCCAGCATGCAGGCGCTGGCAGCGTGGATAAAAAAGAACCCTGGAAAAATACCACAAGTGCTGGTGTGCGCAAACGATATGATTGCGGCAGGGGCGAAACGAATCGTACAGATTCAGGAAGACACTCGCTGGACACAGACGGCAATCACCGGTTTCGACGACATTGCAAGCAGTGAGTCAGGTTTTGAAGGGCTGACAACTGTACGGCAGCCTGTAACAAAACTCGGTGCTATCGCATTGGAAACAGCATACAAGATGGTGGCGAGGGAAAAAATCGACAGCTACATAAAGATTGACTCTTCGTTTATCGTACGCCAGTCATGCGGATGTTCCCTCCCAAACGAGCAGGAACCGAACGCAACAGAAGAAAAACAGCGGCGGAAAGCGGAACAACTGGAAACATACGTAAGCCAGCTCGGAAGACAGCTCAACCGTGCGGATAGTCTGCAAAAGACAACGGAATTTCTTCAGGACTTTGTAATCAATACTGACATTCCCTACTTCTGCCTCATGCTTTTCAGTGAAAGTGAGCAGATAACAAAAGAAAAAGCGGATCTCGTCTACGAAAAGAGCGGCGCTCAGATGCAATTCTACGGATTGGAAAAAACCATCGCGCTCAGAGATTTCTTCAATTCAGGAACGTTTGAAAACACGACAAACGGAGAAGGCTGCGTAATTTACAATCTGACTTCAGGAAGGAATATAATCGGGCTGATGATTTACAAAACAGCATGGAACATTCATGCGCAGATGTGCAACTGTGCCCTTTTTGTCTCCGCAGCAATCGATCGTCTTAACAGACTCTCGACGCTTGAGCGGGAAGTCAAAAACAGAACAAGGGAACTGGTCATCGCAAATCAAAAATTGCAGGAAGAATCAAACCGGCGCATAGCGGTAGAAGCGCAGGTATTAAGGATAAGCGAAATGGAACGACAGCGCTTCAGCATGGACCTGCACGATGACATCTGCCAACGTCTCGCAGGCATCTCTATGCTGTGCAAAGGACTTTCCCTCGAAAATCCTTCTTTAGAGGAACTGTCTTCTCTCATCGATGAAACCCTGCACCGGACAAGGATGTACGCCCACGACTCCTTTCCTGTCGAACTCAAAACACTCGGACTCAAAAAGAGCCTTGCAGCCTTGTGCGAATCCACACAAAAGGAAGCCTGCGGAAAAATAAAACTCATCTTTGAATGGAATGCAGAGAAAGCAGAAAGCCTCGACAGAGACAGCATCCAGCAGATAAATATCTTCCGCATCGCACAGGAGGCGTTACACAATGCCGTAAAGCATTCTCATGCAGACAGGATAACAGTATCGGTATGCGAAGAAAAATACTGCAAAAATACTGCCATAAAACTCTGCATTACGGACAATGGAAAAGGCAGTGTAGACAAAGAAAAAAACAAACAGACAGGGATGGGACTTATGTCCATGAAATACCGCGCCGACCAAATAGGGGCTGTGCTGTCGATAAAAAAAGGGGGCAGCCATAGTGATACTATGCATACCCCCACTGAAGGATGGATTGTGGAACTGTTGATTCCACAATGAAAATTGTTACAAATTCGGTTGGGCGGTACCGCAGTGCACCGCACCATGCGCACCGCCACCGGCAAAACGAACCGCTTATAAAAACACTTACTCCTTGACACCTCCTATCGTAAGCCCAGTCTGAAAGTACCGTTGGAGGAATGGATACAGACAGATGATGGGCAACATCGTCACAATACTTGTTGCTGCTCGTATTGTGACAGGTGTTATGGAAGAAGCCGCATTCCGTGCGGAATCCGCGCTTCCGCTCTGTTGCATGACAGAGTTCAAAAGCTTCATGAGCTCGTATTGCAACGTTGTAAAATCCGTTTTCAGACGATTGTAAAGCATTGCGTCAAACCAAGAGTTCCAGTGGTAGACGGCAACGAACAACAGTATGGTTGCATACACCGGCTTGCACAGCGGGGATATTATCCTAAAGAAGATTGTCATATACCCCGCACCGTCAAGCTGTGCTGATTCTTCGAGTGAAGGTGGAATGCCAGCCATAAATGTACGTATGACGAGCATGTTCCAAGCGCTTATCATTCCCGGTACAATGTACACCCAGAACGTACCGGTAAGTTTGAGATTCCGGTACAAAAGAAAGACTGGAATCATCCCTCCGTTGACATACATCGTAATAACCCAAAACAGGGAAAGAGAACGACGGAACAGGAACCGCTTGCGACTGACAATAAATGCAAGCAGCGCGTTGACAAACAGTGCAGAGACAGAACCGAGCACCGTACGCAAGACGGTAATCTTTGCTCCAGTCATAAGATTCTGCATGGCAAGAACCGACTTATAGTTCTTCATCGTAAACTTGCGCGGCAAAAGATATATCTTTCCTTTTACCGCATCGATCCCCTCATTAAAGGAGATAGCAAGGGTATTAAGGACAGGATACAGCGTTATGATTACAAACAGAATCATAAAAATGCTGACCAACAGGGAAACCACCCGGTCTTCCAATCGATCCCGTATTGTCGAATTATGTGAATTATGCTGCATATTTCTACTCCATGCCTTGTTTTAATACAGACTTTCTTCACCGGTGCGTTTTGCCCAAGTGTTGAAAATCACAATCAGTATGATACTGACAAAACTCTTGAAAATACCCGCTGCGGTACCCAAAGAGAAATCGTTCTGGCTTATACCCCAGTTCAAGACATAGATATCGATTGTCTGAGAAACTTTTTGTACCAGTCCGTTACCCAAAAGATACTGGACTTCAAAACCAGCATTCAGAACGTTTCCGATATTCATAATCAGAAGCACCATAATCGTTGGTTTTATGGACGGCAGGGTGACATAGAAAATCTTCTGCACTCTGCCGGCACCGTCTATGGTTGCAGCCTCATACAATGACGGATCGATTGCAGTAATGGCGGCAAGATAGACAATGGCGTTCCAACCGGTCTCCTTCCAGCAGTTTGCAAAAGCAACGATGGGCCAGAAGGCTCCGGGTTTGGAAAAGAAGTTGACAGGCTTGTCAACGATGCCGAAGAACATCAGCATGTCGTTCACAATGCCGGTACTGGAAAGGGCATCGTGAAGAATTCCTGTCACGATAATCCATGACAGGAAGTGCGGCAGATACGAAATCGTTTGTACCGCTTTCTGCACAAAACGGTGTCGTATCTCATTCAGCAACACAGCAAAAAGAATCGCCATGAAGGTTGTCGAAATGAGATTCAACAGCCCCATGCAGAACGTGTTTCTAATGACACGCAAAAATGTCGGGTCGGAAAAAAGAAACTTGAACTTGGCAAGGCCGATGAACTGAGAACCGAACAAACCGTTCTTCGGTTTGTAGTTCTGAAACGCCATGACCCAGCCGGTAAGCGGCCAGTAGTAAAAGACTATGCCGTATACCACCATAACTGCGGAAATAATGAGCAGCGACTTCTGTCTCTTAATCTCCGCCCAGGACATTTTAACTTTCTGCTGGTTTTCTTTCATGACTGTTCTCCGCTAAAATGTATCCAGAATCTTCTGCATTTCAGCTATGAAATCCTCAGGCTTGCAGCTGCTGTATGCGTTCATATACGCATTCCACGTTGCATTGAAATCCTTTGCCATGACAACCTGCGGCAGCCATTCATGCTTGACCTGCCCCATCTTTGTCCATGCAACGCCACCTTTTGTCTCTGTGGTGAAGTTGTTTGAATAACTGTACATAGGGAACCACGGGCCGAGCGTTTCGCCCTTGACGGAACCAATCAAATCCGGGTATGTTGTCGCACCGTATGCGGCAAAACACTTCTTGAGCGGCTCTGCCATATCGCTCATGAACTCAGAAGTCTGCTCTTCCGGCTTCATGGCGTTCTTTCCGTCCATGCTTGTACCGCCCCACTGCGGGAAGTATGAGTACTCACACAAGTGAGAAGCCTTGTATGCGGTGTCGGCAACTTTCATACGCTGCTCTTCTGTTCTGTAGTAGAGACCGTTTTCATCAACGCAGTAGTCAACATCCTTGACGCCCCAGAAACGCAAGTCGTGCAATTCCTGATTCATGCAGAGGTCAACCATGAACTTGAAAGCCTTTTCCGGATCTTTGCAGTCAGTGGTGATAGCCCAGCCGCTTGCCTGGTTAACCGTGTCGGCATAGGTGTGCCAGCGGTTCTCCATGCCGCGCTCTGTAGTAAGACCAAGCGGAACATAATTGCAGCCAAGCTTGTCGAGACCGGTGGTTTTAAACGCAGAATTTACGAGCAGGTAGAAGTCCCACCACTGGTCAACCATGCCGAGCACGCGGCCTGTTGAAAGCTTTGCAATGTACTCATCATAGGTTTGTGTTGCGAATTCGGTATCGATAATTCCCTTGTTGAATTCCTCATTGAGTTTTCTGAGGTATTTCTTTGTGTCCTCAGAAGTGTTGTAGTCGCCGACTTTTTTGTTCTTTGTATCGACAATGACGGAACCGTCGTTCGGATATCCGGCGAGGAACTGACCTGCGTTTTCCAGACAGAAGTACCGCCAGTCTTCGCAGAGAATGGTATAGCCCATATTTTTCGTTCCATCAGGCATTGTCGGATTGGCGGCAATGTAGCGCTCAATGACATCAAAGTACTCGTCCATCGTCTTGATGTCAGGATACCCTGCCCATTCAAGAACACGCGCCTGAATCCAGAAAGCCTCATCGTTGTGTGTTGTCACTTTGCTTTCACCGTGGGTGTTCTGGAACGGATTTATCCAGTAGATATGTCCGTCTGGCTGGCGGAATTTCTCCCATTCAGCCTTCGTAAACCAAGTATCACGGAATTCAGGGTATTTGTTGATGTAATCATCAAGCGGAACCAGCGCACCGGCATCAATCAACATAGTCATATCATCTGAATCGATGAAGTCTGGATATTCACCGGAAGCTATCAATGTTCCGGTTGCTTCTGCGGCAGTCTGTCCGGTAAGCCAGGTCTCTTTTACCTTTACGCCGGTTTTTTCTGCAATAATCTGGGCAATTTCATTGTCATTGTTTTTCTCTGCACCAGGCATTGTGATGAAGAAAGAGAATTCTGTTACCTTACTTTTTTTGCTGCTGTTTCCACAGCTTGTAAAAATTCCTGCAGCAATCATTGCTGCAGCTACAAAGGAGCATAGCCTTTTTTTCATGTTTCCCCCTAAAACTTTGCCGCTCTCTCAAGCGTCATCTTGTTTAAAGTCTAAACCAGAAACTTGAAAACGCAACCCGACAAAACTTAGAAAAGAACCCGATAAATTTTAGATAGCCCGATGCAACTTTCTGTATTTTGAGGGGCTTTCTGCCTTTATGCTGACGAATTTATTGATAAAGTAGTCAAAATCCTTGTAGCCTATCTGTTCGCAGATTTTATAGACAGGCTTGTCTGTTTCTTCAAGAAGTCGTGCTGCTTCTTCAACGCGCAGTCTGTTGAGGCAGTCCTTGAACGATTCTCCGAACTTCTTTGCAAAAACCTGCCCGAGGTAAGTTGCATTGACGAAGTACTTCTGCCCCATATCCTTGAGCGTCAGATTGTCGGAAAAATGCAGTTTCATATCCTCAAGCACCTGAGAGAGAATGCCCTGTACGGGTTTTTCACTGCTCTCCTCTTCATGTGTTTCGAGGTAGAGCTGTTTTACCTTATCCAACGATTCATACAATTCGTTCCTGTTCACCGGCTTTAACAGGTAGTCGGTACAGTTGTTTTTAAAAGCAGTCCGCACATAGTCAAAGTCTGAGTATCCGGAAAGCATAATAAAATACGGATTACTGCCGAACTGTTCGCGGACTTTCTGTAAAAGTTCCAGCCCGCTCATACCCGGCATTTTTATATCGCAGATGACAAGATGAGGTTTCTTTTCCGTTATGTATTCAAACGCATCCTCGGCGTTGGAACAATCCCCACAAACTTTAAAACCGACTTTCTGCCAGTCAATCAACACATGCAGTCCTTTCAAAATAAATGGCTCATCGTCAACAAGTAAAACTCTTACCATAGTCACCTTCCGTCAAACTTCTCATGATATCAGCACTCTCCAATGGTATCTGTATGGAAACGAGAGTTCCCTTATTCTTTTCACTCGCAACAGCAATCTCCACGCAATCATCATACAGCAGGTTCAACCGCAACACTGCGTTCAGAATGCCGATTTTTGAATTCTGCTGAATGCTTTCAATTGAGACATGCTTTATTTTGTCCTGTAAAGAAGAAAGTTCGTCTTCGGTCATTCCCGCCCCAGTGTCCTCAACTTCAATATGCAGGTTTTGTACATCAGCGAATGCACGCACATAAATCCAGGAAGGTTCCCCTTTGCGTTCAGTACCGTGAACACTGGCATTTTCCGCAAATGTCACAATGCCCAGTTTGGGCACCAGATAATCGCGCGCACAATCTTCCACTTCGATTTTATAATTGAGTCTGTCGCCGAAACGGTATTTTTGAAGGTCAAAGTAGGCCTCTATAAATTGAATCTCATCTTTTATCTTTACGGTGTCGTGCACCCATTCAGTGTTCTGCCGAACCATGACGGCGAGTTTTTCCACCATCTCTGCAGTCTCCTGTTCATCTTTTATCAGGCTGTGCATGCGGATACATTCCAAGGCATTGAACAGGAAATGGGGATTTATCTGACTGTGCAGGGCGAGCAGTTCCGCCTTTTGACGCGCTATATTGGTTTCCTGCTGGCGGAGTTTGTTACGGTATTCGTTTTCTATCATGGCATTCATGCGGAGTGCCATTTTATTGTAGTTTTCTATCAATTTTCCGATTTCATCGTTTCCATAGGTTCCTTCAAAAACGTTGAGTTGTCCTTCCGAATGGACTTCTTCGGAGACAACGTTGTCCAGCTTCTGCAGTCTCACGGTAAAGGATTTGTTCACCAGATACATAAAAACAAACGGAAGAAAGATATTTACAAGAACGAAGGCTACTATAATACCGGCGTGGTCTTTCACCACGTTCAACTTTACAGTCTGAACAGGCATTACATATACAGAGAACTTTTTGTTCAGAACGATGAAACTCTTAGTATACGCTGCCTGTGTTACAATCTTTGTTGTTAAATCCTCAAATGGGGCAGTGACACCTCCCTTTTGTTCGTTTGAAAGGACAATTTTTCCGTCGACACAGACATACACCAACGGTTCATAATGTGCGCTCATGATGTCGCGGAGCAGTTTTGAATAATCAACATCGACGCGGAGCACATTTTTTCCCTGCCCCTTGTGATAAAAATCCATCACGCGGAGCAATGAAATGTGCCGCTGCTCGGTTCTCCCCAAGTACGCTGCATAGTCAAAAACCATGGTTGTTGCAAAGCGTTCCTGCAGGCACTTTGCATACCACGGACTTTTTTCTATCACCTCTGTCCGTTTGAAGAAACCTCCATTTAAAATGGTCGGGTTGTCGACGTAGACAGCAGCTCGGAGCGGTCCACTGGCAACAATTATTTCATACAGGGAGTTTTTTTTGAAGTTCAAATACTCGCGGTAGTACGCAAGCGGACTGTCGAAGTCCATTGCGATAAAATTATTTATGTACTGGTTTGTATAGATATTCTGCAGAAGAACGATGTTTGTTTCAAACGTATTGCTGACTGTGTAACTTATGGCATCAGCGACATCCTTCTCTTCCTTGAGATTCGATATTTCTTCCGCTTTGACAATGGAACAGACAAGAATTGTGTCCGTTGCCAGAAGCGGAATTATCACACAAAAGAACTGTATCAAAAGCAACTTGGCGCTGAGTCTCAAGTCATTCAGTTTTTCTATGACAAACAAAAACTACGCCTCAGAATTCAAATGAGAACGGTTCTGCAGGAAGCAGAATATCTCCTGATTTTCCGTACAAATCGACGAAGCGGGGACTGTCCGCCCAGAGATAGCAGAGCCGCTGTACACCGGTCTGTGCAGACGGAATCGTCACCCGGACACTGTTGTCGCCGACGAGTTCTGCCGGCACCTCCTGTTTTTCACCGTCGACTTCAATGTAAAATCCCCTGACCACAGGACTTTCGCCATTATATGTTGCAAGCGTACAGTTTTTGCAGTCAAACGTGACTGTTATCGTTTCTCCCTCACGCTTGCAACACACCGCTTTCGGAGCGACGGGCATTTCGCTTCTGCCGTATGCAAGGCGGAGCGCCTCGTATGCAAGACGGGTGCCGATAGTCTCTTTTTTTTCAGGGTGCAAATCATTCCATTCGCCTGCGTCAATCGTCACCGCAAGCCCCGCACGCGGTATGATGCTGACGGCATCAGACTGGGCTTTTCGGAGCGGTACCCATCCGAGCGCATTTGTTGTATATGACTCGCCTTGTCCGTCGCTCCAGTTCGGAAGTTGAACGACGATGAACGGGAAATCTTTTTTTCCATACACGAATTTCCTGTGCCACAAATCCACGAGGCTTTCAAGCATACCGCTATACTCGTCAGGATGCCCTGTATCGGATTCCCCCTGATACCACAGCGCACCCGCTATGGCATAATTAAAACAAGGAGCAAGCATAGCATTGTACAGTGCGGTCGGCTGCCATTCAAAGAACAGTTCCGGCGGTCTGTCGTCCGCTTCCTTTGCAACCTTCATCTGCCACGTGCCGGAAAGATCAATGCAGACACCCCCTTCTGGAATGAAAGGCTCGGGCTGCGGTTCAATACAGCGGGATGCCGCCGCCGGAAGCACCACGTCCTCCGTAAAAAGCGCATATGTCTTTTCCGCTGTAAACGTGACAGTATCTTTCGCCGCAAACTTTTGAATCTTCACAGCGATTACGTTGGTGCCTTCTTTCAGCGTTCCTGCAGGAACCGGATACCTCCGTGGTGGATACCGGCAGTATGTAGTGCCGACCTGCACACCGTTGACGTATGCAACGTCTGAATCGATTATCGCACCAAGCCACAGCCATGTCTTTTTTGAATTAAAAATTTCAGCTTCTTCTTTGCTGAGCTGAATCTCCTTTTTAACCCAGACCAGACCTGCCCTTTTCAGTGTGTCGATGGTTCCGGGAACGGCACAGGTTTCCCAGCCTTCGCTTTCACCGACAGCCGGAGGCTGCTGGCCTTCATTTAAAGAATCCTGCCATGCCTCAAGCGCCTGTGCAGTGCGGACCTTTGCTTCTTCCACAGCTACAGGATTTTCCCATCTACGAAGCGTGTCGCAGTAGTGTTCCCTGTCACAAAAGTTCAGAATCGTCTCTTTGGAAACCCATGAAGCGATGGGGGAACCACCCTGGCTCGCATTTATGATTCCGACCGGAACATTCAGCTCGGAGGAGAGTTTTTTAGCAAAGAAGTAACCGGCTCCGGACATGAGAGCGAGCGTTTCTGGAGACGCACAAATCCACTTCGGACTTTGCACATAGTCACATTCACCGGCGAAACTGTATGCAATCGGGATATTTATCATCCGTATGAGGTTGTTTTTAGGAGCTTCAAAATCCTTTCGATACGACCATCGGAGCATGGACATCTGCAGTTCTGCATTCGACTGGCCTGACAAAAGCCACACTTCACCCACATACACATCGGAGTATTCAAACTGCTCACTGCCGTTTTTTACCGTCATCGAAAACGGCCCGCCAGCTTCCCCCGGATTAAACAGAATCTTCCACGCTCCGTCGCTTCCGCATTCTGTTGTCCATCCGTTGTCCTTAAAAATGACCCGCACCGAGGAGCCCGCTTCTGCTGTACCGAATATGCAGTTGATTGCGTTCCGCTGCAAAACCATCCCTGAAGAATAAATACCTTTTACGGAAAAGACACCCATATCACATACCTCCGTTCACGCTACAGGACAAATCCACGGTTCCTTCTTGTTTTCATATATAAACCAATCAAAATCAGCATAGCATTCCGATGCTTCATCTCCCGCGGTACAGAACATGCCAATGACCGAACCGACAAAACCACCAGCCTTTTCGTAGCTGAGTATTGTGGCATCCAGCCCCTCTGCAAGCACCTTCATGTCATCCTGACTGCATCCGTACTCAAAGCTCAGCTTCTGCATGTCGGCGTTCACTTTAAAAACGACGAAAGAGTCCCCGCTACAATCTGCCGTACTATGCAAATCCTGCTGAGAAACAATCTCGTCATCCGCTCCGCAGGAACGCACCAGTTGTATGCACAATCCTGATGAACTATTTGCAGACAAAACTATCTGCAAGCGATAGTTGAAGCCTTCATTTTGAAAACAAACTATACCGGCGCAATCACCCTGCTGTTCAAAATGAACCTTCAACTTAGCCCAAGCGCTGTATGAAAAAGCCGTCTGGCGGCGCGCAACAATGTTCACGTCCCTGTCAGCGTGCACGGATTTTCTTCCATATAAACGGAGCGCACCAATTGTTTTGTCGGACCGGACATATGCGCTGTCCCTTGTACGCAAGCTAAGCCAATACGGAGCAAGAGGCGCACCAAGCGTAAAATCATCAAAGGTCTTTTCCACCAAAGCGTCTGATTCTGCCTCACTGACAGAAGCAATTTTTCCATCAGGAGAATAAGCGTGCTCAACCATTCCGCTCTGCCAGGAAGCAACCGGCCAGCCGTCTTCCCATTTCACTGGAACCATAAACGTTTCACGCCCCATATTGCTGTACCGCTGTCCGTTGCTGCCGTACGGACGGGAACCAAGACAGCACAGCCACCACGTGCCGTCAGTATATTGAACCAAGTCGGCATGTCCCACATATACGACGCCGGCGTCCTTTCCGAGATGGCGGTGAGTCAAAATAGGATTCGCTTTCTTGCCTTCCCACGGTCCTTCAACTGTTTCAGCACGCGCTACGCAGACAGCGTGTTCGGGTCCGGTGCCACCCTCTGCGTGTATCAAATAATACGTTCCGTTTATTTTGTAGATGTGAGGGCCTTCGGGCCAAATGCAGTCTCTCAGCGCACCCCGCCAGATTCCCTTGCTTTGCCCTAAAAGCTTCCCCGTATCAAGGTCAATCCGCTGCACCCAGATTTCCCAGTTGCCGTTATATTTGACACCTTCGGGAGCAGGACGGGTACCGACATACCAAGCGGTTCCGTCATCATCAAAAAACAGAGACGGATCAATTCCCGGTGCGTCAGAAATGCGTACAGGCAGCGACCAAGGACCAGCAGGATTATCCGCGGTAACAAAAAAATTCCCTATTTTATCAATCTGCGTACAGATGCAGTAGAATTTTCCGTTATTGTAGCGGATTGTCGGGGCAAACAAACCTTCTGAAACGCCACAGCCAGAAAAGTCAAGCTGTTCACTTCTGTCAATTACATTACCTATCTGCGTCCAGTTGATTCCGTCGGTGCTTTTAAACACCGGCAAGCCAGGGAAATAGGCAAACGAGGAACAAACCATATAGTATGCGCCTTCAGCACAGCAGATTGACGGGTCGGGGTAAAAGCCCGGAAGAACAGGATTTATAATTTTATTTTTTGAAATATCTGACATGGTGTACTCCTAAAAACCTCAACACTTGTTTGTAAACGATTTCATGCAACCATTATAGCCCCCTGTCAGTAAACTCGCCATAGTAAAAATTTCCTATACCAGCACCTATAGGGACGTGCTACAATCCACCTAATGAGACACATTTTCGAAGAACTGGGATATTCAAGATTTGAAGTTGAAGACAGGGTTATGGACGCTTGGAACAATATCTTTGACGCGTCGAACCCGAACCATTTTTATTTTGACTGCGGCGACGGCACCGCTTATATTGAAGACACCGGCAATGATGACGCCCGTACAGAAGGAATGTCATACGGCATGATGATGGCACTGCAGATGAACCGCAAGGACATCTTTGACAAACTGTGGAAATGGGCGCGCACCTATATGTATCTGGAGACAGGTCCCAACGCGGGCTTTTTCTGTTGGTCAAACAAACCTGACGGAACCAAGAATGCGGACGGTCCAGCACCTGACGGAGAAGAATATTTTGCAGCGGCACTGTTTATGGCAGCAAGAAAATGGGGCTGTGGAAGAGGTATTTTCGACTATGTGGCAGAAGCCCGCGCCATTTTGCGCACAGCAGTCCACGGACCGAGCAAAATGTGGTTTGAAGAAAACCACCACATCCGATTCATCTGCAACTGTGAGTTCACAGACCCGTCCTACCACGTGCCCCACTTCTACGAACTCTTTGCAGAAGACGCCGATGAATGTGACAGCGACTTTTGGAAGAAAGCGGCACAGGCAAGCAGGGCATACATTGCAAAAGCCTGCCATCCGCAGACGGGACTTGCCGCAGAATATGCATACGACGACGGCACCCCGCTCCCTCCGAAACAGCACGGCACTTTCTTTTCCGACTCCTACCGGGTTGCAGCAAACATCGGCATGGACTCCCTGTGGACAGGGACAAAACCCGAATACGAGACAATTGCAAAGAATATACTCCGCTTCTTCGATGGAAAAAAAGCGGAAGACTTGCACGACTACATGACGAACGGACGTGAACTCAAAAAACTGGCGCGCCACCCCATCGGATTGATTGCAACGCTTGCAGAAACAGTCATCGCAATTCCAGATGTACAAAGCTGCCCGGAGGCGATAAGAGCCGTACAGCGGTTCTGGAACACACCGATGAGAACGGGAAGAAGACGCTACTACGACAACTGCCTCTATTTCTTTGCCCTGCTCGCCCTCAGCGGGAAATACAAACAAATAAAAAAAACTATTTGACGAATGCAGGGAAACGCCGACGTGAAAAGCGAGCGGATTATCAGCGATGATGAAATATCCGTCCTGTTCGGCGTCTGAAGGGTGCGGAAGACAGGGGCACCATTGCTTTCAGCTATTGGATAATCAGTAATAAATCTGTCCGTCAAAGTCAGTCCAGAATAGAATGTCATCATAGGAGGTACTCTTTTCTTGCAAAGATTCATAGCCGCCGGTATGCTTTCTGAACCGAAGAACACGGGAGATTGAATCCCAACAGTTGTAAGCCAAGTTTCCATAGAAGAATATACTGAAACCGAAACATTTTCAGGATTAGACAGCGACAATTTTATTACACTATAACGACTTCTGCCACTGGCGGTAGAAATATTTAAAAAATAGAGATTTCCGTACTTATCTTCATACGTTACCCCACCAATATTATTAGGATTGAACTCTTCTGTATATTTATAACAGGCACCTGACGTAACATTTACCAGATAGTTGTCATAATTACCATAATAATAGGATCCGTATGGGCTGAACGAAACGATTATGTAGTCTGAATTCAGCGTTGTAATTTTTTGGAGGACTAAAGTCTGAGTGAATCCAATATCGTTTCCAGCACTATCTTTATACGTTACTTCTTCCCTATAGCCCTCTGCTGTTATTTTGAAAAGTTTGTTGGCAGAACAATCCACCGATACAGAGCGACTGCTTGAAGAAGAGGAAGCAGGGGCGATATACAAACTTCGTGCATTTGATATGTTCATGAACCCCAGTTTTCCACTCGAGGTTGTAACACCGCTTGAAGCAGCATCATCAGAGCCCGAAGAACCGTTTGCGCATGAAAGCAAGCAACCAACCATTACAAAAGCAATAGCAACAAAAAGACGTGTTGGGTTTCTCATAAAGAGCCTCCATAAATTTTCAACAGAGAAAATCTGCCTGAAGCTTTACTTTCACCGAAGTGCCTTAGAACGGCATCAACCTAACACATTTCCCCCGTATCCATTCCAAGACTTTTTTCATACACATTCTAATTGCTCTCTATTTTACACTATTATTACGGCAGATAAGATTGTATTACTAATAACTTGATATTAAATAATCGAATACCACATTCTTAATAAGGAATTTTTCAAAACTATCAGCCAGGGACAAAAAAATTTTACTGGCTCTTTCACAAACAATGGCTTCTTCGTAACATCATCAGACTACAGACGACGGTGCAAACAACTCTCCACACCGTCGTTAACGGATCTTTCACTTTACCATGTACAGGCTTTCTTTTTGGACGCTATTGGTGTCGCTTTGGGAGATGTTGACCAGGTTTCCTGTGTAGTATTTAAACAGCATTACATTTTGCAGATAGTTTATCATCATCTGATAGTACTGCAACTGCCCGTCGATGTATTTATTGTCCTGGTTAAACAAGTCTTCCGTCGTTACAAGCCCAGAGTCAAAGAGAACCTGTTCATTCGTGTACAGTTTTTCATGCAGTTCCAATGCCTTTTGTGCAGCAAGCATGGCATTTCGGTAGCGCCCCAGCGCCACAATGCTGTTTTTCACTTCCATTTCAAGCCTGCTCAGTTCCTTATTCAAAGCGGCATTCGCCTGATCTAAATTTCCCATCGCAGCTTCCGTTGCACCGGAACCTGTGTTGTTCGGGATGTCCATAGAAAATTTCAATGCACCGCCCCAATTCACACCGTGTCCGTTTTGGCCACCCGCAGAAAAATAACTGGAAACAGAATCGTCATATACAGTTCCCACGTGCCCGATGGAAAAGGAGAGATTTGCATCAGGATGAGAATTATTCTTTGCCGCTGCAAGATTTTTCGTCGCCACGAGAACCTGCTGTTTGAGCACCTGCAGGTCGGGGCGATTATTGATTATCTGCTCAAGGAATTCACTCGTCACGCCTTCCAGACTCGGAACTTTCACTTCGGCAAAATCGATTTTCGGAAAATCGTATACCGGGGCAGGTAATGAACCGGATTTCGATTTTATCCCCATAGCCATCTGCAGTTCAAGAGTAGCGGAATCAAGCTCACTCAGAGCAGACAGAAGGGTCCTTTCATTCTCTATCTCGTTTATCTGCACACTGAGCAAATCATTTTTAGAACGCAAGCCCGCTGTGATGAATTCTCCCATGCGGCTGTCCCGTTCTTTCAGCTTTGCACCGAGTTCCTGCAGCTGCGTTACCTTCTTATTCGCCAAAAGATAATTCCAGTAAGCGTTTGCTGTGGTCATCACCGTCTTCGATATTGTATCCGACAGGTCTGCATTCATCTGATACAAATATGCTTCTGCCGCATCAATCTGGTTTGCCGTAACCGACATGTTGAAAGATTTGAAAAGCGGCAGCACCAGTTCCAGTTTGACAGTGCCGTAGTTTACGGTATCGGAAGAAGCGAGCTTTTTGCCATTTGTGTTCCTCAGCGCATCATCATCATAGGAATAGTCATACAGGTTCCTTACACGGGTCATATCATAGGAAAGTTTCGTCGTAAGCCCGAACTTGAAGAGTTTCTGCACCCAAATTGATGAATCAATCTGCTGCTGCTCTTTTCCGTTGTTATAGACGTGAGTTTGATTCCAAGAGTCTTTTTCAGTTTCCCCGTTCGCTTGTCCCATCAATGCAGTTGCTTCACTTGATCCGTAGTAGTAGCTTGCGTAGTCGTCTTTGTCAACAGGTGTCTGCGTTATGCCGAATTCACTGCCGGCGCCAAATTTTAAATCGGTAGCTCCTTTCGTCTGTTTATACTGACCGAGCGCAATACGCACAGCGGCCTGCTTCATTTTGATATCGTAATTGTTTGCAACAGCAGAAAGAACCGCATCTTCAAAAGTAAGCTGTTCCTCAGAAACAGCCAGCCCCGCAGAAAGAGCCGCCATAATTGTAAACAATATACCATATTTTTTCATACCAGCCACCTCACAGCTTTGATATTTTTAATTCGAAACCTTTACAAACGTACCGTTTTCGGTTTTCATAACAGCCAGAGAACCTTTCTGCAAATCACCATTTGCAGTAAATTGATATGGTCCCGCAGATTCGTTCCAAGTCCCGTGGCTAAGCATGGTAGCAGAAATATCATCAGGATTCAGAGATTTGCATTCGTTTATTGCCGCTGCAATTACATGCAATGCGTCGTGAGCCTGCATAGTTCCCAAGTCTGGTTCCATTTTGTACCGTTCGAAAAAGTTCTTCCTTAAATTCAAAAACGCATCGTCGGTCGCGTCCACTTCAAAGTTTGTCACCGTATATACATTTGAAGAAAGCTTTCCTGTGCCTGCTATGTCAAAGAATTTTTCATAAGAAAAAGCATCTCCTCCGATGATTGGAACCGTAATTCCCGCTTCCCTGAACGCAGCAGCAACTTCTGCAGACTGAGGCAAATCACCAGCCACCAGAACAGCGTCAAACAGAGGAACATCACGAATCCATTCGTTTGCCTGCTTCATGAATATATTTTTAGTATCCGACAGCGTGTAGACTTCCCGGTCCACAATATTTATGTCCATCGTACTGCTCCAGAATTCAAATGCGTTTGAAATTCCTTCGCCTCCATGGGTATCACTGCTGTAGATGAGAAAATTCTGCCACTCCTGAGAAGCTGCAAACTGCGCGATATTTTTTCCCGTCAAGTTATCGGTAGGGATATTCCTGAAAATGTTCATCAAACCGAGGTTCGTCAAATCGACAGATGTAGAAATCGGACAGAACTGGAACAGTCCGTAGTACTGGTAAATCAAGGAGTTTGCTATAGCAACATCGGACAGACTGTGCTGTATGACTATGGGAATACTGTTGTCGGAACAAATGGTGTACGCCACAGGAGTTGCAGTCTTCACCATTCCCCCGTCATCGAAGTATTCTACTTCAAGCTTTCCGCCAAGAATGCCGCCTTTTGCATTGATTTCATCCTTCGCAAGTTCATAGGCATGGCGGACAGTTTCCTGCTCCGTAGCAAACGAATACGTCACCGCAATTTTTACAATATTCTGCTTTTTCAGAAGCCTTTTACTGCCAAGTATCCGTTTTTCCTTTGGATTATCGGTCATAGAACAAGAGCCAAAAGAAACCACTGTCAAAAGCACAAAAAGCGCTGTCCTGCATATCCGTTTTACCGAAGTAAATCTTTTTGCATAAGTCATAGTATTTCTCCTTATACATTCTGGCGTCTGGCCAGCTCAGCAAAGAATCCGTTTTGTTTCATCAGCTCGTTGTAATTGCCAGACTCCAAAAGTTGCCCGTGCTGAAGGACATATATCGTGTCCGCGTTCATAATGGTTGAAAGCCTGTGCGCTATTACAATTCTTGTAACGTTCAAGGTTTCCAAACTCTTGCTGACTATTGCCTGTGTCTTGTTATCCAAGGCACTCGTTGCCTCATCGAAGAAAAGAATATTCGGTCGCCGGACAATTGCCCGAGCAATGATAAGGCGCTGCCGCTGACCACCGGAAAGGGTGGCCCCTCCGGCAGGAATAATAGTATACATTCCCATCGGCATATCCTCAATATCCTTGTCAAAACCGACCATTCTGGCAGCTGTCCAAGCATCATCCATGGAAAGCCCTGTACTTCCAACAATATTGTCGAATATAGACCCCTGCATGACGCTACTGTTTTGAAGAACAACACCCATGTGCCGTCTGAGGGATGTTACATCGAAGGAGTCTATGTCCTTGTTGTCGTAGTAGATAGAACCGCTTTCGGCTTTATCAAAACCAAGGAGCAAGCGCAACAACGTTGATTTACCGGAACCGGAACCTCCGACAATTGCAACGAATTCCTGCGGATGGATCTTCATGGAAACATCTTTGAGGACAAGCGGAGAATCTGGAGCATAGCGGAAACTCACGTGGTTTATTTCTATGTTTCCTTCCACAGACTCTATGGCTGGCTTAGAAGACTGCACTTCCGGAGTTGCCTCCAGAATAGGCTTGGCACGCTTCATCAAAGGGAAGAGTTGAGTGGATCCTATAACAGCAGAAGTCATTCCCATGAGTGACCCTTGGAACGATGAGTATGCAGACATGAACGCGAGGAAACTTCCTGTGGACATATCCTTTATAGTCCCTTTCTGGAGCCCACTCATGTAGATAAGGTAGAAAAGCAGGTTTACGATAATAGGGTATGAAGCAAGGAAGGTCTGGCTGACGTTTTCCGTCGCACTTGAATTGTACGAACAGCGTTTCTTCTTGGTAAAGAGCTTTGACCAGACAGAAAACGCTCTTTTTTCAGCACCGGTAATCGTCAGTTTCGCCGTTCCCATAACGAACTGCAGAAGTGTCCCTGAAATTTTTCCTTGTATATCCGCAATCTGGCTATCGTACTTATATTTTATAATGCCTATCAAGGTCGTAAACACAATGGAGATCAAGCAGAAAAGCAATGACCATTTTGTCAGTACCCCCGAGTAACGGAAGAGTTGGAACAGATAGACGAAGCCGAATATAAACGTCATTCCGCTGGAAAGCACTGTAGTGGAAACGATGTTCTGAATCGCTGAAACCGCCATAGTGCGTTCCGCTAAATCTCCGGCAGAATAATCCTTAAAAAAAGGAACGGGAAGCTTCATCAAACGATCCATGACAGCAGCCTGTAATCGGGAGTCAGACTTCGTGTCTATTCTGATTTTCGCAAATGATTTTACCAAATCAAAGGCACCGCCTGAAAGCACACAGAGAAATACTATCATGGAAATCTGAATGGCTTGGTTTTTTGCAGCCTGAGGAATAATTCTGTCCATGAAGATTCTCGTTATCTCTGGGATGAGCATGCCGACTAAGGCAGAAATGATACCCAGCACAACGAATACAATAAGGTCGTTCTGTATGGTCTGAAGGCTGAAAGAAAGTAGATCTTTAAGAGACACCTTTTTGTCGCTCAAGGGCTTATACAGCATGTATGCGGCAGGATCTATATGTTCCACGGTATCCGCTGTCACTTTTTCACTGCTGCCGTCCGCTGGATTCATCATGATATAGCTATTGGACTTCTCATTGACCAAAGCGACAGGATATAAAACCTTTTTATCGGCATCGGGATCGGGGGTATAAAAGGCAAACAAATGTCCGTTTTCTTCCTTCCACCACTTTCCACGAAGCAGCACTTTCCTTGTGCGGATATTGTTGTCTTTTGCGAGCTCCTGCAACCCAATTTCGTTCTGCTGGTAGACTTTATTACCAACAGCCGCTATGGGGATACCGTCTTCCTTTCCGACAATCTTCATGGTTTTTACCAAGGGGGAATCATCACCCAAGAAGTCGCCTTCAAGGTCATCCCCTTTTTCCATGATTGTGCTGATTTCCTTCAGCGATGCCGTATATGCAGAATCGGAACGTCTCTGCCGTTCAACGGATCTGGCAGCTTCACTGCTCTTTTCCTTGCCGTATTCTTCACAGATTGCCTGCGCAAGTCTTCTGATATAGGAAGATAGGCTTTTTCCGAAACAGTGGGTCGTCAGAAGTTCCTTTGTCGTTATGGATTCCAGTTCTGCTTTTTGAGAAAGATAAACAGAGTGTCCTTGATAAACAGGGAAATATAAATCTCCGCTCCATTTTGAAGCCTCATCTCCGCAGAAAATATAGGTCTCCGGCGTTACCTTCACCCACAGGAGTTTCGTGCTGAAGAGCTCCATTTCTGGTTCGTACTCTTTTTTTCCCTTTATCAGCGTTGCGGAACTTTTGAAAAACTTTGCAGCTTGCAACGAAGACGACATCTTCAGGAAAGCATCTGAAAGCCCCGCTGAGGTAATGGACAACGGATTCCCACCGCTGCCCACAGGTTCTATCGAAGCTCCGAGCGTTCCCGTGATAATATAGCAAAATCCCGGTACTGGCGGGAGCCCGAAAAACAGTTCGCCTTCCATGAACGTGCCCACATTAAAACGGGCTCCCGTCATGCCGTTTTCAAGAACTTCAACGCCAAACACGTAGGCAGTACCCGAGATTACACGGTATATTCTTGTATGCCCGTCCATCGTCAAGGGATTATTGTTGTTTACATTCAATACTGTCGCCATATTCTATTTACCTACATAGTTTTGACAAGCTCTTGATACAGGCCAGGTGTATTGACGAGTTCTTCGTGAGTACCTCGCTGTGCAATCTTGCCGTGATCCAAAACGATTATCTCATCACTGTCGCGGATTGTACTGAGACGGTGTGCTATGATAATGCTGGTGCAACCGCGGCGACGGATATTCTTATCGACGATTTCCTCGGTAACAGGATCCAACGCACTTGTCGCTTCGTCCATTACAATAATGCGAGGATTTGTTGTAAGTGCGCGGGCAATCTCCAAACGCTGGCGCTGACCTCCGCTGAAGTTTGTGCCGCCTTCCTCAACCTCACTCAGATAACCACCCGGTCTGGTGGAAATAATGTCGTGTATGCAGGCATCTTTTGCAGCCTGTATGTAATATCGTTCAGGAATGGTGGAATCCCACATAGTCAGATTGTCTTTCACCGAACCTTGGAAGAGGAAGATGTCCTGGTCAACGACAGCAACAGAAGAGGAAAAGGTATTCTTCTCATAGTCTGCTATACGCTTTCCGTCGAACAGAATCTCCCCGCTCCACGGTGTGTAGAGGGAACTGATGAGCTTGCCGATGGTTGACTTACCAGAACCGGAACCGCCGACTAAGGCAATGCGGGATCCAGGCTTCAGCATGATGCTCAGATTACTGATAAGCGGCGGAGCGAGGAGGCTGTACCCGAACGTCACGTCTTTCAACTCCACATAGCCTTCCAGCTTTTGGGTACTGTGGTATTCGGAGACTTCGTGCTTTTCAGTTTTGTCTTCAAAATCTTCTTTATATCGTTTCGCTTCTGGATAGACCATAACATCGTCGACACGTTGCATGTCCGCCTGCCCCGACTGCATTTCGCTTCCCAATTCCATGAACTGACTGACAGGTTCTATAAAGTTACCCTGCAGCGACTGAAATGCAACAAGCATACCCATTGTCATGTTTCCCTTGATTACTTCAAAGGTTCCCACCGACAAAATCGCGAGGTCGAGTATTTTCGTGAGCATTACAGGAAGCATATCTGTAACTTGCGAAAGAACTGCCATCTTCTGCTGTTGCAGAACGACTTTTGCCTGCTGTCCAGACCACTGCTGGAAAAAGTCGTGCTCTGTACCTGACGCTTTGAGTGTTTCAATCATCGAGATACCGGACATGCACATGCCGGAGAGTTTGCCATTTTCAAGCTGAGTCTTGAACATGCCGACTTTACGAGGTTCGGAGACAAGTTTCAAAAGCAGCATGTTGATGAGCACCACCGCTATACACAGCAGGGTAAGGACAATGCTGTAGCGGAACATCAGTACTAAATAGAAGAATATTGAAAAAACACTGACAATCACACTCGCCATTTTCTCGGCGAGAAGATGGGCTATGGAATCATTTGAATGGATACGGCCACACAGTTCTCCCGGCATACGCTGGGAAAAAAATTCAACAGGAAGCTTGAAAAGGTGGTTCAAGAATTTTGCAGAGGAGGTCAAGCTGAGCTTTGTTTCAAACCGCAACAGATATTTCTGCTGCATCCACGTGAGCAAGGCCTTTATAAAAACGGTACCGCCCATCGCCAAAAGCAACGGCTTCAGATAGCCCGTCATTTTTGCAACGAGGATTTTGTCAACAAAAAAACGGCTGAACGACGGAACGATAAAACCAGGAATAAGCAGAAAAAGACCGACGAGGACGATGTAGGCAACGATATCAGAACTTCCCTTGAGTCTGTTGAGCAACAGGGGAAACATAGAAGGCTTGTGTCCTTCCTTCTTAAAGTCCGGTCCCTTTTTGAATTCAAGGACAACCCCGGTAAAGGACATGTCGAAGTCGTCATAGTCCAAAACTCTCTTTCCGGAAGCTGGATCGTTCAAATACGCCTTGTTTCCTTTAAAGCCTTCCAGCACAACAAAGTGATTGAAGTTCCAGAAGATAATGCAGGGAAAGACAACATCTTTCAAACCATCAAGTTCCCGTCTGTATCCCTTACATTCAAGGCCAAACTTTCTGGCTGCCTTGAGCATATTGGAAGCCTTTGTGCCGTCCCGGGAGACACCGCATTCCAATCTCATTTGCTCCAGCGGTATGAACTTGCCGAAATACCCCAAAATCATATCCAAAGAAGCCGCACCGCATTCTACGGCTTCCATCTGCAGAACGGTGGGAGTATTTACCTTTTTATGTTTATACTTAAACAGCTTTTTTTTTTGCTTCCCGTTTTCGTCGTCTTTTTTCATTTTATCTTTTTTTCCCTCATTTATTCACCTATTCCAAAAATTTTCTTTTTGACTGTCGGAATCAGAATCTCGATAGGGTGATTGTCTTTCACAGTGACAGAAGCCGAGCACATCGTTCCGGGAGAAACCCGTTCATCAGGTCCCCGAGAAGATGACCAGTTAAATCCGGACGCAGTGCTCTGATCAGGCAAAAGTCTCGCTATGACTTCAACAGGATTTTGTATTTCGGAGAATGTTTTGACAAGACTTTCGTTTTCAAGGACTCCAAGAAGATATGAAGAACTTACGGGATATTCAGAGACTTCGGTAACAATTCCCCGGATATAACCGTATTCCTCCTGTTTAAAAGTGGTTGGACTGATGGCTATGTTCATACCATTGGTAATTCTCTTTCCCTCGGCTGCGGGCACATAAACGTGGGCTTCCAAAATGGAATCTGCTGCGGCAGAAGTATCAATCATAGCTATTGTTGCACCGGCACTGATGAAGTCTCCTTTGCCGACGACCATTTCGGAAATGACACCGGTAACGGAAGAAACGACTTTCGTCACTTCGTCATAGTTGGATCTCTGCACTACGAGTTGACGTTCAGCCTCGTTTATCTGGTTCTCCAGATTCATCAGTTCCCGCTCTGTTTCACTTTTTGATTTAAGTTTATTGAGCCCTACTTCCATAAGTTTGGACTCTGCATCTATTTTTTCAGCTTTTACCTGCATAAGCTCATTACGGGCGGCTGTATAATTGTTCAAGGTGATAAGTCCATCCTTATAGAGCTTCGCCATTTCTTTGACTTGTCGTTCGGCTTCCTGAACCTTAAGTGTAAGTGTATTCAATTGAGTATGCAAATCTTTTTCAGATTTTGTAAGCATTTCTGCTGTCAAATCCACATTCTTCGAAGAGAAATCTTTTGTAGAATTGTATATTTTTTTTAAGTTCTGTATTTTGTGTTCCGTAAGGTGAAGTTCACCGAGCAGGTCGCTCCGTTCAATACGGGCGATTACCTGATTTTTCACCACCGAGTCACCACGGTAAACGAACACATTCTTTACAATTCCTGAAGCTGAATATTTTAAACTCACATAGCTGCTTGAATTAAGAAGGACACCTTGCCCCTGCACTTTTTCAGGAATACTCCCTATAAAGCCCCATACGATGACAGCTGAAATCAAAATGCCTATAAAGAGCATAACAATCCAGACTCCGGGCTTGATGACTTTCATAGTCTGGTCAAGCTGTTCCGGCGATGACATTCTGTCTAAAACTGATTTCCGAAATAACTCTTTTGCCATTATTTTAACCTGCAAGCCCTCTCGTTTATTTTGGGCAGATTCCCATTATTATAATCGGGCATTCCAAATGCGATATCCATTATAAATTCTAACAGCAATAACATTTTATCAAAATAAAAAAGCCTGGCCTTTTTGGGGTCAGGCTTTCACTGAAAATCTAGCTATACAGTCGCCTTACCAACGGCCACGAGTCCATTCATGAACTTTGTCACCAATCTTACCTACACCATCGACTACAATGTCAACGAGATCATCAACTCCGCCTCCGGCTACAGCTTCCAAATCATCATCGCTGAGTTCTCCAGAACCACTTGCCAGCCGAGCATGAATAGCGTTTATCTGTTCAACAGTGATATGGACACCTTTCTCTTCAAAAGCAGCTTTCACTTCTTCCGCGGTTTCAAGTGTTGCGAGTTTTGAAGTAAACGCCTCATCTTCCAAAAGCTCCTTGAACTTTGCTTCATCATCCATAATAACGACTCCTTATTCTAGTAATTATTTAGAACATTTCTAAAAATATATACCCGCACTACTGTGCAACTATACACAAATTATCCAACCCCTACCAGCGGCGATTTGTCAATGTATTCACACCCTTTGCTATGGCGGCTGTACTACCTACTATACTTGCAACAGCTACTACAGCTGCAAGAGTTATACTGCCTCCGGAAACCTGCTCCAAAGCTTCTTCATCAAGTTCTTCAGACTCTCCTTTCAGCAGCTGATTACGAATTTCCACCACACTGCTTTCTGGGATATTCACACCTTTCTCACTCAATGCCTTGACAACTTCACCAGAGTTTTCCAACTCCAAAATCTTCTTTGCAAAAGCCTCGTCTGAAAAAAGCTCTTTAAGTTTTTCCTCTTCTGTCATTTTATATCTCCCTTATTAACATCGCCTGTTCGACTATACAGATCAGTTTTATCGACTACCAGCGCCGCCTCGTCCAAGAGTCCACTTTTGTTGCGAGTGTCATCACACCAGCTGCAACACCAGCAACAACTGCTACGGTCGCAAGTGTTATGCTTCCTCCGGAAACCTGCTCCAAAGCTTCCTCGTCGAGTTCCTCAGAGACTCCTTCCGCTATCTTATTGCGGATTGCCACAACGGTACTCTCTGGAATAACAACACCTTTTTCACCAAGAAGTTTAACGACTTCTGCCGGGGTTTCCAGTTCCAAAATCTGCTTTGCGAAAGCTTCATCGGAGAGAAGAGACTGCAATTTCTCATCATCTGTCATAGTTCCTTCCTTGCAAAGATCCGTTGAACTTACCTGCCAACGGTCATTACTCTTGGTAGAATTGTATCATAGATTTTGGAGATTGCAAGTAAAAAAAATGTTATTTTTGATTTTTTTTGGATACTGTAAGTTTCAGACCTCTAGAACTTGTCCTTTCCATTTTTCATGTTATAATTTCCCGTATGAGTATACCTGTTTACATAATGGAAGAGCACCATGAGGCCTTTTACTACTGGAATTATTTTGTACACAAAGGCTATATCCCGGCAAAAGGCAATTACCTGCTGCACATTGACCACCATGATGACTACGAAAGCGGGGGCTACGACATAGATTTTGCAAAACTGCACAAAGGAATAACGCTGGAAGAAGCGAAAGAAATAACCTACAGCAAGCTCGGCATAGCGGATTTCATCGTTCCCGCAGCCTTTGAGGGCTTGTTTGCGACAGTTCACATCATGAAAAACCTGATTCCAAGAAGCTTGAAAGACGTGGAAAGCTTTGTCCGCTGTTCCTACAATTGTGAACTGAGACAGGGCACATACATTCCCTTTCTGTATGCACCGAATAAAAAGGCGGGAGATCCAGACTTTGCCTTTTACACAGAAAGACGAGGCGGATTGAAAGACCTGTCGATTCCCGAAGGACAGAAAGTCGTCCTGGATGTGGACTTGGATTATTTTTGCTGGGATGATTCCCTCAAATCAACACCTCGAAAACTCTTGGAAATAACGAAAGAAGCGTACGAGGACGTTACGAACAATCCCTACAATCCATTTCGAATTCTGCCCCGCAAACTGCTTGACGCAGTAGAAATCGACGGGCATTATTATATTGAATACAAGGAGAAAATCCACCGCGAAAAACCTGCCGATGATGAAAAGATTGCAAAACGGATAACACGCCTAGTGACATGGCTTAAGGAGACGAACATTGACATTTCCGTTATAGACGTGTGCCGTTCAAACATTTCCGGTTATCTGCCTGCTGATGCATTTCCTTTTGTAGAGCAAGAGTTCTTGCGGCAAATGGACGGAAAATTCGGCATCGAAATAAAAAAGATTGGAGAATAAACACAATGAATCAGAAAGATATCAATTCGCTGCCCTTAGTCAAAGACTTCATCGCTTACTTTAAGCGGCAGTCGTATCCAAATCTTTTTAGTACCGAGTGCACAGAAAAGCTACATAATATAGAAGAAAAATACGGAAACATACACTGTCTGTCCATCATTCAGGAGGTTGTCCTCACCAATGAAGAACGAACATCCGACTATTCCATACAAGTTGAAGTGGACGAAACACAAAAAGGCGACGGAGTAAACGAATACTGGTATGAACTGGACTGGGAAGCATACAAGGCAAAAGACGTCCCTCCCTGTTATTTCATCGATGCTTCTGCCGTCAAGAGCGGTATGGATAATTCTTCTTTTTACAAAAATGCGCTCGTCGCCTTAGCAGGAGCGGAAAGAGCAACAAACCTTTCCGGCATGCTGGAGAAATGCGTCTCATTGCTAAACGGAAAGTGTCCGTCCCTCTACCAGATAGGTGCGATGAATGCGCGGGAACAGATGGACCGCATACGAATTTTCACGCAGGACATGAAGAAAGAGGATATACTTTCCTACTTGAAAAGTCTTGACTGGACGGGAGATGCGGAAAAACTGGAAGAAATGCTTTCCTATTGGGAACCGTACAGCGACCATAAAATGTTCATCATCGATTTCGATGTTTTTTCCAACCATATTTCTGAAAAAATCGGCATAAACTTCGGAACGAAAAATAAACGATACAAAACCGTAGAAACTTTTCTGAATGCCCTTGTAGATTCTGGGCTTTGTCTGAAAGCCAAGCGTGACGATATTTTCCGCTGGAACAGAGCGTATCCTTCCGCAGCCCCTTTTATGCTGAACGATATTTCCCACTTCAAGCTGCCGTTTTCCGGCGGGAAAATTCTCGGCGCAAAGGCATACCTCCGGCAGACAGCGGTGAACATCGCTCCGTATTACAGAGCGTACGAAACCCCGCTTCTGATGAATCTGGAACTGACCACCCGTTGCCCGCTTCACTGCCCTCAGTGTTATTGTGATTTAACGTACGGCAAGGACTTGGATTTCGGAAAAGCGCTCTACTGGATTCGGGAGGCAGCTGCCGAACGGGTAAAGACGGTAAACCTGAGTGGAGGGGAAACGCTCTGCTATCCACATCTGACAGAGCTTGTATCAGAATGTGCAAGACTGGGACTTGAGTCCAATATTGCGCTTTCAGGAGCATTTGCAACAAAAGAAAAACTTGAGGAACTTATAACGGCAGGAGTAAACGGAATCTTTGTCTCTCTAAACGGCAGTACAGAACTGCTCAACTCAAAAACCCGCGACGGTTACCAGCTTGCACTTTCCACACTGCAACTCCTCAAAGAATTACACTTCCCGAATGTCTGCATAAACTGGGTCATGCATTCCTACAACGCCGCTGACTTCCCGAATATGATTTCCCTCGCTCAGGACTATGACGTAAAAGAAATCACCGTCATGGTGTTCAAGCCGAATTCTGCACATGAACTTCCAAGCCTGCCAAATGAAGAGCAGATGAGAACTCTGGCAAAGATTATAAAGACATACAAAGGTCCGTTGAAAATCACGGTAGAGAACTGTTTTTCCCAGATGAGAGCCTTGGTAAACGAGCACTACCTTGCAAACTTGAACACAGGTATACAAAAGGGGTGTGGAGCAGGGCGCGACGGCATTTCCATAAATGTTGACGGAACAATCACCCCCTGCCGGCATTTGGAATTCCCAGAGGAATACCTTTCCATACGGGACTATTGGTACCATTCTCCCGTACTACGAATCCTGCGAGGAGTTGAAGATTCCATTGAAGCCCCCTGTTCCAACTGTTCCTACAAGCGAAACTGTTTACCCTGCGCTGCCGTCAATGCAAAAATGAAAGGCCGCATAGCGTTCGGAGACAAAACCTGCCCGCTTGGAAAAGAACTTTTGCATCCCGAAGAAGAAAGCGAAGACGAATTGATACTTGTGGACAGCAGGGACAAAGAAATCGGCTATGAAAGAAAACTCGCTGTACACCAAAAAGGACTGTTGCACAGAGCGTTTTCAGTATTCATCACAAACAGCAACGGAGAACTTCTCATTCAAAAAAGAGCGGAAGGCAAATACCACAGCGGAGGATTGTGGGCTAACACCTGTTGTTCCCATCCGCGTCGGGGGGAACTGCTGCAGGATGCAGCGCAGAGACGACTTGTTGAGGAAGCAGGTCTGAATTGTGAAGTGAAGGAAATAGGTCACTTTATATACAGGGCAACCTTTGACAACGGGCTGAGTGAGTATGAATTTGACCATGTATTCGCAGGCTTGTACGACGGGAATTTTGTACGGAACGAAAGTGAAGCTTCAGAAATGAAGTGGGTGAACATTGAACAGCTTGAATGCGACACAAGACTGCATCCGGAAAAATACGCAGCGTGGTTCATCACAGCGTTCCCGCTGTTTATGGAACGCTTCAACAGACACGCAACTTCAGCATAATCCTGTTCGGCATGTGTAGCAGCCGGCGACAATTCACGAAGCGAATGTTGCCGGCTTATTGAACGTATCTTAGATTGACGTCCACACGCTGAAGAAATGCAGAACGCTTCCACCTAAAGCGAAGATATGGAAAATAGTATGCGTCCACTTGTACTTCGGCATGAGGAAGAACAGCGCTCCGACGGTGTAGGACAACCCTCCGGTTATGAGAAGGACTTTGCTGGCGGTCGGAATATAATGAGCAATAGGCGTTACCGCGAACAAAACGATGAACAGCCACCCAATAATAAGGTAACTAGCAATGGAGAACGAGCGGAGTTTGCGTCCGAAAACAGAATAGAGCGTAATCAGAACAACAACAACACCCCACACAACACCGAATGTTATCCAGCCAGACGTTCCTCCAAGGGTGGTAAGCGCATATGGCGTGTATGTGCCGGCTATGAGCAGATAGATTGCATCATGGGTAAGGATGGAAAACAGTTTCCGCGCACCGTACGGCGTCAGAGCGTGGTAGAGGGTGGACATCATATACATGATGAACAGGGAAGAACCGAACAGCACATAACTGACGATATACGTCCCCTTCATGTTCACCGGAGCAAGCGCGACTGCATGAAGAATCAGCAGGACAATAGCAGCAATGCTCAATCCTGCTCCAATACCATGAGTTATGGCATTTACGATATCTTCCCCCACAGTGAACTGTCGGGGCTGTTTCTGCATATAGGCCAGTTTTGCCATGCGGCGCTGTTCGCGGTGGGCGGCAGCCTGTTCGTGCTGTTCTTCCACAGCCCTCGTCATTTCAGGGTCTTCAGCACAGTCAATGCGAACCTGGCGTATTTTATCTTTTGCCTGAGCCTTGATGGTTCGAATGGCAGCCTTTTCCTTTGCCTTGAGTGATTTGCGTCTGATAAATGCAGAAATATCCGCCATCTAAAAGCTCCATACAGGTTTATAGTCTTTATTATGACAATTTTTTAGCTTTTGTAAAGGGGTAAGCCTGCATCGCCGGGCGCTTTGTCGGAATAGCTCAGTTCAGCCTTAACAATGACTTCTTCCCCGTTTTTTATCAAAAAGTCGAACCTGCCTGCCGCTGTCTGCTTTTTGTATATGCGTACAACATCTCCAGCAGTGCTCTCTTTTGCAAACTGAATTTCAAAGCCGGCAACCGTTTTTGTATCATAAAAATCAGCATCAAATGTATTCATCAGATATTTTACGTACCGGGCATTATTTGTGTGCCGGGTAAAGTCGGTGTCACTGGCATAGATTTTTTCTTCAAGCACAAAATCATCTTCGGTAAAGATTCCGTTCAGTTTTGAAAAGGGTTCCGCCAAAACAGGCTGTTCCGCGTCCAAATCTGACGGGAAAGTGATGTCAGAAATTTTACAGAGACTGCGCTTAACAAAATCAATCGCACACATCTGTGTCTTTGCCGTAAACAGGACGTTCTCCGCCTCATCAGTCAGCACGGTCTCAATATCCAGCCGGATGGGGGATTTTGAACAGACATAGGATTTCGCAATGGTCTTTGTATTCCAAAACGGTAAACCGTCTATCTTCATCTTTGTACGGGTATACACCCAAGCAGCATTATTCTTTGTGCGCAGAACGAGGTTGTCGCTGCCGATTGCCCCGAAAAACTCGGTAATCATATCCTGATTTATGTCCAGACTCTCAACAAGTCCCAGTCTGCCAGAACGGTCGATGCTCGTATAAGATGTATCAAAACGTTTTGTGTATGAATAGTTCATGGTAATAAACGAATTATATCACAAAAGACTTCGCCGCCACAAGTTAAAACAAGTCCAGCATGCAGTCGAGATACAATGCTTCGCGCACCTCAATCTGATGCTCCGGCTTGGTCAAATAATACAGCAGGAACTCCAGAAGAAGCGCACTGCCGAGTCCCCGTCCCTCTATTTTAAAATTTGAAAACCCCATAGGAAGATAGGTTTGA
>CADBRT010000015.1 GCA_902797055.1 uncultured Spirochaetaceae bacterium
GTCTGGACTGAGCCGTATGAAAACAAAAACATCAACATACACATGATATCCTACGTTATCCCGGTGTACCGCAACGGGATACTGCTCGGTGTCGTGGGAATGGACATAAATCTTGCACCCCTCAAGGATATCGTTGACACAATATCCTTGTCGGATGCTCTCGGGCTGCTTATCGGAAAAGAGGAAAACCTCATCTATTATCGAAACGAAAACCTGGTGCGGAAGTCTGTTGAGTGGGCGGCGGACACGAAGACAATCGTCACTACGTTTCAAAATACAGACGGCTCCCCGTTCAAGGAATTCTATTGGGGCGGACACACGCAGTACGGTGTTATGAAGCAGCTTGAAAACGGAATGGCCCTCGTTGTGTCAGTTCCCCGCGGGTCTCTTGTACGGAACCGGTACGGACAGATTGTCATGCTGTTTGCAGCCTTCGTGGTTGTCTGTCTCGTTACAGCTGTATTTTTGTATCTTGCGCTCAAAGAAATTATCGTTCCTGTCAGAGTAATCACCCATGCCACGAACAAACTTTCCCGCGGGGAACTGAACATCTCCATTGCATATAAGTCAAAGAATGAACTGGGGTATCTGGCCGACAACATCCGCAGAATGACACAGCAGATGAATGAGTACATCGGGTACATCAAGGAGCAGACTCAGCGTGAGCGGGCAGAAAAGGAGGCTGCGCTCACCGAGAGCAGGAGCAAGAGCGAGTACCTTGCGAGTATCTACCTGTCACTGCATGAAATTGATTTGAACGAGGATACGTTTAGTGAAATTGAGGTTCATTCCGACATCGCCAAGTCCATCGGCAGTTCGTTCAAAAATGCCCGTGCCACTGTGCGGCGCGTGATGGAGGAGCGTGTCCGGGACAAGGGCAAAGAACGCGAAGACTTTATGGAATTCATCAACTTCGACACACTTGAAGAGCGAATGAAAAACAGGAAGTCTATTTCTCATGAATTTGAAGGCTCCTCTTCCTTATGGTGCCGGGCCAGGTTCATCCTTGTGGACAGAAACGCCGACGGAGCGCTGCACCATGTGCTGTGGGCTGTTGAGGACATCAGTGAAGAAAAGGCAGTGCGCGACAGGCTGCAGGTGGAGCGGGACTATCTGCTGCTGGAGTCAGAAAGAAACGCCGCCGCATCGCAGGCAAAGAGCGCATTCCTTGCGAACATGAGCCACGAAATCCGCACGCCGATTAACGCGGTTCTCGGCATGGACGAGATGATCCTGCGTGAGTCAGATGACAGGGATATTCTGGGATATGCTGCAAACATCAAGAGCGCCGGCTCAAGCCTGCTTTCCATTGTCAACGACATTCTGGACTTCTCAAAGATAGAAGCAGGCAAGATGGAACTGCTCCCGGAGAACTATGATATTTCTTCGGTGGTGGTTGACTTGGTAAACATGATACAGGAGCGGGCAAAGGCAAAAGACCTTGCGTTTGTCCTGCAGGCAGATCCTGCCATCCCGAAAACGCTTTTTGGGGACAGCGTTCGGATAAAGCAGTGCATTTTGAACCTGCTCACCAATGCCGTCAAGTATACGAAGGAAGGTTCCGTCACGTTCTCCATAGGCTTCCACAAAACTGGTGACAGCACTGTCATGTTGGAGGTGAGTGTCAAGGACACCGGCAGTGGCATCAAGCAGGAAGACATGAAAAAGCTCTTTGCCCCGTTTGAGCGCATAGAGGAAGGAAAAAACAAAACCATTGAGGGAACAGGGCTTGGAATGAGCATTGTGCGGAACTTGCTTTCCATGATGGGAACCCGTCTGAACGTGGAAAGCGAATACGGCAAAGGCTCTGTCTTTTCATTTGAAGTCAGCCAGCCGGTTGTTGACTGGACAGCGGTGGGCGATATAAACGAGGCGTATCGCAAGAGTGTCGAGCAGCTTGCCAAGTATAAGGAAAAACTTCATGCGCCGCATGCCCGCCTGCTCTTTGTTGACGATACCGAAATGAACCTCGAAGTAATTAAGGGACTGCTCAAAAAGACGGAAATCACCATAGATACAGCGTTGAGCGGAAAAGAGGCGATAGAAAAGGTTCAGCACACTGTCTATGACATTCTGTTCATCGACCACCGCATGCCGGAGATGGACGGCATCGAAACGCTCCACGCCATGCAGCAGATGGACGGAAACCTGAGCCGCGGAAAGCCGTGCGTCGCCCTTACAGCGAATGCACTCACCGGCGTTCGGAAGATGTATTTGGACGAAGGATTCACCGACTACCTTTCGAAGCCGGTAAACCCTGCCAAACTTGAGCAGATGATCAAGACGTATCTGCCGCCTGACTATCTGGAGAAAGCGCCTGATGATGAGGATGGTACAGTTGCGGGGCAGCCGGAGGAAGCTCCGGATGCAGAAAGTCCCTTTGTGACAAAACTTCGCGCTGTTGACGGTATCGACGTACCGGCAGCACTCGCAAACTGCGGTACCGAGGAGATTCTGGTCAATGCCGTAAAGAAATATGCTGCAACGATAGAAGAAAAAGCTTCGGAACTGCAAGTTCTTTTTGAAAGCGGTGATATAACGAATTACGGAACAAAGGTCCACGCTCTCAAAAGCACGTCCCGGCTGATTGGTGCATCGGAGGTTTCTTCACAGGCAGCATACCTTGAGTCTTGTGCGGATAAGGGCGACCGTGCTGAGATACAGGCACATCACAAGCCTCTTTTGGACTTGTTCCTGAGCTTCCGGCAGAAATTGGCATCTGTTGTTGCTGACGACGGAGGGGAAGCAAAGGAAAAAAAGAAGATTTCAGACGAAGAACTCGCACAAAAGTTGAGAACACTTGCGGATTGTGCGGACTCGTTTGACCTTGACGGGCTAGATGCTCTGATAGCTGAGCTTGCAGACTATGAGCTTTCAACGGATTTTGTCCAAGCGTTTGCAAAGATTCGTACCTGTGTGGAAAATGTTGATTTCAAGGAACTCAGAAATCTGCTCGCACAGTGGATATAAATAATAAAAAGAGTGCATGATGAAAGTCCGCCGAAATAGCGCTCTTTCATCATGAATAGAAGTGGAAAAACAAGGACTAAAAACTATGGAAAAGAATATCTTTATTGTAGGCGATAAATCCCGTCTGGTGGTAAAAAATATCATTGACGCCTTAAATACAATCGGCTGTACACCCCAGACGATGGCCCCTGTTCCCGGAACCATGGCATTCGATTGTCAAGGTCCATTTCACGTGGTGCTGTGCCTTTCCGACGATATGGATTTTTCCATTATTACGGAGCTTGCAAAGCTGAAAAAAGATAACGAAGACACTCTCCACCTGTATGAGGTAGGCTCAATGCACCTGTCCATTGAACAGGAAGGGGTCTTGAAAAAGATTCCTGCAACCCGGTTTCCTACCTATCCGCTTGATACGGAAAAACTGCTTTCTATTATAGAAAAGAATGACGTATCGAAAAAAAGAATCCTTGTCGTCGATGATGAGCCGATCCTTCTCAGGAGCATAAAGGGATGGCTAAACGATGAATTTGAAGTGTTCTTGGTCAACTCTGGGGAAATGGCAATAGAGTTCCTTGATATGCACCCGGTCGACCTCGTGTTGCTTGACTATAAGATGCCGACGATGGATGGACCGGAAGTGCTCAGGCGGATCAGGAGTGATGCATATCTTCGGACGCTTCCTGTTATGTTCCTGACGGCAACAAATGATAAGGAAAGTATTATGAATGTGATGAATCTGAAACCTGATGGCTATCTTTTAAAAACCGTCTCTCCTGAAGAGCTGAAAAAAGCCATCAAGGACTTCTTCCGAAACTGGATTCAGATAATACAGTAATATAAGTGGAATTTAAGTCTAGAAAACTTCCCTGTCTTGTGATAGGATTGATGCACAACGACTAATCCCAAGGAGATGTTTACTATTATGGAAATGGAAACAAAATGTATTCAGGCCGGCTATTCACCGAAAAATGGTGAGCCGCGCATGATTCCGATAATCCAGAGTACAACGTTCAAGTATGATACCAGTGAGGACATGGGCAAGCTGTTCGACCTTCAGGCGAGCGGCTACTTCTATTCCCGCCTGCAGAATCCGACGACTGACATGGTTGCTGCAAAACTTGCCGCAATGGAAGGCGGAACTGCCGGCATGCTGACTTCTTCAGGACAGTCTGCAAACTTCTTTGCCACGTTCAACCTCGCAAACAATGGTGACCACATCATTTCTTCGTCTTCAATCTACGGCGGTACCTTCAACCTGTTCAATGTGACCATGCGCAAGATGGGCATCGAATTCACCTTCGTAAACCCAGACTGCACCGACGAGGAACTGGAAAAAGCGTTCCGCCCGAACACTAAGGCAGTCTTCGGCGAGACAATTGCAAACCCCGCGCTCTCCGTTTTTGACATAGAGCGCTTTGCAAAAATCGCCCACAAGCATGGTGTTCCGCTCATTGTTGACAATACCTTTGCAACACCGATAAACTGTCGTCCTATCGAGTGGGGGGCAGACATCGTAACTCATGCGACTACAAAGTACATCGACGGACACGACTCAACCATCGGCGGTTGTATCATCGACGGCGGAAAATTTGACTGGATGGCGCATGCTGACAAGTTCCCCGGTCTGTGCACTCCGGATGAGTCCTACCACGGTATAACCTATGCGACACAGTTCGGCAATGCAGGCGCCTTCATCACCAAGGCGACCGCCCAGCTGATGAGGGACTTCGGTTCAACACAGTCCCCGTTCAACGCTTTCATCATCAACCTTGGCATTGAGTCCCTTCCGATGAGAATGCAGCGCCACTGCGAAAACGCCCTCAAGGTTGCAGAGTATCTTTCCCGCAACAGCAAGGTTTCTTGGGTTGAGTATCCCGGACTTCCTGGCAACAAATACTATGAGCTTGCCAGAAAGTACATGCCGAACGGAACCTGCGGCGTCGTCTCTTTCGGCGTGAAGGGAGGCAGAAAGTCTGCTGAGGAATTCATGAAGCACCTTAAGCTCGCCATGATTGCAACCCACGTTGCAGACGCGCATACTTGTGTCCTGCATCCGGCTTCCGCCACGCACCGTCAGCTTTCCGACGATGAGCTCAAGGCATGTGGCGTGACCCCTGATCTCGTGCGGTTTAGCGTCGGTATTGAAAACGCAAAGGATATCATCGCTGATATCGATCAGGCTCTCGCCGCAATCTGATAGGCTTCCTGTGGAAAGTCCTCGGTGCTTGTGCATCGAGGATTTTTTTCGCTTTAACAAATATAAATATCGTGTTATACTGGTTACATTATAGTTTCATTTTGACTTAGTACTAAAAGGAGAGCTTCTATATGAAACCGAAGAAGTCAATGTCGCTTATGCAGGAAATCCTGCTTGAAACAATCACTTCCCTGCTTATTGTTACTCTGTTTCTTAGCATTTCATACACCGTAGTGATGAAATCAATCATACGAAGATCCACTGTTTCATCCGTATCGAAGTCAATGGAAATATTGAATGAACAGATTTCCGGCATTCTGGGGGAATATGGCGATATGGTGGTTAATCTTTCCAATGTCATTCCTGCCCTTGAAGACCGCGGAACGATGAAAGCCGTCATCCAAAGCATGGGGAAGGATTTGAGCCGTGATACATTGCTGTACTACGCGACAGCAGAACATCTTTGGGACGGGGGAACGCTGATATCGCACTCTGGGTGGGAAGCTCCGGGTGATTTTGACATACAGTCCCGCCTCTGGTATAAAAACGCGATGAGCAATAGGGATAAAATCTGTTATACAGAACCTTTCAACGATGTCAACACCGGAAAAATCATCGTGACTATCAGCTATTGTGTTCTCGGTAAGAACGGGAAGATTATTGGTGTTTCTGCATTGGATATCGTCTTGGATGCGCTTTCTGATGTTGTAAGGGGAATACGTCTTTCTCCTAACAGCCACATAAATATCATAACAAAGGAAGGCCTGTACCTGACAAATGAAAAGTCTTCGGACATCATGAACAAAAATTATTTTGACTCGATGTCGTTCACATCGTACTCCCGCAGTTCTTATCTTGATGGCACAGCGAAGTCTTTTATTGAAGGCGATTATTTTTATGGCGTTCAACCCATTGAAAACACTGACTGGTTCATCGTCGCACAAGGTCCTGTATCTGATTTTTCCAGCGAATACGTAAAGCTCCTCGTATACCTGCTTATAATCTTAGGATGCATCTTTGTCGTTGTCGTGGGAATCAATGCATTTTTGTCACGGAAAACAGCCCGGAGTTTCAAGACTATGGCTGACGGCTGTGAAGCCATCGCGAAGGGCGATTTCTCACGAAAATATCCCGATTTCTTTACAAGGGAAGCTTCTCAGCTTTCAAAAGGCTTCAATACATTCTCTGAGCGGCTGCAAGGCATCGTCAAAAACATGAAGGAATCCAAGACGGAACTTGTCTCTGCCGGAGATATGCTCAAGGACGGTACCAGCGGAACTGCCGCTGCAATCTCTCAGATTACTGCAAGCATCGGCGGGGTTGATGAAAACATCGCTTCCCAGAATGCGAGCGTGGAGCAGACGTCGTCAACAATGCAGAAAATACTTGGCAATATACGTTCCCTTGAGGGTATGGTTGAAAAGCAGTCCCATGTGGTGCAGGGGGCATCGAGCGCTGTTGAAGAGATGATCGGTAACATCGGCGAAGTGAACCGCTCTGTCGATAAAATGGCAACCGCCTTTGAACAGCTTGCATCGGATGCCGAAAACGGAGCAAAAACCCAAAGCGAGCTGCAGGAACAGATAGGGGAGATTGAAGAGCAGTCAAAACTGCTGAACGAAGCGAACAGCGTGATTTCAAGCATTGCTGAACAGACGAACCTGCTCGCCATGAATGCCGCAATCGAAGCTGCCCATGCGGGAGAAGCAGGCAAAGGCTTTGCTGTCGTTGCTGAAGAAATAAGGAAGCTTTCAGAGACTTCTTCATCACAGTCAAAGACCATCGGTGAACAGCTGAAACGAATTCAGGATACAATCGCGACGGTCGTCATTTCTACCCAGCAGGGAGTGCAGAGTTATGACCACTTGGCGGGGGAGATAAAAGAAACAGACGGACTTGTCCAGCAGATTAAGGAAGCCATGAGCGAGCAGCAGGCCGGTTCTGTCCAGATAACCGATTCCCTCAAAGCTATGAATGAAAGCACCGGTCTTGTACAGGATGCGTCCCAGAAGATGACGGTGGAAAGCCGGAAAGTTATGGATGAAGTTTCTGTCCTGCAGGAAAAAACGGCTTCAATCCGCACGTCAATTGTTGAAATGGCGCAGAATGCGGAGAGAATCACATCCGCAGGCAACACGCTTGCTGAAATATCTTCTGTTATGGAGAATTCCATCGCCAAAATCGGCGCAGAAGTAGACCAGTTTGAGGTGTAGTGTTATGAAACTCGCAGAAGCATTGCAGGAGCGAGCTGATACCAATCAGAAGATAGCTCAGATACGTTCCCGTTTGCAGAACAATGCGTTGGTGCAGGAAGGCGAACAGCCTGCCGAATCACCGGCGGACTTGTTTGCCGAACTGGATTCGTCTGTTTCCCGCCTGGAGCATTTGATTGCCCGCATCAATCTAACGAACTGCCGGACTGTTATCAACGGTGCTTCAATTACAGAATTGATTGCAAAAAAAGATGTGCTCCGGCTCCAGATAGAAGCGTACCGCGATGTCGTCGCTGTTGCCAGCCGGACTGCACAGCGCGCGTCCAAAACAGAAATCAAAATACTGAGTGCGGTGGACGTCAAAGCGCTGCAGAGCAAAACAGACGCTTTGTCAAAGGAACTCCGGGTAACTGACAATCTGATTCAGGAATTGAACTGGAAGACAGAACTGCTGTAAAGCAGTCGTATGGTAGTCTGCGGGGTGAATGCATCTCTGTGGCTGAGAAAGAGTCCATATCATTGAGGTTTTCCTATGGGCAGGAAAGGGGTTCAAGTCCCTGTTATGGCGTATGCCCCAATGATGTACATGTGTATCGTAATCATGCATACCGTATAACCATGTATTAACCGCAGATGAGGGTGGGAACAGGGGAAATAGTAGCTGACGCACCGAAAGCAGTGCACATCTTGATTTTATGTCGCATTGCCGATGTAATAGATGTATGAAAAACACTGTATACATAATAGGACACAGAAATCCCGACACTGATGCCGTTGTTGCGGCGACTGCGTATGCCAGACTTAAGCAGATTCTCGGGCACGATGAGTATGTTGCAGCCAGGGCAGGTCATCTTGCCCCCCAGACAGAATATATTTTCAAACGCTTCGGCATAGAGCCACCTGAGTATCTGCACGACCTTGTGCCGAAGACAGCGTTTTACATGAACGACAAATTCATCTCTGTCCGTGAAGATGTTTCGCTTTGGAAAGCGGTGGACAAGATGGTGAGTATGAACGCATCTGTCCTTCCCATTGTCAATGTGGACGGAACCTATCAAGGGCTTTTGAACTATAATGCTTTTGCGCTTAATTCGTACAAACTGCTCAACCCGAAGCGCGGCGACATCTTCCTTGCCAGTCTGCACCTCATTGAAAAGACGTTGAATGCCACTCCAATAGTCGAATTTTCCCCTGACGACTACTTCAACTGTTCCATAATGATAGGAGACGACGATGTTCAGACCTTCAAGGCGCTGCTCAACGAACACAAGAGCGAAAACATAATCGTCATTACCGGCGACCGGGACGACATTCAGAGAGTCTGCATTGAAGCGAAAATACGTGCGCTCATCATAACAAAGGACTATATCGTAAAGAAAGAACTCCGCGAACTGGCACGTGAAAACGGGGTGTCAATCCTGTCCGGCCATGACAGCACCGCGACTACCGCCATGCTGATTGAGTATTCGTCACCGGTCAGCGCTATGGCTGACAAACAGATAAAGCCGGTGCATGCGGGGGATACCGTACAGAAAATCCGCCCGCTGCTCTCTGCAAGCCCGAGCCGCTGTCTGCCTGTTGTTGATGACAACTACAAGGTAATCGGGGTTATCAGCGAAAGTGATCTCCTCCACGATGCGAATGTCCAAGTAATCCTTGTCGACCACAACGAACCGCAGCAGGCAATCGAAGGCATTGAGCACTATGTCATTCAGGAGATAATCGACCATCACCGGATAAGCACGTTCAGCACCCGCCGGCCCATAACCTTTATCAACAAGCCGGTCGGCTCCACCAGCACAATCATCGCCAACCTGTACCGTGAAAACCACGTGTCCATTCCGCGCGACATGGCATCCCTGCTTTTGAGCGGCATTCTGAGCGATACGCTGATTTTGCAGTCCGCGACTGTTACCGAGTACGATATTCAGACCGCAGAGTATTTGAGCAGCATCACTGATCTGGATATTCAGCAGCTGGGGAACGACATCATACGCAGCGGCAGTCACATCGGTGGCCGCAGTGCAGAGGAAGTCGTTCATCAGGATATGAAGGATTACACCGAGGGCAAATTCAAATATACAGTGAGCCAGATTGAAGTTGACGATACTTCGGAGATTCTGAACAGAAAGGCGGAATTCCTTGAAACACTGGATACCGAGCGCAAGTCCGGCGGCAAGCTGTTCCAAGCTTTGCTTGTGACAGACATTACAAAGCTGTCGTCCATCATGCTGTTGTCGTCAGCAGACGAGTTCCTTTCCGTCGTCAACTTTCCTGAAAAGGAGAGCCGCATTTATTATATGAAAGACATCGTCTCCCGTAAAAAGCAGCTCATCCCTCTGTTGACGGAACTGGTCGGACAGGTGGAGCAGTAAACACCGCGCATCAGTGCAGGGCGTTCAAAATCGCCTTGCACTGTTTTACACCGTCCATTGCACTGCTTGCAATACCCCCTGAGTAACCGCTTCCTTCCCCTGCCGGGTATAGTCCTGCAAGTCCTTTGCATTCCCCGCTTTCTGCATTGCGTAGTATTCTGACCGGCGTGCTAGTTCTCGTTTCTGAAGCGATAATCAGCGCGTCATCGCAGATAAAGCCTTTCATGTGTTTATTGAAATCCTTGAAACCTGCTGCAAGCCGCTTTGCAATCTGGGGTGGCAGCCAAGTATCCAGCCTGCTTGCGACAAGTCCGGGCGCATAGCTGGAGGCGGGGAGTGAAGTGCTGTCTTTGTGATTCAAAAAATCCTTGAGCCGCTGTGCGGGGGCTTTCTGTCCGTCCCCTTTCTGCCAGGTAAGGTGTTCAAGGGCTGTCCTCCATCGCAGTCCGGCAAGTGCGGGGCAATCCAGTACCCGGTATTGCTCAGGAATATCTTCGGGACGGGTTTCCACTACGATTGCCGCATTGCTCCACTTGCTGTTGCGGCCTGAAGCGGACATGCCGTTGATGACGATTTGTTCCGGTGCCGTTGAGCTGGGAACAACGAAACCACCCGGGCACATGCAGAAGCTGTACACCCCTCTGCCGTCCTGTTGTGAAGTAAGCCGGTATTCTGCCGCTCCCAGATTCTGAGTTTTTTTCCCGTGGAACTGTATGTCATCGATAGTCGTGCGGGGGTGTTCTACGCGGACTCCCACTGCAAAGGTCTTTGCCTCAAGACTCTCCGGACTGTGGCGGGTGATTATTTCGTAGATGTCCGTAGCGGAATGTCCTGTGGCAAGCAGAACGGCATCTCCGGTGAACTCTTTTATTTCCCCCGTTTTTGTGTTTTCTGTTTTTACTCCGCAGACAGAAGTACTGCCGTTTGCGTTCTGCGTGATGAGGTCTGTCACTCTCATGTTCCAGTGGCATTCACCGCCGAGTTCAATGATTTTATTCCGCATTGCCGTGATTATGGCGGGCAGTTTTTCCGTACCGATGTGTGGATGTGCGTCGGTGAGTATCCGTTCCGATGCGCCGAAGTGTGCGAAGATTTTCAGTACGAGTGGGAGGTTCCCCCGCTTGTCACTTCTGGTGTAGAGCTTGCCGTCGCTGAACGTTCCTGCTCCGCCTTCGCCGAAGCAGTAGTTTGAATCCGCTCCCACGACACCCTTCGTGCTGATGAGTGCGATGTCGCGCTTTCGCTGTCCCGCCTGCTCTCCGCGTTCAATTATGATTGGCTGTACGCCTGCTTCCAGCAGCGTGAAAGCACCGAACAGCCCTGCAGGACCTGAACCGACGATGATTACTTTCTTTGACCCGTCAGCATGCTTCCATTCGGGCAGACTGTCCTGTACGCTTGCGGGACGCTCTCCGATGTAAACATCATAGCGTAGTATGAGCTTTACGCTGTGATGGCGGGCATCGATTGAACGCTTTGTTTTTACGAGGACAGCATCGCTTGTGTCCACATCTTTTTGTTTGAGGGCGGTAAAAACTTCGTTCCTGATATATGCTTCATCTGATTCCCTGTCCGGGGGAACCGTGACTGAGACTGTGTAAACCATGAGTACTCCTTTGCTTTACGGTTAAAAGAATGCGCGGGCGAAGATGACGACAAGGACTGCTGCCGTGACGAGCCGCAGCCCTGTTCCTGTGATGAAGCCGAGAAACGAGTACAGGGCGGAGCGCAAGGCTTTTTTGACGTCTGAGTGGTCGTGTATGAGTTCTCCGACCAACGCTCCGAGGAACGGACCTGCAAAAATCAGCAGAATCTGACCAGTGAACATGCCGACGAAAACACCGATGGTGCTGCCCCAGCTGCCTGCTTTTGAACCTCCCGATTTCTTCGTGAAGTACGAGGGTACCAGATTGTTGACGATTTCTACTCCGACACAGACGACCGCTGTGATAATCAGCACTGTCCAGGTTATTTCATCGCTTGTTTTGGATATGAAATGCCCCGTAAGCAGTCCTCCCCAGCACAAAGGGCTGCCGGGCAGTCCGGGAATGATGCATCCGATGATGCCCACAAGAAAAAGCACGATGGCCAGCACTAAGAGGCCTATGTCTAGTATTCTCATACCCATACTCTAACGCAAGACGTTGATTTGTGCAATTCTGCGTTAAAATCGTTCCGCTCTCTCATTATATGACAGAACTTCTGTGATATAGCAGGCAGTACAGGAACCGTTCGATGTCGACGCAACCTATAAAAAACAGTGGAGGATGTCGTTGTCCTTGTTGACAACTAGTATAACGAATCCAAAATAACTGGTCATGCTGAACTTGTTTCAGCATCTGTGCTTATAGATTCCGAAACCCACAACCGTAGCAGGTGCGTTCGGTTGTGCCGTAGCGTTCGGAATGACTATTACTTGTTATTCGTTGTACTAGTGATTTTTGAGAAAAAAGCTTATAATAGACTTTATCTTGTACCTATGATAAACTAGGTGGATAAGTAGAGGGTATCGGATTGAACAGTCCCGTTGTATTCAGCTTTCTAGCAGTTTTAATATATATAGTAATCCTTTTTTCCACATACTACAGAAGGATGACAAAGGGAATCGAGAACATCGCATTTTTGTGCGTGATATGGATCGCCTCAACGGCAGCCGTTATGGATATCAGCATGGAAGTGACCTACAGACATCTGGCGGATATCCCTCATGGAATAGCAGTGTCATATTTCTGCAGCTACTGCTACCTTCTATCCAGACAGTTGCTGAATGTCATCTACGTTGTGTTGATTTTTGTCCAGACTGACAGTGTGTACCGGCTGAAAAAAACAGCCTATAAAGTCTTCCTGCTGCTGCCTGTCACTGTGGCGGTTCTGTTCATTTTCTCAAACTTTTTTACGCACAAAATATTTTCTATTACATGGGAAGAGACGTACAAACGCGGACCGCAGATGGCGTTTTTGTACATTTATTCCATTATTTACACCATTTTCGGTGTTTTCTATCTGGGCACTATGCGTAAGTACATGGGGAATATACGCTGGTTCGCAATGATATCCACGTACATAGCAGCAATCGGGGCTGCGGTCTTCCAGTTTTTGCACCCCGGCTACCTGATAGAAATGATTTCCACCGCCTTTGCCCTGCTGCTGGTGCATTTAATCCTGTACCGTTCAGAAGAAACGTACAATATGGATACGGACTTGTACAACAGCCTCGCTTTTGAAAAACAGTTGAACAGTCTCACCTATTCCAAAAGAAACGCCACCATATTCCTCATTAACTTTACGAACGCTCAGGAATCAAGAAACTATTTTGGTGATGAAAAATTTTATGACTTCATAAAGGCTACTGCTGAAAGGATTCATACGATTATAGGCAGTTTTAACGGCTATAAGTTGTACTACCATTCATCCGGAAGTTTACAGATTATTTTCAATCAGAATGATGTCAACATTGAGAAAAAGTATCCGCAGTTGCTCAATATGTGGAAAAACTTTCATAAGGATGAATATGAAAGTATTCTGGCCCCGAAGCTGTGCATCCTGGAGTTCCTGAAGGACTTTACCAACGTAAAGAATACTGTCCAGTTCACTCATTTCTTCCCGAAATACATGAAGAGCGGA
>CADBRT010000016.1 GCA_902797055.1 uncultured Spirochaetaceae bacterium
CCTGATGCGCTGCTTCCAAACCTCGGCGGTCAGACAGGCCTGAACCTTGCCTGCGAACTGAACAAGGCGGGTGTTCTTGATAAGTACGGCGTTCAGGTTATCGGAGTCAACCTCGATGCCATTGAGCGCGGTGAGGATCGTGAGATTTTTAAGGAGACCATGCAGAAACTTGGCATTGCAACTCCTAAGAGCGACATCTGCCACACTGTGGAAGGCGCAGAAAAGATTGCGGCTGATATCGGATTTCCAGTCGTCGTTCGTCCTGCTTACACGATGGGCGGTCAGGGAGGCGGCTTTTGCTACAACGTTGAAGAGCTTCGCAACATCGTTTCCAACGGTCTTGACCTTTCCATGACACATCAGTGTCTTATCGAACAGAGCATTCTTGGCTGGGAAGAGCTTGAGGTTGAGGTTGTCCGCGATTCAAAGAACCAGATGGTTGCAATCTGCTTTATTGAAAACATCGATGCCGTCGGCGTGCACACCGGTGACTCTTTCTGCTCTGCACCGTTCATGACGATTGACAAGGCTCTTGAGGACCGGCTCAAGGCAATGGCATTCAAGATTGTCGAATCAATCGGCGTTATCGGCGGAACCAACGTTCAGTTTGCACACAACCCTAAGACTGGCGAAGTCGTAATCATTGAAATCAACCCTCGTACTTCACGTTCTTCTGCACTTGCATCAAAGGCTACAGGTTTCCCGATTGCACTCATTTCTGCAAAGCTTGCATCAGGACTTACACTTGATGAGATTCCATACTGGCGAGACGGCACTTTGGACAAATACACTCCGGGCGGAGCACCTGACGGAGATTACGTTGTCCTGAAATTTGCTCGCTGGGCATTTGAAAAGTTCCGCGGTGCGGAGGATTCTCTCGGCACTTCAATGAAGGCTGTCGGTGAAGTCATGGCCATCGGCAAGACATTCAAGGAAACGTTCCAGAAGGCAATCCGTGGTCTTGAAAACGGACGCAGCGGACTTGGTTTTGCAAAGGACTTCAACAAGAAGTCTGCCGCAGAGTTGTGCGAAATGCTAAAGACTGCTTCTAGCGAGCGTTACTTTCTGCTTTACGAAGCACTGCGCAAGGGCGTTAGCGTAGAAAAGCTGCATGAGATTACATACGTCAAGGAATACTTCCTCCAGCAGATGAAGGAACTTGTTGACCTTGAGGAAGAGATGCTCAAGACACCGGGCAGACTTCCAGCAGACGACCTCTTGATTCAGGCAAAGAAGGACGGATTCAGCGACAAGTACCTTTCAAAGATTTTGAAGGTCAGCGAGAAGTCTGTCCGCGACCGCCGCAGGGAATTGGGGGTGCGCGAGGCTTGGCTTGCAGTTCCGGTCAGCGGAGTCAAGAACGCAAACTACTACTATTCAACATACAACGCAGAGGACAAGTCTACTGCAACGGATAACAAAAAGAAAATCATGATTTTGGGCGGCGGTCCAAACAGAATCGGTCAGGGCATTGAGTTTGACTACTGCTGCTGCCACGCCGCAATGCAACTCAAGGAAATGGGATACGAGACAATCATCGTTAACTGCAACCCGGAGACTGTTTCTACAGACTACGACACTTCTGACAAACTGTACTTTGAGCCTGTCACCACAGAAGACGTACTCCAGATTTATGAGAAGGAAAAGCCGTTCGGCGTCATCGTGCAGTTCGGTGGGCAGACTCCGCTCAACATTGCACGCGAGCTTCAGGAGAATGGAGTCAACATCCTCGGTACTTCAATCGATTCTATCGACATTGCAGAAGACCGCGACCTGTTCCGCAAGATGATGGACAACCTGAACATCCCGATGCCGGAAAGTGGCATGGCTATAGACTTTGATGAGGCAAAGGCGATTGCAGATAAGATCGGCTATCCGATTATGATCCGTCCGAGCTTCGTTCTTGGCGGACGTGGAATGGAAGTCATCTACGACGAAAAGAACCTCAAGGAATATGTAGAGAAGGCTGTCGGCGTAACTCCTGACCGCCCGCTCCTCATTGACCGCTTCCTTAAGAACGCTCTTGAATGTGAGGCAGACGCACTTGCAGACAGTACGCACGTTTACATTCCTGCCGTCATGGAACACGTGGAGCTTGCCGGAATCCACTCTGGAGACAGCGCCTGTGTGTTGCCGCCGGTCAACATTCCAAAGAACAATCTTGAGACAATCAAGGAGTATACAAAGAAGATTGCAGAGAACCTGCACGTCTGCGGACTGATGAACATGCAGTACGCTATTGAAGACGGAAAGGTCTATGTTATCGAAGCCAACCCGCGCGCTAGTCGCACGGTTCCGCTTGTGTCAAAGGTCTGCGACACTCAAATGGCACGCCTTGCAACACGCATGATGCTCGGTGAATCCCTTGACTCTCTCGGTCTCAAGGACAAAGTTATTCCGTATCACGGAGCAAAAGAGGCTGTATTGCCTTGGGCACGCTTTCCTGGCGTTGATCCGATTCTTGGACCGGAAATGCGTTCAACCGGTGAAGTGCTCGGTCTTGCAGAGAGCTTCCCGCTTGCATTCTACAAGGCACAGGAAGCCAGCGGTAGTGAATTGCCACATGCTCCTGCTGCGTGGGAAAACAAGAAAGTGCTTATCTCTCTGAGCAACAAGGACAGCCTGAAGGATCAGGTTATTTCCATCGGCAAGACGCTCAAAGACCTTGGCTTTACGCTGGTTGCGACGGAAGGAACTGCAGAATTCTATAATGCAAACGGCATCAAGTGCGATGTTGTAAACAAGATTGGCGGCGGCCGTCCTGACGTAATCGACATGATTATGAACAAGGAAGTCTGCCTCGTAATCAACACTCCAAAGGCACAGCGCAACTATGCCGAAGACCGCAAGACTATCCGCAAGGCCTGTCTCAAGTACAAGGTTTCGTACATTACGACCATTGCGGGCGCCCTTGCAGCTGTTCAGGGCATTGCTTCCGTAAAGAACGGCCTCGGCGGCGAAGGCGGCGTCAAATCTTTGCAGGAATATCATGCAATGATAAAGTAAACATAGGCTGGTAGCATTGTTCTGCGTGTGGGGTTTGATGTACCGTTGAGACTAGCACGCTTTGCTGATAGCAGTTAAAAGAGGCTGGATATTGGTTATACCAGTCTCTTTTTTTTATGTGCTCTGCCTGCTCAAGGGACTGCACTGTTTGGTTTGCTCATCTGTAGGGGGTGTTTCTGCAGCTCTTGACAAATAAAGCCCATCTGTTAGACTTGAATATACTTTGAAAAACTGGGAGATAAGGACATATGTCTCGTAGAAAGATACATAATATCCTCGTAACCGGTGGCTGTGGGTTCATCGGTTCAAACTTTATCAACTATCTGTTGGGGGAGACGGACACCGGCCGTGAGGCATTCCGCGACTCAGGTTTTAGCGGTACCATTATCAATGTTGACAGTCTTACGTATGCTGGCAACCCGGAGAATCTCGCCCGAGTCGCTGAAAAATACGGTGGAAAGCGGTACTTCTTCGAACAGGTGGACATCTGCGACAGACCTTCCGTGGAGCGCATTTTCAAACAGTATGACATTGATACAGTCATACATTTTGCGGCAGAGACACATGTTGACCGCTCAATTACGGGGCCGGGAGCCTTTATAAAGACGAACGTCGAGGGAACGTATACATTGCTTGATGTTGCACGTGAATACTGGGGCTGTTCGTTGGACAATAAGCGCGACGACGTTCTGTTCCACCACATTTCAACGGACGAAGTGTACGGCACGCTGGGCGACTCCGGCTACTTTACTGAGGAAACTCCGTATTCTCCGCGTTCTCCGTATTCTGCCAGCAAGGCTAGCTCTGACCACATTGTTCTGTCATATTACCATACATTCGGCATGCCGGTTACTATTTCAAACTGCTCGAACAATTACGGTCCGTTCCAGTTCCCAGAAAAGCTGATACCGCTTATGGTTCTGAACATGGTTTCCGGAAAACAGCTTCCTGTGTATGGCGAAGGAAAGAACATCCGCGACTGGGTGTATGTCGAAGACCATAATCGCGCTGTCTGGCAGGTTGTCAACAAGGGGCGGACCGGAGAAAAATACAACATCGGCGGTGAAAATGAATGGCGGAACATCGATTTGCTGGAGGCGCTGATAAAGGCTGTCTCTGCAAAGACAGGTACTCCTGTCGAGACATATAAAAGCCAGATTGTTCATGTAAAAGACAGACCCGGACACGACGCCCGCTATGCCATCGACTGTACAAAAATCAAGAACGAACTCGGCTGGGAACGCAAGATGCCGTTCGAAGATGGTCTTGCATTTACCGTCGGCTGGTATCTTGAGCACAAGGAGTGGGTTAAACACATCCAGAGCGGAGACTACCTCCGCTGGATTGAGAAGAATTACAAGAACCGTTAATTCACGTGTAAGTATTTTTTCATTTCAGCGATGTAGCACTGTCCTACTTCGCTGATTATAAAGTTCTTTTTTGTTATGTAGCCGATTTCCATGACGCGGTTGATGTTCTGGTCAGTTTCGCGGAACGGAACGGCTATATAGTCTGTTCCGTTCAGTTCTTCACTGATGATGCCGGAGCACAGCGTATAGCCGTTCAGTCCTACCATCAGATTGAGCATTGACGCCCTGTCATTTGTTTTTATCGTCCTGAGGTATTCCTTTGAGCCGAGTATCTCCTCTGCGAAGTAGAAAGAATTGTCATCGTCCTGTTCAAAGGAAAGGCAGGGGTAGCTTTCCAGTTCTTCAAAAGATATCGATTCTTTTTTGGCGAGCGGATGTCCTTTCCAAAGGTAAACATATGCTTTGCAGGAGATGAGGTAGTGGAATTCGAGCCCCTTTGTGTTGAGCAACTTTTGCAGCATGGCTCTGTTGAAGTCGCTCAAATAAAGGATGCCTATCTGGCTTTTTAAAGACGCTACATCTTCAATGACTTCTTTTGTTTTGGTCTCCCGTATGGCGAACTCATATTCATTTGTATTGAAGTGCTTCACCATCTCTACAAAACTTTTGAGTGCAAACGAATAGTGTTGTGTTGAAATGCCGAATTTCTTTTTTGTCAGCGCACCGTTCTGATACCGTTCCATAACGTTCTGGTAGTTCAGGTAGAGTTGCCGCGCGCTGGAAAGAAAGTCCGTCCCTTCTTCCGTCAGTGTTATGCCGCGGCCTGTACGGTTGAAAATCTTGATGCCTAACTCTTCTTCGAGGTCGTGGACGGTGCTGGTGAGAGATGGTTGGGAGATATACAGCTTTTCAGCGGCCTTGTTGAAGGAACCTGCTTCTGAAATACCGATGACATAACGAATTTGTTGTATGGTCATACATTTCTCCGTATCTTGGTTGCATCAGAATACCTTTCTGAGATTTTCCAGCCTTTCAAGTGCCGCTGTGAGGGTTTCGCTCTTTTTGGCGAAGTGTATGCGGACGAATCGGTTTTCCGGCTCCTTAAAGAACGAGGATCCGGGAACAGTTCCGACGCCGACTTTTTTTGCGAGGTCGACTGCAAAGTCCAAATCGCTTTCATACCCAAATTCCGAGATGTCCAACAGAATGTAATATGCCCCTTCCGGTTTTGTATGGGGAATGTTCAGCGAGGTCAGTCCGTCCAGCATCAGCGTCCGCTTTTGGTCATATTTTTTTTGCAAATCGGCATAATACGCATCGTCAAAGCTCAAACCGACAACAGCAGCTTCCTGCAGCGGGGCTGCGGCTCCGACGGTCAGAAAATCATGTACTTTTTTTATTCTCTCTGTAATTTCTTCGTTTGCAATGGTGTATCCCAGCCTCCAGCCGGTTATTGAATACGTCTTTGAAAGGGAAGAACAGACTATCGTTCTGTCTTTCATACCCGGCAGTGTAGAAAAATAGATATGTTTGTGTCCGTCGTACACAATGTGCTCATACACTTCATCAGTGATGACATAGGCATCGTATTTTTCCGCAAGCGTTGCGATTGTTTCAAGTTCCTCCCGGGTAAAAACTTTGCCGCACGGGTTTGACGGATTGCACAGAATAAGCGCTTTTACTCCTTGCTTGAACGCGTCTTCCAGTTCGTTCGCATCAAACGTGAACTCTGGTGCGTGGAGGGGGACAAATACCGGTTCCGCTCCTGCGAGAATGGTGTCAGCTCCGTAGTTTTCATAGAACGGTGAAAAGATAATGACTTTGTCGCCAGGGTTTACAACAGATAGCATTGAAGCCATCATTGCCTCCGTGCTTCCGCAGGTGACGACTATTTCCTTGTTCGGATCTATTGTTTGTCCGGAAAAGTGCTCGTATTTTTTAGCAGCTCCTTCCCGGAAGTTCTGTGCACCCCACGTTACTGCATATTGATGGAAGTCTTCATTTGTAACAGCGGCAAGTCTGTCGAGAATCGGTTTTGGCGGTTCAAAATCCGGGAATCCCTGGCTCAGGTTAATAGCATTGTATTCATTTGAAATGCGTGTCATCCGTCTGATTATTGAATCCGTAAATCCTGCTGTCTTTTGTGAAAGTGCCTTCATATTTTTTATCTCCTGAAACGTATTCAGTTATACAATTTTTCTATGCCTGTGCATAATACAATTTTTTTATCACAAGGTATAG
>CADBRT010000017.1 GCA_902797055.1 uncultured Spirochaetaceae bacterium
CAGCCGCCATAACATTACGGGTAAAAGAGCAGATGCGGGGGATACATTGGCAGGGTTGATTGGCTCTATCTGAGCCTTACGGGGAGAAGGGATGTGTCATCGTACCGCCACGAGACTTGCCATCCGCCCGCCACGTGATGTGCCATCGGCTCCTCACGTGACCCGCCATCCGCCGCCACGTGATGTGCCATCCGCCCGCCACGGGAGTCGCCATCCGCCGCCACGTGATGTGCCATCGGCTCCTCACGTGCCCCGCCATCCGCCCGGAGGGCGGTACCCTGCTGTGCTTGCCGAGGACTTTATAATACAGTAAACTTTCTTGTATGGGAAAAGGTTATACCCGCAGATTTGCATGGCTGCTGTTTTTTATATTGTCAGCAAAGGTTTTTGCAGCGGACCATGACTTAGTCCAACCGGAATGGGAACTTCTGGAGCCCCCTGTTTTCAACTTCACCGGCAAGGGCATCAAGATTGAAATTGAGGATATGCAGCTTTCAGGTTTTACGTATCTCGAAGACAGAAACGCGAGTGCGGGGGTTGCGGCTAGTCTTGACACAGATGAATCTGTTGCAGAATGCGTCATAACATTGCCGGCAGGACGGTATGAATGTATGCTCAGGGAAAGGGCAAAAAAAACGGAACGTTCAGCGGTGACGGTACGAATCGGTGAAAAAACAACAGTTGTCTCCCCCAGCAATCCGCCGTTAGGAATCTGGGAATTTACGCTCAGGACGCCGGTGATTTTTGAAATCGCAGAAGAAACGACTGTCCCCGTCGTCTTGACGTCTCAAACACCGGGCATGGCTGTCGACTATGTGCAGTTCGTAAAACTGGACTGAATATTCACGACTGCCCGAATAACATAATCTTGCGAAGAATGCGCTGCTTATTTGCCTAAATCGAGCATGCGCCGGTTGAAGCTCTTCGGAGGATTTTCCACAATGCTCCAGTCAAAGTCCAAGACTGAATGCCGTGTTCCCTGAATGGGGAAAAGAGGCTTTGGAGCCGGGTGCTTCCGCGCATTATTCTCAGCTATAATTTCTTTCATGGTGCGGGTTCCTTCTGTCAGCGTCAGATACGGTTCGCCAAACACGAGGATTGTTGCAGTCCTGACGGTATAGGTTGTATCATTGCCGTTTTCATCAAGAACATGTTTATGCACCAGCACGCTGTTGAGTTCATAAGGCTCGGAAAAACCGTCGCTCTTGTCGATATTGCGGATTGTCGTCCGGCGTCCAACTGTACAAGTGTAGATTTTGTCTGCTGCGGACAGGTGTTTTGGAACCGAAAAAGAAGCATTCCCGTCGGTAAAGACGGCTTCCGCTTCCGGGTTGTAGGGCATATCGGTGCGCCAATACCGTATGTGATAGATTGCTCCGGGGGAAATCAGGTAGGAAACCAGTTCATTGCTTGTCACCGGAGGACAGGCGAGAATGCCGTTTGCATTTCCCACAGAACGCCAATACCCGTCGAGCAGATTTTCCGCCTGAATGGTCACTCCGTTTAAAAGTGAACTTGGCGGCAGGCTGTCGCTGTCCTCTGTCTTTATGGCAAAATCGAGGAAGAGTTTATTGCCGATTACAGCAATCGGTATGTGGTAGGTGTCTTCACCGCCGAGTTTGTGACCTGAAAACCGAACGACCATATCCCATGCACCGCTGTTGGCTCCTTCGGCGACCAAGACATCTCCGTCGTCCTGTGTCACGTTCATGTTGTAGTCTTCGGTGAAAAGTTCATCGGTAAGCGGGACAAAAGTGAGCTCCATAGTCTCTGGAATCCTGGTTGCTGCATCGTTTCTGTCCCTCGCACTCACATCTTCGGCATAGGACAGACTTTCTGCGGTGCGGTCGTCATACCATTTGTAAAATGTCCTCAGAACAATCTGAGGTATCGCTTTTGAATCAGAAGAAAGATAGCCTGTATCAAACACAACGTATCGGTTGTCGTTCTGCCAAATTCCTTCAAGCATGAGCGGCACGCTGTCCGCAACTGGCACCAGTGACGCCTCCACTTCCTGTGCAGGTGCAGAGAACGTTGCTACGAGAACAAGGGCTAAGGTAAAAAATAAAGACCTTTTCACTCTTTGATTATCGGCGGTGTACGGGAATAGCGTTACTGTCAGGAAATGGTATCCCGATTGTGTCCCTTGCATTCGCCTGACTGAGAATTGAACGGCTTGGTCGCAAAGCGTTCCCCGATGACATCGCGTATGGCATAGCGGAAAATACGGCGCTCCTCAAAGGCTTTCTGCACCAGGGCGTCGATGTCCATCTCTTTGTAGATGGCTTCTGCCTCAGCAATCGTCGCCTTGAGCACAGGATGTCTCGGGCTGAACAGCACACAGCAGTCTTCGTACGGCAGTATGGAGGTTTCGTAGGTTCCGATTTCTATGGACGTGTCCACGATTTCTTCTTTGTCGAGCCCAACGAGAGGACGCAGCAACGGCAGTTCTGCAAAATGCTCTGTAACAGTGAGATTCTGGATTGTCTGACTGGCTACCTGCCCCAAGCTCTCTCCCGTTATGATGCAGTCCGCGCCAATTCTCTTTGCCAAGAGGTTGGCTGCCTTCATCATACAGAGGCGGAGCATGAGGGTTGTATACTCTTTCGGAGCCTTGGCTTTGATTTTCATCTGGACATCAGTAAAAGGAATCACATTGAGATGCGTGTCCACTCCGTAGTCCGCGATGATTCTCGCCAAATCCTCGACTTTTTTCTGAGCTTCTTCCGATGTGTAGGGATAGGAATGGAAGTAAACGCATTCGACTTTCATTCCGCGGCGCATCATGCGGTAGCCAGCCACCGGGCTGTCTATACCGCCGCTCAAAAGCAGCAGCCCCTTTCCGCTGACACCGACCGGAAGACCACGGCAGGTCTTTTTCTGGTCGGAATAGACGTAGCACTCCGCCCTGACCTCTACCCGGATAATGACATCAGGATTGTGGACATCGACAGCAAGCAGTCCTGAATCGAACACGCCGTTTGCAGCCTGTGCGCTTATTTCGTAGGAATTCAAGGGGAAGGCTTTGTCTTCACGTTTGCTTTCAATCTTAAAGGTCTTTGCCCCTGCGGCCGCCGCTTTTTTTGCAAGCTCCATTACAGCAGCGCTGATAGCTTCGATAGATTTTTCTGTCTTTACGACTTTTGCCCAGCCGGTAATGCCGATAAGGCGATCAAGGGCATATTCCACACCGGCACATGACTGCGGTGTGCAGGAAACATAGAGTCTTCCTGACTTGGTGTACGCTTTTGCGTCAACACTCTCCAGTGCAAGCCGTACGTTCGCAACAAGCTGTTTTTCAAAAACATGCTCATTGCTACCCTTGAGGGTGAGTTCCCCCAGTTTTCCCAGATATGTTTCAGTGTAATCATTGTCTTCTTCCATAGAAATAGAACCTCAGAACCTATATTTCAAACCGATTGTAAAAAAGTGCGAGATTTCGTCAAAAAGAGATTTTTCCCAGTCTGTTTTAAATTTCTGCACGACCTGATGTTTTGTATATGAGCCGTGCCTGTCTATGCTGAATGTTCCGTCTGCGTTCTGAGCAACGCGTCCGCCCGGATACATATTGGTGTCCACTCCTTTATTGTGCACATACTGGAACAGATAGGACAGATCAAGCGTCAGGGTTCCGAAGGCGAATTTCGGCAGTGTATAGCTTGCATTCAAGCCAGTCTGGAACACATACATTTTGTGGCTCTGCTTCAGGAAGTTCAGGTTTTCCCATGCTGTTTCCACGTGGTCACCGCTGGAAGAGGAAGAACCGAACATGGAATGCGTCAGGTTCGTTCCGTCGGTGGCATACGTCCCGCTGTCCGACAACAGGTAGCGCATGGCTTCATCGTCAGTATCGCTCTCGACTATGTTTGCATGCCGCAGGAACAAAGAGGTAACGCCCAGCCGCATCTGTTTCATCGGTTTGAATGCAATAGTGAAGGAGAACACATCTGTATTGGGCATGTATTGGGAGCCGATATTCACACCATTGTTCGTATAGTTCTGATAATTGTACATGCCGCTGCTGATGGAAGCAGTTTTCTTTGAATCGTAATCCCAGTGGGAATAGGTGTACGGCGATATGGCTGTGTAATTGAAACTGACTGTTTCACATATGCCCGACTCAGGAACAAAGGTAAGCCCGGTCTTGAGCGCAAATCTGTTTTTGCTGTTCAAATCGCCTTTTGCCAGTTTGTTGACGTCAAAATCGTCTATGAACAAATCGGTGGACCACTGGAGGCTGTTGAGGAACCGCTTTTTGAACAGCAGTCCCATCTGCAGGTTGTCGCTGTTACCGCCAATACCCTGTGCCGCCATGTAGGGAACCGGCAGGAAATATGAAAAATCGAACCGGTTGCCGTACACAATGTTTTCATAGTAGGAGGCCGAAAAACTCGGGGTAAATTTGTATTCAAGCGCATGGAAGGCTACGTATTTTTCAGGCTGCAGCCCGCTTCCGTCGTAGCTCAGCGTTGCGCCGACAGCCGAATACTGCTGTGTATACGAAAACTTTTCCTTCATCAGCGTAAATGAAAGATTTGCGCTGTGGTAGCCGGTCTCGTTGAGCGCAAGCCCTTCCCCTAAAAACGGACCATACCCGGTGCGGTTCAACCCAGCCTGCAAAAAAATGGTATTGTTGCCGACAGCAACGCCTGCATTGGTGTCGAGGTACCCATACAGCGGGCCGAGTTCCGCAGGGTCCTGCCTCGCGTCGAACGGTGCATTCACATAGAGCGCGCGGAAGGGGGAATCGTTTTCTTCGGTCCGGGCGGTGATGCCCAAATCGTACCCTATCGTAATCCAATCCTGATAAAGGGAAGCGTCACCTACGGCAGCCGGTTTTACAGTCAGAAGTTTGTCAGGATCCCAGTCGTCACCGTCAGCTTTTGTCACGGTCCCTGTTGCCTCTGTCTCAAGGGACAGGGATACGACTTTGCCGGTAATCCGCTGCCAGTATTCTATTGCAATCTCAACATCTTCCTCATTTCCCCGCTTAATGACATTCTGCAATATATTTTTTATGCTTGCCACCGAATACGGCCTAAGGGGAGGTAGCTGTTTTACAAGTCCCCGTATTTCCCACTGTTGGGCGAGTTCATAGAAATGGTCGTTCGGATCAATGCTAAGCTGAGCAAAACAGCGGAATGAGCAGACTGCAAAAGCCGCACACAGCACAAGAAAACGTTTTAGGCTGATCATGAATTAACTCAATTTTATTATACTACCCTATTCTTGCGTAACATGCAAGTATAAGCTATAATCCCTCATCATACATGACTGCGCAGGAAAAAAAAGACATTTACAGACTGCTGGAAGTTGCAGCAGGTTATCTGCAGGGATACAAGGCGGAACAATTCAAAAGCGACTCCATCGTTTTTGCAGATGATGTCGAAACAAAGCCTGAACCTGCGGAACCCGCAAAACAGAAACTGACTCTCGACACGCTTGCACAGCAGATACATTCCTGCAACCGCTGTCCGCTTGGCGCAACGCGGATTAACACCGTGCCCGGCGAAGGAGTGCCTCATCCTGTTGTCCTCGTCGTCGGCGAAGGTCCCGGAGAGCAGGAAGATAAATCAGGACGTCCGTTTGTCGGACCTGCGGGACAGCTGCTGGACAAAATGCTTGCAGCCATCAGCCTGAGCCGGACAGCGAACTGTTACATAGCAAATATTGTAAAGTGCCGCCCACCCCACAACCGCACACCGGTGCCTGCGGAAGCAGAAGCCTGTTCTGCCTTTCTGACGGCACAGATACATCTTTTAAAACCGAAAATTATCCTTGCCATGGGGTCAACAGCGGTAAAAAACCTGCTCAATACACCAAAAGGTATCATGGCATTGCGCGGTCAGTTTTTTGATTACAACGGCATTCCCCTTACGGCGACATACCATCCGAGCGCACTGCTGCATGACGCTACATTGAAGCGTCCTGCCTGGGAAGATTTGAAGCTCCTGCGTTCCTGGCTCAATCAGAATGCGTCGGGCTATGATGCCCCTTTTTTAGCAGAAACACACCAGCAGGAAGCAAAGCGGTAAACCATGTCTTTTTTCATCGATGTCGCTGTACAGGTTCCGCTGAATCAGACGTTTACCTACCGCTGTGACAGTGAAGACGAAAGCGTCCCGAATGCGTTCGGACGCAGAGTTGAAATATACTTCGGTAACAGGAAAACGACCGGCTTCGTCACTGCGGCATGGGAAACACTCCCGCCGTCATGTGCTGTCACGCCTGACAAGATACGTTCAATCGTCCGTTTTATAGACAAAGAACCTGTCCTCACCCCAGAACTGTATGAACTGGCGAAATGGGTCAGTTCATACTATCTCGCGTCTATTGGGGAATCGGTGTTCGCTATGGTTCCATCGGGCAGACGCGATACCAATACACCGGACATTCCGTTTGCTCAAGATGCTTCCAGTTTTGAAAAAAGAGAACTGAGCGCAGAACAAAAGCAGGCGGTCGAAGGCATTCTTTCTGCTTCCGGAAACACCTCATTTCAATATCTTTACGGCATGACCGGAAGCGGAAAAACGGAGGTTTTCTTAAGTGTGGCGGAACGGGTGTTGGCCGAAGACAAGGGAGTCATTTACCTTGTACCAGAAATAGGTCTGACACCGCAAGTCACGGAAGCCGTCATGCAGCGCTTCGGGAACACAGCCGCCGTCCTGCACTCTGCCCTCACGCCGAGCCAGCGGCTCAGAGAATGGAAGCGAATTCTTTCCAGAGAGGCGCGCGTTGTTATAGGGGCACGGAGCGCTGTTTTTGCCCCCGTCCCGCAGTTAGGGCTCATCATAATAGATGAAGAGCACGACGCTTCCTACAAATCCGGAGCGTCCCCCCGTTACCATGCACGGCAGGTCGCCATGCACCGCGCACAGCAACTTCACATCCCCCTCGTAATGGGGTCGGCAACGCCGTCCGTTGAAGCATGGAACGGTATGCAGACAGGGCTTATAGCCAGACACATGCTGACACAGAGGCTTGCCGGCGGAGCTCAACCAGAGATTGTCTGTGTGAATTTAAGCCTCGGCAAACAGGACGGTTCGTCTATTTCCCCGCAGCTTGAAGCAGAAATACGGAAGACTCTTTCAGAAAAGCGTCAGACAATACTGTTTTTAAACAGACGCGGATTCACGCACTTCTTTCACTGCAACAGCTGCGGATTCGAGATGACGTGCAAAAACTGTTCAGTGTCCCTTACCTACCACCGGGATGAAAACAGACTGCGCTGCCATTACTGCGGTTACACGATGATTCCTCCGAGCCAATGCCCGAAGTGCGGTTCCCTCGACATAGGCTATGCGGGGTTTGGAACTGAATACATTGAAAACGAAGTCAAATCAAAATTCCCGAATGCACGGGTTGTGCGGGTGGACACCGACAGCTTAAAGAAAAAAGGAGAACTACAGGAAAAACTTGACGCATTCAGAGCAGGAATCTACGATATTTTGCTGGGAACCCAGATGGTGGCAAAGGGACTGAACTTTCCGGGACTCCAGCTTGTGGGTGTCATTCTTGCAGACACATCGCTACACCTTCCTGATTTCAGGGCTGCTGAAAAAACGTTTTCCCTCATCACACAGGTGGCAGGAAGAGCAGGCAGATTCTTTCCTGACGGAAAGGTCGTGGTGCAGAGTTTTTCACCGGATATGCCCCCGATCGATATGGCTGTACGACACGACGTTGAGGGATTCTATGAACGTGAATTGCAGCAGCGGAAGGTGCTGTCCTTTCCGCCGTATTCAAGGCTCTTGCGCCTGGTGTTCCGTTCGGCCGTCCCCCATGCTGCGGAACGGGCGGCAAACGGGGCGGCACAGATTTTAGAGCGGCTGTGCCCCAACGATGTGGAACTTCTCGGACCTGCGGAATGTCCGTTGGAAATGATAGCGAAAAATCACCGGCACCAGATTCTTTTACGAGGGACAAAAATGTCTGTTCTGCAAGCGATCGCCAAAGACTTCATATTCGGATACACACCGCCTGCGCATGTCTATATAGAAGCAGATGTTGACCCCGTAAATCTTTTGTAGCGGGTATTTTTCCTCTAAATATGACGCCTGATACCGTCGAAACGGATTTGCCACAGGAAGAGTCCTTTTGCGGGAGCGGTCATCAGCGCGCGTTTTCTGTCGCAGCTTTCCAATATCTCCTTAAAAAACTGCTTGTCCTTTCCTTTTTCATCGCACTGGATAAAAGTTCCGACGAGGGAACGTATCATCTTCCAGAGAAAGGCATTCGCTTCTATTTCAAAGACGAGTGTGTCAGGATTTTTTTCATCGGAAAAAAAGCGTGCGCTGTCTATGTAGCGCTTGGTGGAAATACTCTGGTCACCTGCGGCAGAGAACGTTGCGCAGTCGGTTTCACCGTGGAGGCACGAGCACATGGCATTCAGATTGTCTATGTCGGGCCGGCGCGGAATGCACCAGACATAGCGGCTTTCACTGGCAAGGGGAACAGAAGCGCAACGCAAAAAATATCTGTACATGCGGGAAGTTGCATTGAAACGGGCATTGAAATCTTCCGGCACTTGTTCCGCTTTCATAATCCGTATATCTTGCGGAAGCAGTCCGTTCAAGGCGCGGACATAATTCGCTTCCGGGATTCCGTCCACTGGAGAAAAGAAATTCGCAGCCTGCCCGGCGGCATGGACACCGCTGTCAGTGCGGCCAGAGCCGTAAATCTTAATCGATGAGCGGAACATCTTTCCGACAGCTTCTTCCAGCTCCCCCTGCACCGTGCGGACGGGAGCGCCTTTGTCTGCTTTGTCCTGCCGCTGCCAGCCGCAGAAGTCTGTTCCGTCATAGCTGACAGTCAGCAATATATTAGTCATCGCCGAATATATTGTTGTTTGAAAGCTCTTTTGACATATCATCATAGAGGTTCTTGGCAACCTCAAGGAGCGGTCCCGGCTTTTCTTTTGAGGACTTTCCAAGACCGAAAAGACGGGCAATGGCGCTCTTGAATTCACTGAGCTTTTTCAAGCGCAAATTTTCATCTTCCCGTTGTCCATACTTGAATTCCAGCATGCTGCACAGATAGAGAATACCGTCATACCCGTAGTTCTTGTCCATATCGGGACCGAAGTTCGTAACCCCTTCAATGCGTTCAATACCAGTTGTCTCATTTATCAAGGTCTGCTGGTAGAAAAACAACGCCTTGCGGTAAAACACCTCTGCAACATAATCATAGTTGTGGTTAGGACACACCTTGTTCAAATCCCTACACAGCCATCCGAGGCGCAGCGATATCATCGCCCGCTTGAGTGTCGGTGCATACGCTATGTCAACTTTTTCGTAGGTCAGCAGTGCCAGATAATACATGGCCGTTCCGTTGTACAAATCCCGGTTGCCAGTAACGTCAAAGTGAGGGAAAATCGTCTCTACCGCTTTGTCCCGTTTTTCTTCGTCGCTTTGAATTCTTTCAATTGAATCATTGTCATTCATTTCGATAAAGTCTTTCCAAAAGAAAGCGGCATGACAATACGTACAGCACCCGATGTCATAGATGAGCGGGTATACGCGGCCAAACCGCTTTGAAGGTTCAAACTCTCTGTGGAGTTCATCGGTCAGACGGCCTGCAATCATGCGTCCGCCGCCCTTGTGCATGACCTCCTGGTCAAATGCCTTTCCGCAGACCGGGCACTTTACCTTTTCCTTTGCCCAGTAGGTAATAGATCCCTTTTTTTCGCCTTCATTAGCCTTGTGGCTCTTTGACTCCCTTAACATGCTACCCCCGCTTCTATTATTACAAACGCAACCGCGTATTCTTTTTCGTGGCTCAGCGACACTAAAACCTTCGCGTTCTCCCCGCATTTCTGCTTTAAGACTTCTGCAGCCTGTCCTGTAACGACAAGCGACGGAGAACCGGATGAATCCTTTACTATATATATATCGGCAAGAGAAAAGCCTGCCAAACCAGTACCTAACGCTTTTGAAAAAGCCTCTTTTGCAGCGAATCTGACAGCATAATATTCACACTTCCGCTGCATACTGCCGGACCCGCTGTACAGTTCCTCCCGATTAAAAAAACGTGTCAGTATCCTGTCATTTTCAACCCAGCGGGAAAACCGGGAGACTTTTGCAATGTCGCACCCAATTCCGCAGACTCCGCTAGTCTTCATAGGGCTCCCAGATAAGGTCGCCAGTCTGCACAGCCCCTTCCTGCAGAATTTCAATGTTCACCGTCTTTCTGGATTGGGAAACAACCCTGACGTTTTCAGGCGCAAAGATTATGACGGGAACATCAAACTTTTCTCCCGGAACGACAGCTGAAGAACAGTCAGCAGAGGCTATAAAAGAAGAAGCTTTCAGTTTTTCAAGGACAAGCATTGCTCCCCGGACACCGACATCAACGTTGTAAGTCACGTCCTTCATATTCACGTCGGGAGGAAGGTTTTCAAATATCACAGGAATTCCTTTGAATGATGCTGTGGTTTCAACAGGAGCTACATTTACTTTTATCGAAACAATAGTATCATTTTTAAAATGCAAGTACTCGTTTATCGTTGAAATAGCGACGTCGGAAGAAAAATTGTCCGAAATATCGGTGATATCGATTTTTTCCGTCAGCAGAGCATTAATATCTTCTATGATGCTTCTGGGACCTATCACTTCCATTCGATCCGGTATGACAGAAACGTTCCGTTTTTCATACCCATGTGCCGGCTCACCGGAAATATTTGCACTTACGGGAATATACCGTACGATTTCATCCTCTATTTCGAGGGAAATGTGTTCAGGATACGGATGGATTTCTACCGGGGTCATAAGTGTGACACGGTCATCACTTTCGACATAAATCGGAAAGTCGTATTTGCCGGCATTCGCATGTGAACTGGTATCTATGTGCGCTTTAAAATTTTCTTCGGTTATACTTGAAATCTGAGATGTTTTACCGCGCACAGTAACCTGAATCTGTTTCGGAGCTTGTGTACCGGCGCGCAGGGACATGCCCTCCGGGGTCTGCACATCGAGCCGTACGGGAAATATTCTCGTTTCAAACAGCGTAGCCTGATAGAAAACATATAAGATTACGGCTATAACTAAACAGATTATTTTTGCAGGAAAATTCTTTGTCAGGACATCAAGAAAGGGCTTTGTGTTCATCGATAGTGTCCTCTATTTTTTTATCTTTAGAAGTGATGTTGAGCATTTTTTCCAGGATTTTTGTCAGCTGATCCATTGAAAGGTCATAGTGCAACTGGGAGTCATAAGCAAGGCTGATGGCACCGGACTCTTCGCTTACGACCAAAACGACGGCATCGCTTTGTTCGCTCATTCCCAATGCTGCGCGGTGGCGGGAACCATATGTCTTCTTTATGTCAATCTGTTCACTTAATGGCAACAGGCAGCCGGCGGCAAGAATCTTGCCGTCTTTTACGAAACACGCAAGGTCATGAAGCGGCGTGTCATGTCCGAAAATCGTAACCAGCAGATTGGAAGAGATTTCCGCATCAAGTCTGGTTCCCGAGTCCATAAAGTTGTCGAGCCGGGTGTGGCGGGGAAACACCACCAGCATTCCCCGCTTCATCTTCGAAAGAATATCCGCAGCAATGAGAACGGAATCGACAGATGTATGCTTGGAACGGGCACCGAAGGAAAACCAGTCCGCCTGCCCGAGTTTTAGGAAAATCTTCCTCATTTCAGGCTGAAACAGAATGGCGAAACAGACCATAAGTGTCGGTGCAATAATACGTGCAAGCCACAACAGTGTCTTTAAATCAAGAATCCATATACCAAAAAAGAACAGACCGACGATTATTGCAGCACGGAGCAACTGCACTGCATTGGTACGCAGAAGAAGCTCATAAACCTTGTAGAGCAGAAATGTGAGAATCCCGATGTCCAATACGGGTCTTATATAATTGTAAATATTCTTAAATGACTCTGTAAAATTCAATTGCGCGCCCTGCAGTAATCCAAAAGATTGCTGTCTTTAAAAGATTTTATCACGTCCAAAGTATTACGGCAAGGTGCAACATCATGGACGCGGAGCATAAAGGCTCCAGAAAGGACCGCGAGTATATCCGCCGCCAGCGTCCCGTACAACCTGCCGTCCGTCGCACAACCGGTCATGTCACCGATGCATGTCTTGCGGGAAAGGGCCATCAGTACGGGATACTTTGCATGGCAGAGCTCCCCGCACCGGGCGATGAGGACCTTGTTTGCTTCAAGATCTTTTCCAAAGCCGACGCCCGGATCGATGATTATCCGATCCTCTGAGATACCTTTTGATACAGCGAATGCTGCGCGGTTTTCAAGGTATGACGATACTTCGTTGAAAACATCGCTGTATGCCGTGCACTGCTGCATGTTCAAAGGGATTCCCCGTTTGTGCATCAAAATCACCGGAAGTTTTTTCGCAGCAATGAAATCTGTCATAGAAGGATCGTCTTCCAGAGCAGACACATCATTTACTATATCGGCACCAGCGTTGAAGGCCGCTTCCATAACCTTCTTTTTGCGTGTATCAACGGAAATCGGAATGGAACTCGCCCGCCTGATACCTTCGATGACAGGAACAACCCTGGCAATCTCTTCTTCTGCATCACAATACGAAGCGCCGGGTCTCGTGGATTCCCCGCCAATATCGATAATATCAGCACCCTCGTCTATTAGTTTCAAGGCATACTCCGCATTTCCGCGGCTGCCTGCAAAAAAACTGTCGGGCGTAGCGTTGACTATGCCCATTATGAAAGCCGGTCTGTCAGTTGTAATGGTCCGGCTGGCGAGATTCAGCATAGGAGAAGACTTCATGACGGCCTCTTTGCAAGGCTTTGCGCAGCACTGGCAATATCTTCAGCAGAAAGCCCAGCCTCCTGAAGGATATCGTCTCGGGAACCGTTCGCAACAAACGAATCAGGAAACGCCATGACACGGGTAGCGATACTGGTACAATTCGAATGTATCACCTGTTCCAGATATTCCGCCATGCCCCCGAAGTGAACACCGTCTTCAATCAGGACAACACCTTCGTACTGTTCACAGATGGAAACGAAATAACTCTCATCGAACGGTTTGAGGAAGCGCAGGGCATAGATATCACAATAGATACCTTTCATCAGCAGGGAGCGGCACGCCGTCCTTGTTTCACTGTACATGCTTCCCGTACAGACGAGGAGTATTCCTTTTGAAAGATTTTTTTTCTTAAAGAACCGCCGGGGTTTCTCCCGTTCTTCTTCAAGATGTGACGTAAGGGACGGCGCGAAATCTTCACATCTGATCAACAGTCCCCGTCCCGACTGCACCGGCTTCGAAAACACGTCTATCTCCGACGGACAGGAAAGCTTTGGCCAGCGGATTGCAACCGGTCCAGACGTTTCGTACAAAGCCCAGGTAAGGCAGATTTCCAAATCCTTCGCACTGGAAACGGTCATAATCGTGAGGTTCGGAACCGGACGCAAGAGCGCTATATCAAAAATCCCCTGATGGGTTTCTCCATCGGCAGGAACAGCCCCTGCCCGGTCGAATGCAAACACGACATGTCTGTTCTGAAGCGCGATATCTTCTATAATCTGGTCTACGGAACGCTGTATAAAGGTTGAATAGATGGCAACAACAGGCAGCAGCCCGCCTGCGGCAAGACCGCCTGCGAAGGTAACAGCATGTTCCTCCGCAATGCCTACATCGAAGAATCTGTCCTTGAATTTTCGGGAGAATGAGTCAAGGCCGGTACCTTTAGACATAGCAGCAGTTATTGCTGCAATGCGGTTGTCCTGCTGGGCAAGCTTTACAATCACCCTGCTGAATTCTTCGGTAAAACTGAGCGTGTCGAATTTTTCCACCACACCGTCACTGGTATTGAACGGTCCGACCCCATGGAACTTTGAAGGATCGTCTTCTGCAGGGCTGTACCCCTTGCCTTTCTTTGTGACGACATGGATGACTACAGGCCGGTCTATATTCTTGACCCGGCGGAACATCTTTTCCAATTCCTGTATATTATGTCCGTTCAAGGGACCGACGTATTCAAACCCCAAATCCACAAACAGATTGTTTGTCAAAAGGAGTCCTTTCAGCCCTCGTTTGAAACGAAAAATAAACTTTCCGAGGTGATGATGAATATACGGGATACCGTCTACAAGACGGTCAATTTTATATCTAAGCCGTTGATAAGATGCAGTCATGGAAAGCCGTGACAGATACCGGGATATGGCCCCGGTGTTGCGGCTTATGGACATCTGATTGTCATTTACAATAACAATCAGATTTTTTGCAAGCTGTCCGGCATGGCTGAGGGCTTCATACGCCATGCCGCCGGTAAGGGCACCATCGCCGATCACTGCGACAACCTTGTCTTTACGCCCCTCTAGTCTCCAGGCGGCAATAAGTCCGAGGGCAGATGATATGGATGAAGAGGCGTGGCCGCCATCAAAATAATCATGAGTGCTTTCGGAAATGCGGGTAAACCCAGAAAGGCCGTCTTTTATGCGGATTGTACCAAAAGAACTGTAGCGGCCGGTAAGGAGTTTGTGCGGATAACACTGATGGGAGACGTCCCAGATTATGGCATCTTGGGGACTGTGGAATACCCTGTGCAATGCAATGGTCAGTTCAACAACACCGAGGTTGCTTGCCAGATGACCACCGTTCTGTCCCACTACTTCTATTATCTTTTTTCTGATCTCTTCAGCCAGAACAGGAAGCTCACGTTCCTGCAAAAGCTTTACATCATCCGGTGAATGAATCGCCTGTAGCAGCACCTTCCATATCTCCTGTGCAAGAAAAATTCAAAAAAAAAGCCGGGAACTGACCCGGCCGGAAGAGGAATAAATCCTCGCATTCGGAGTGCAAAATCCACACCGAAAAAAGTCCGCATCACATAATAGTAGAATGCGGTATCTTCCTACATAGAAACCTGAAACAAAAAGCTTACTTACTTCTATGCCTGTTTCTACGAAGCATCTTCTTTCGCTTATGTGTAGCTATTTTCGCACGCTTTCTTTTTCTTCCGCAAGGCACGATAGGAACTCCTTAAAAGTAATGGTATTATTATGATTATTTTTGAGAATTACGTCAAGTACCTCAGAAAAGTATTTAGAAACAAAAGACCTTCATTTGTCAAAGCATACTGTTTTCCACCGCCGGCAATCTGTACAACGCTGCATTTGTTTTCATCGGAAAAACGTTTCCAAATGCCGTCGGATTCCCCGAGGCGGAAAGCAATGTCCCCCTTCCACGGTTCGAGAGCAGAGAAACGCTTTCGATATTCGTCGGCACACACCCCTTTCAATGTACGCAAGCCCATCATCAAAAATTCAAATTCCTGAGTCGCCAAATCTAAATTCTCACGCACCAACGGGGCTTTTTCTAACCAGCGTTCTTCATCTGCCGCATCAAGCCAAAACGACAGGTATGAATCAAGGCTTTCTTCATTTTTCCACCGGAATCCCTGTCCGCCGGAAGAAAAATCATATACGGTTCCTGTTGCACCACACCCTATACCGATGTAATCCTCCTGCTGCCAATAGGCACTGTTATGACGGCTTTCATGTCCTGGCTTTGCAAAATTTGAAACCCCATACTGTCTGTAGCCATGTTCCAAAAGCATCTCCCTGCCTAAAAACCACTGTTCATCAATTTCGTCTTCATTCAATACAAAACCGTTCTTTATGCGTTTATACAGCGGGGTTCCTTCTTCGACGGTAAGGGAATACAGGGAAATATGTTCGCTATTAAAACTCAGTATCTGTTCCAAAGAGTCTTTGAATGTCCTTTCAGTTTGTCCCGGAAGCCCTGCCATGACATCAAGGCTGACATCACCGTTCCAAATGGAAGCGACCGTTTCCAATCCTTCAAGGGCTTTTTCCGCAGAACAATGCCTGTGAACAGCAGCAAGCGCTTCGTCATGCAGACTTTGAACGCCGAGCGAAAGCCTGTTTACACCATTCGCCTGTACAGCTTCCAGTTTTTCTTTTGTCACTGTTTCTGGGTTCATCTCTACGGTTATTTCAGAGGCACAGGCAGAACCGAACGATTTTAATGAGGATAAAAGTCTGTCTAATTGAGCGGCAGAAAGCAGACTGGGAGTTCCACCGCCAAGGTATACAGTCTTGAACCCGTCAACACGGAACCTCCGACAGTAAAATGCACACTCGTTCAACAAGGCTGTCACATACTCATCAGGAATACAGGAACAGGGAATACTGAAAAAATCACAGTAATCACATTTTGAGAGGCAAAACGGTATATGGATATACAGAGTTTTTAGCGTTTGCTGCATTAGAAAATATGCAGTTTATTAAAAGGAAAATACTCCATCAGAACTTTTCCGCCGAAACGGGATTTCGGAACGACGCCCCAAGCGCGGGAATCCATAGACTGTACACGATTGTCAGCCAACAGGAAATATTCATCATCACCAAGCGTTGTCTCCGGCAGATCACCGTTGACACCGACATTGTTCCACTCTGCCGGAATGGAATAGATTTGCACATTATAGGGTTTACGGGCAAGTTCAAATTCACTTAAAAAATGTTTGTCACCTTGAGGTTTAATATAGAGGACGAAATCCTTCATATAAATGGTATCACCCGGCAAACCGAGCACACGCCGTATAAAAGGTCTGGCGCTGATTGCATTCTCATGTCCGAACGGCCGCTCCTTTTGAAGGGTGAAAAAACTGACAACGGCATTTATTGCCATTTCAACGAGGGAGTTTTTATTACCGTCCATTCGTGTTATGTAAAACACATCCCCTCTCTTAGGTGTTCTGACAAGAGGCGAGACGAAAAGAGCACTTCCATCAACGATATCCGTTGACATAGTATCTGACTTTACATGTACAGGGAACAGTACAAGGTTAAGAAAAAGCGTAAGGAAGAAAAAGACAGAGACTATCAAGAGAAATACCTTTGATATCGCTTCACGTCGTTTTCGTCGCATTTCAAAGGAATAGTCGTATACGTTTTGTTTTGTCTTCATGTCAACCTCAATTGCCATACAATGCTATCACAAGAGGCAAGGGATTTCAATAGAGTTTTGAGACGAATCAGCTCTATAGACTTTTGACTGTTTTTGGTCTATAGTGCAAAGTTATGGCGGAAGCACGAAAAATAATTGCACAGAATAAAAAAGCTCACTTCAATTACAGCATTGAAGAAAAAATAGAATGCGGTGTTGTACTTGAAGGTACAGAAGTCAAATCCATAAAAGCCGGAAATGTATCCTTCAATGACAGTTTTGCAGTCATTGAAAAAGGCGAAGTATGGGTGCAGAATTTTCATATTTCAGAATATGCGTTCTCTTCTGTATTCAACCACAATCCAGACAGGCGAAAAAAATTACTACTGCATAAAGAAGAGATAAAAAGACTGCAAAGAAAAGTCGATGAGAAAGGATTTACGCTTATTCCACTGGAATTCTACTTGAAAAAAGGACGTGTAAAACTTCTGCTTGGCATCTGTAAAGGTAAGAAGTTGTATGACAAGCGTGCAGATATAAAGGAACGGGATGTCCACCGGGAACTTGCACGTGAGTTCCGGGACAGACTGCAAGGCTAAAGCCGGACCGAACCTTGGCGGAGCACTTTGATGCAACCAGATTCAATTGCGATGATGGTTGAAGGAAGAGCTCCTTTTTTATCACCATCGTTTACAATCAAATCAACTTCCTTTCCAAATTCTTTCTCTATAGAAGAAAATGCATCAAGAACGGGCTGTCCGCTTCTGTTTACGCTTGTTGAATAAATTGGCGCTCCGCATTTTGCAATCACCTCGCGAAGCCATGCATCCCCGGGACAACGAAAGGCCACCGTGGCAGGGGAATTCTTTAAGGGAGAATGTTCTTTGATTGAAACGATAACTGTCAGCGCTCCCGGCCATGCGGAAAATACAGCCTCAGGAATGGCATCATCGGTAAACAATCTGATATCATCCGGCTTTGCAATCAACTGGATAAGGGGTTTTGTTTCAGACCGCCCTTTTATGGCGCGAATTCTGCTATCGGCAGTATATATTTTTTCAGTCGAAGAAAGATCCACTATTCCGCTGAAACCATAGACGGTATCAGTCGGCAAGATTGCTATTCCGCCCCCTTTCAGACACTCAGCAACTGTTTCGGCGGAGCCTGTTTTAGTTTTTTCAAAAATCATACAGGTTGCCCCTGCATTCTGAATTCTGAACTTCTGCGTTTGTGAGAAGAAATCAGCATGCGGCTTTCATCAATAACCAACAGGACAAAATATGCCAATGAGAAAATAACGATTCCCACAGTCTTACAGAACCATTCAGGGAAATAACGCACGTCCGTATGCTTTAAAACAGTGCCCGCGTCAAATAATAAATCCCCTGAATAACTGAGTCCTGTTATTTTGACGATTTTTTCACCCTCATTGATATAGGACAGCTTCCGTGCATATGCCGCTATCACATCCATATCTTTTTCAAGAGCAACTTTTTCAAGATTGAGTTCTTCGTTTGTTTTTTCTATTTCAGCTGTGTGCATGCTCAATATACGTCGCTGTTCTTCCATTTGACTTTGAGCCCACAAACTGTTTCTGCCGCATAATACTGATACCAGTACATAAAACAATGTACCGAAACAGGCTGCAGCGAGAAGTCTGATATGTGCCATTTGTTCAATTTTTCGGTACTAAACTGCTAATCGATGAGGGAATTCCGAATTTTGAACAAATTTTAGAATGAGAAACAGTTTTTTGTAGCGATTTTTCAAAATCTGTATTAAAATAAGACTATGAAGAACAGCAGTTTCATGCCGATATTGGAAGAAAGATTTGAAAATACCGCAGAGACAAGGGGATTTTTTATATGAGCGATTCTTCAGAAAATAATAAGGAACTTGATCAGTATGGCGTCTGGGTAAAAACCCCTCCGCACGATGATGAAACAGAGGAATTCCTTCCGCTCAATGACGGTTCTGGAGATAGTGAAAAAGAAGTCGCTTCGTCTGATTTCTCATTCTTGGACGGTCTTTCGTCCGAGGACGATGAAAAGTTGGAAGATGATTTTTCAGATTTTCAGATTTCAGACGATACAAATGACAATTCAGAAGCTTCAACCGAAGAAGCGGTTCAGCCAACCGATGTAAAATCAGAACAAGATATAGAAGATAATTCTGTAGAAATTCCCGTGAAAGAAATTGATTCTCCTGCAGACGAAAGCGGTGATCAAGCTGTTTCCCTCGACGAATTCTTTTCCGACGACACCAGTTCTGAGAACACCTCAAACAGTTCAGAGGATTCCCACCCCGATGACGGAGAAATTTCGTTGGACGAATTCTTTGACACAGACTCTTCCCTGTCAGATAAAAACGAATCTTTAGGTGCAGACACAATACAGAATGAAGAGCCGCTCGATATTGACTTGGAATTCGATGATACAGTAGAAGTAAAAATGGAAGATACAGGGGATTCAGATGATTTCTCTCTCGCTGATATTCCGGATGACGGAACACCAGCTTCTGCTTCATCCGATAACACAGAAAGCATTAATCTTTCCGATTTCTTCAATGATGACCCCCCTTCTGACTCACCAGCAGAACCATCTGTCTCCAAGGTATTGACTCCTGAAAGCAGCAGCGAAAGCGTTGATGTTGACAACTTTGACAATGTATTCGACAGTCTCCAGGATTCAAATCCGTCTCCCCGCGACACCAGTACTGTTGAAAACAGTGAACCGACAGAAACAGAAGAAGTAGACCTCTCAGAATTCGGATTGGATTCTGATGATGAAAGCAGTCCTGCGGAAGCCTCCGAAGAAGCGGAAGAAGCGCAGAAAGATATTAAGACAAACTTTGATATTTCTGTTTCAGCTGATGACGGTGGTGATGACGAAAGCATCGCCGATACGGGAGCTTCAGATGCGACAGAAGAAAGTGTTTCGCTGGTTCAGGACGGGAAAACAGAACCACGAAAGACAGAAGAGGTTCAGTCGGCATCCTCCGACAGCGATTTTGATGTCGATTCTCTGCTGGATTCTATAGAAGATGAAAACGGACAATCAGTTTCTTTGGGCGATGCTCCTGCAGAAAGCACGAAATCTGCTCCGAAAGCAGTCGTTGAGGAAACCCCAGCTGTTGAACCAGTTGAATCAATAATGGAAGAAAAAAATGAGGAGCCTGCAGAAGATGCAAGCGCTGAATTGGAAGAAATACCTGATTCATTTGATGAAGAAATCAATTCCCTTACAGAACCTGTCGACTCAAATGAAGAAATAGATATCCCAGTTGTCGCTCCTATTCGCGAAGCGGCAGAAGAGCCTATCGAAACCACCGATGAACAGCCAAGCGAGGATAAAGAGGATATGGATAATAGCGCTACTGACATCCTGAAGCAGATTGCTGCGGAAATACAGAATCTCAGAAGGGAAATAACTGGACTCAAAACTGATGTTGAAAACATAAAGAACAAGGCCACCCTTTCTGCATCTGAACCTAAAAGCGTGGCTGCAGCTCCTCTGACAGAAGAACCTGTTGCAGAAGATTCGGCATCAGCCGAAGAACTGCCTGA
>CADBRT010000018.1 GCA_902797055.1 uncultured Spirochaetaceae bacterium
GAAGAGACGAGCTACACAGGAAAAATTCGCATAGAGGATGCGACGAACTTCTTTGTGACCATTGCAAAATGCTGCAATCCCACACCAGGAGACCCCATAGTCGGTTATGTCAGCCGTAAACGAGGGATAACCGTACACCGGGCAGACTGCCTGACGTTTCTGAGAATTCCCGACATTGAGCACAGAGAGGTTCTTGTTGAATGGGACACTGGGGAAACAAAGAAGGATGCAAAATCCGCGGAAAAAGAAGCGCAAAGAAAAGAGAGGGCAAAAGAAAAATCCATTGAAAAAAGCCGATTTCCCCAGCAGCGCTAAATTATTTTACTCCGCTGATATCCCGCAGTTGGCCAGATAAATCCCGCCAGATGCGGGTATTCCGAAGCCCTGCACTTCTGAACAAATACTCCGTCATCTCAGCATTGTACTCACCGGCTTCAACGATTAAAACGCCAAGCGGAGAGAGGTGGGTTACCGCTTGAGGAACAAGATTCCTCATTATTCCAAGTCCGTCATTGTCATTCGTGCTGTTGCCACATAAATCCCGGTCACCGTCCAGCGCGAGAATCGGTTCGCTGCGCCCGTCAAGGAGCAAGCATCTCGCCTCCTGAGCAGGTATGTAGGGAGGATTTGAAACTATTATATCAAATTTGCCAGTGACCATCTCAAACAGATTACTGCGTACGAGCCGGATATGGCTCCGAAGCATTGAAGCGTTCGGAACAATCTGACACAAAGCGTCTGCATTCTTTTGTGCAACGGCTAACGCCTTGTCGCTTATGTCAGCCATAATGAGTGAAGGAATATTTTCTTTTGAAAAAAAACCGCTTTCCAAGGCGGAAAGCATAATGCTCAAGCCCACGCAACCGCTGCCCGTACACATATCGCACAGGGATATGTGCCTCCCCGGATTTGCAGAGAGCTTTTCCTCAATATTTTCAAGAGCTTTTTCTACCAGCAGCTCGGTATCAGGCTTTGGGATAAGCACATCAGGAGTCACCATAAAATCGTATCCGAAGAATTCCTTGCTTCCTGTGATATACGCAACAGGTAGTCCGGTTTTTCTCATTTCCAGATACGCTTTAATTTCGTCCGACTGTCCGTCACTCAAGGAAACTTCCCGGTGAAACAGCAGATACGAGCGGTCACACCCCAACGTGTGCTCCACTATGCAGTCGGTGTCGAGTTCTGGAGTCGGACTTGCTCCCTCCAGAATCTTCCTGCCGTACAACCTGACATCGTATATGGTCATGCTATTCGCCGCTACCCAACTCGCTTACGTCTTTTAGCTGTTCTTCCTTGGCATACACATTGAGGGCATCGAGCATGGAATCCATATTGCCCATCATAAAGCCCGGAAGGTTGTGAACAGTAAAATTGATGCGGTGGTCAGTAATTCTGTCCTGCGGATAGTTGTACGTACGGATTTTCTCTGAACGGGAACCGCTGCCGACCATGCTTTTACGCGCACTCGAACGCTCTGCCTGTTTCTTGCTTTCTTCAAGGTCGAACAGTCGCGCACGGAGAATCTGGAATGCCTTTGCCTTGTTCTTGTGCTGGGATTTTTCATCCTGCTGAATGACGACAAGACCCGTCGGAATATGCGTCAGTCTGACGGCGGAATCTGTCGTGTTGACACACTGACCTCCCGGTCCGCCTGCGCGCATGACATCGACACGGACATCTTCAGGTTTTATGACGATTTCTGTCTCGTCAGCTTCCGGCAACACCGCGACGGTAGCCGTAGAAGTCTGAAGACGGCCTTGGCTTTCGGTTGCAGGAACACGCTGCACACGGTGCACTCCGCTTTCCCATCTAAGCGTTCCATACACAAATTTACCGCTGATTGAAGTGACAATCTTGTTAAATCCGCCGACTTCCGTCTCCTGCGCCTCCATAGTTTCAGTTTTCCAGCCTTTGCGCTCAGCAAGATGGGAATACATCTCCCACAAATCCCTCACAAACAAACTGGCTTCATCGCCGCCTGCTGCACTTCTGATTTCAAGAATGATGTTCTTTTCATCAAGCGGATCCGGGGGAATCAGTTTCAGTTTTATAGTTTCTTCAAGAACAGGTTTCTTTTCCTCAAGTTCCTTAAGCTCCTCACGGGCGAGTTCCTTCATGTCGTGGTCATCTTCCTCTGTAATGAGCCTTGTGTCTTCCTCTATTCCGCTTAGAACCTTTTTATAATCCGCATACAGTGCCATCAATTCGGAAAGGTACTGGTTTTCCCGCATGACATCCTTGTATTTTGACTGGTCTTTCACAAGGTCGGGGTCTGCTACCAGTTTTTCGACTTCGCCGTACCGTTTGGAAAGGTCTTCAAGTTTTTTGAGTAAGTCCATAATGGGGGCATGATACACTATTTTTAACGTGTATGCAATGACACATACACTTGCACAGTATGTAACGGGATTCAGAACAGGTTGTTTTTTTAGTATGAAGTTGTTTTATACTATTTTGATATGTGCTCTGATTGCAGGGACGGGCGTATTGATTGAGGGGTGCGCCACGACCAATAAAGTGCAGGATACTACACCGGCAAAAACAAACGACGAGACACCGATTTCTCAGAACGAAGAAACTGAAAAAGTTGAAAAAGTTGAAGACATTGCAGACCATGAAGATATTCATGAAACGGAGGAAATCCAGTTACCCCCCGCAGTCCAAAACAAACCCGAGGAGGTAAAATCGAACAACAGCAAACCTTTGCCTGCGATATTAAACGATGAATACGGAGAATACTCTGCAAGCACCGTGATTGTCAGTCTCGCAGACGGTGCGGATGTACAGGGCATAGCGGATAGACACAATCTGTCGGTACTGTACGATTTGAAAAATCTGCGCATGGCGGCGTATAAGACAGCCCAGCCTTTGACAGCCCAGCAGATGGACTTACTGATTGCAGAACTGGAGGCAGACAAACAGGTTCTCAGCGCACAGAGAGACTACATAATGCACGCGGACTGAAACGGAACTATACAATTCTGCAGTCACGAAGATAGGCTTCTGCTGCAATTTCATCGTGCATCTTTTTTGTCATCAACGTTTCTGCCTTTTGTAAATCCGTATATTCTTCGGTTCGAATGAGAGGCAGAAGCTTGATTTCATAGCAGTATATTTCTTTTTTATTGTACGACCACAGCGGGTCATGCTTGCCCAGCCCGTATTTATCGGAGCCCCCCACATAGACAGGCTGGACGTTTACACCAGTCCGCAGTGCCAAACGCGCTGACGTCGTTTTGTACCTGTTGGTACCATGACGGGGAGTGCGTGAACCTTCGGGAAAAATCACAATGCAGTTTCCCAGAGACAGAGAAGCAGAAGCCTTTGCCAAAAGGTCTGTCCACCCATCCCTGCTTACAATGTACAGTTGTCCCAAAACTGAGGCCCAGACAGAATGAGCCATTTTCCCTCTGATTATGAAATCCATGTGAGGTAAAAGAGCCGCCAGTTGCACGATGTCAAACAATGAAGGATGGTTCGCCACAACTATAGTTCCGCTTAATGAATAAAACCGTTTCTTTTCGTCACGAATTTTTATTTTACTGACTCCAAACAAAGAAGCAAATCCTAAAAAAACTCTGCTGAAAAAAGAAACAACGGAACGTGCTCTATGCTTAAACGACTGGTCATTTCTCATGACAAGGCGCATGAACGGAACAACGATAAGAAAGAGAATACCTGCAAAAAGACCTGCCAAAACATATAAAACAAGTTTTGCAAAACACCGGTATGCATAGAAAAAATAATTTGAAGCACGGGGCAAGTCCCTTGCTCCATACCGGTATCCGTATTTATCCTGGCTGTCCTTAAAAAATCTTCTCATGGACAAATTTCCTATGGTATTTTAGTAGTCCCCTTGACTTATTCTATCATAGTGGTGAGAATATATCAATGAATAGACTTTATGCACTTGCAACCGTTTTTCTGCTGAGCATCCTTTATGTTTCCTGCTCAAATGAAAACTGTCCTGCCAGAACAGACCACGTTATTGGAACCGTCTGCACCGTAAATGCCTTTGAGGGCGGCTCAGAGAAATTATATGATGAAGTTTTCACCAGACTTGCAGAAATAGATGCCAGGTTCAGTACGACAAGGGCTGATTCAGACATCAGCAGGACAAATGCCCAGGCGGGGAAACAGCCTGTCAGTGTTCACGATGATGTGTTTTTCGTAGTCAAAAAGGCTGTCGATGTCGCACGGGAAAGCAAAGGAGTCTTCGACCCTACGATTGGTCCGCTGGTAAAACTCTGGGGCATACAGACAGATGCTCCACACGTGCCGACAGAAGCAGAACTGGCAGCAGTCCTTCCCCTCGTTGATTATACAAAACTAACATTGAATGAATCAGATAATTCACTCTTTTTAGAGACAGCAGGAATGGCGCTGGAACTGGGAGGAATAGCGAAAGGTTTCGCCGCTGATGAGGTTGCACGGATACTTCACAAGCACCATGTCAAACGGGCTATCATAGACTTAGGCGGAAATATTGTTGTCTACGGTAAAAAAAGAAATGCAGCGGCTTGGGCTGTCGGAGTAAAAAATCCCCTTTTAGAACATGAGCGCTTCGGAACCCCCTGTCTCGCAGTAAAAGTCAAGGGGAACAAAAATTCCGGTGTCAGTGTCGTCACAAGCGGCACGTACGAGCGGTACTTTGAGAGAGACGGAATCCGCTACCACCATATACTGGATATCACCAGCGGAGCACCGGCCGTACGTCCATACAGTTCCGCAACCATAGTTTCAGAAGCGTCTTCTTTGGAAGCAGATGCCTTGAGCACCGCTGCCTTCCTGCTAGGACCCGAACAATTTTCAGCAGCATTCCCCGAAGTCCAAGCTTTTTTTATACAAAACGATGGTACGCTTTTCATACGGAAAGGTCTCAAAGGTTCTATCGAAACCATTGATGACTACTTTAGGAAAGCGGTGTTCTACTAAATGAATTTCCTGATTTCCTGCCTGTTTACGCTCTCTGTTTTGATACCCACGATATAACTGCCGGTCATCGCCGTCAGGGCATCAAACGCTACCGCAAAGGAAGAAAGCAAAGGTGCAGTATTTCTAAGCAGGAGATACCCTGCTTCATATCCGCCGCCATACTTGATACACAATATAGACAGCAGCAGGAATGCATTTCCTGTTGCATGTCCCCCTAATGCAAAAGAAAAGAGAAATGAAAAAAATGCAATCCACAATACTGTAGAGATTTTTATCTCCATAATGGAATACAGCATCGAATAGGAGCGCAGTATCACGATAAAGCAGACAGATGCAACCAATGCAGAACCGCCCTTCGCGAATACAGAAAACAGAGGGTATGTAACGGACGAAACCTTACTGTGAATGCCAAGGCTCTCTCTACCGTGCCGTATGGACAGTGGCAAAGTCAGATTCGTATCACCACTGAAAAAGGCCATGACGACAGGAGCGATGCTTGCATACAGAACGCGGAACGGATGTGTATCATGACAGACGAAACGAAGTATGAGTGGATAAACTATCACCGCCGTCACAAAAAACAGAACTGTCAAAAGCGTAAACAGCGGCAGGTAAAGCTCACTGTTTTTGACGGAGTTAAAATCAAGCATCCATTTTAAGGACAACGCTATCATTCCGACAGCCATAAGCTCCGTAAAGAATCCCATTATGGTATAGCACACACGGCTTAATGAAGTAAACAGACTAACCGCAGTTTTTGTTTCAGATTTATCATCTGCTGCTGCAGCACCGGTAAGTCCGGCAAAAATAAAACACGGCAACAGATATTCATCTTCAAATAAGGATTTCAAACTGGAATACGGAAACAAACTCCGCAATAAAGAACGGACATCTAAGGTCGGAACGCCTTCAGCAACCTCGATGGACATCGGAATCCGGGGAAGATGAACGAGCAGAGCAGCCGCAATTCCAAGCCCCACAAGCAAGAATGATGAAAAAATTATAACAACAAACGTCCACACCCCCGTCCTAAGCATGGTCTTTTCATCCCTTAGTTTAAAACACGCTGTCGCGATGGAGAAGAACAGCATGGACGGTAATATGTATCTGCCAAACCGTGTCACCAGTTCCACGACAAATGCAAGCATATCTTCGCCTTGTGCAGATTGAGGCGGAAGGAAAACAGCAAACGCAATTCCCAGAATAATTCCAATGATATACTTTATCCAAATCTTCATAGATGACAAGTATACAGATTAGTCTCATGTTTGCAAAGGGCTTAATACTGTGGTATAATTAAAGGTATGGCGAAAACGGTACTCATTGCGGGCAAAGAAATGCCGGCCGGCAATAAATTTGCGGACGGGATGGCTATTACTAACAGACGCATTTCAATATCCGGTCCGGAAACTGATGTCAGCGATACGGACAAACGACGTCAATTGAGTGAAGCCTCCGGCATTTCCGTAGTCGAATGGAACAAGATTTCGCCTATTTCCGCCAGAACGATTATTCTTCACACTGAAAATATCTTTGGAAAAATGGATGAAGCGGTTTTATACTTCGATGAGGAGTGGTTCGCGTCTCTCGAACAGCAGATTTCAAACCAAGAGTGTATTCGAGGCTGTGATGAACTGATAATGCCGTTTCAGTGTCTTGCGCTGGAAGTTTTATCGCGTTTTGAAAAAAAGAATGCCTCAGGAGAACCGGGAATACTTGTTTTTTTAATCAAACAAGCTCCGAATATTGCAGACACGATTCTTTCCCCCGCGGTGAGGAACGGAGTCAGTTCCATCGCATCCCCCGTTGTTGCAGCTGCAGCCTCGGCCTTCATGTCATTCGCACAGAACATAGCGGCACTCTACGGCAATCAGAACTATGTAAACATACTCCTTATGAATTCAGGACTGGGAAACGAAACTTCAGTCAGTGACGTGGAATTCGGAAAGTGGGTGGGAACCTATTTGGATGCCTTTGAAGATTCCGGTGCAACGCTCGACGCAAAGAAATCCATTACATGGATTAAAGCCGGAACAAAATACGGTGCCGGAGGATTTTCTCTCTTCGGCAAGCGAGGAAGATAATGAACCTTATCGGAGACATGAACTTTTTCATCGAATGCCTTGTAAAAATAGCGGCAAGCAGTCTGTTCGGTGCACTGCTCGGCTTAGAGCGCAAATACCGGTTTCAAGTCGTCGGAATGCGAACACTGGTACTCATCAGCGTTTCATCAACGTTGCTTTCAATACTTTCATACTATCTGCCTGAAATACAGACGGCGAAAGGATTTGACGGGGGAGATCCAACACGAATCATCGCAGGTGTAACAAGCGGTATCGGATTCCTTGGAGGAGGTGCTATCATCCACCAAGGACTCAACATAAAAGGGCTCACATCAGCTGCAGTCATCTGGACAGCATCTGCTTTAGGCATGGCAATCGGTGTCGGATTGTACGCCCAATCCGCCATAGTGCTTGTTGTCGCCCTTTTTATGCTCGTATTTCTCGAAAAAATAGAGGAAAAATTCTTTCCTGCAGGGAGAAGCAAAACCCTGCATATCGTATATAACGATGAAAATGCCGATTTAGTGAAAGTAAAATCGATTATTGAACATCACGGTTTCAAAGTGACAGACTTAAATATGAGCCGCATAATGGAAAGCAACCAGATTATCCTGCGGTATACAGTCAAAGCACCTATAAAAGACGAATTCGCAGACGTGATAGAAGCACTGAAAGAGGTGAATGGATTAAGCGAATTTTCTATGACTGATTAACAGATAAGAATAAAAAAACGCCGGCATAACCGGCGTTTTTTTTGTTCTCGATTACTTATTCGGTGTAATCAGAAGTGTTTTGGAATCAAGCTTAAGATTTGTAGCGATATCCTTTTTGTCACCGAATTTCAAAATCTCGAGCTGTGTCATGCTGTTCTTTGAAACAAGATGCACAACAGCGTTGAAATACGGAAGCAGTGCTGCAGGAGCAGAATCTGCAAGCTTATCGCCTTCTGCAGTCGCAGAGATCCAAATCTTTGTCTTTGTTGCTTTTGCGTAGCTTGAGACAGACTGGATATCAGCCTCTTCAACCTTTGCAAGGTCAACACCGTCAATTACAACACCAGCAACAGCAATTCCGCCGGCTTTGAGCGCATTGAGTGTGTTAACAACCTTCTCCAAGTTGAAGTTATCCTGGTTGAAGTTGAGGATTGTGCGGTTGCGGACGAGCTGCTCCTTCACATCAGCCTCATTCGGAATAGATTTCTTTTTGGAAATCTCTGTATAAATGCTGTCATACCAAGAGATGACATTTGCAGAGTGCTGGTCGAAAGAAACATGCACAAGCTGCTTTCCATTCAAGAGAGTGTCCATGCCGAACTGAACAAGAACAGATGTCTTACCGAGTCCTTTCTTTGCAGTAACGAGACCAAGTTCGCCAGCCTTCAGACCGCCTTCAACAATAGCATCGAAAGCCCTTACTGGGCTGCTTTCAAAAAGATCCTGTTTTGCCATGTAGCACTCCTTATTTTGCCTGTGCCTTGCGCTTCTCTTCGTACTTCTTCATGAGGTCGTCAGCGACAGCATTCGGCACTTTGCCATATTTCTCAAACTCCATTGTGAACTCAGCTTTTCCCTGTGTTGAAGAGCGGAGAATCGTGGAGAATCCGAACATTTCTGAAAGCGGAACTTCCGCATTCACTGTAGAAGTGTTGTTTTCGTCAGAAGAATCGATGATAACACCGCGGCGCTGGTTGATAAGACCGAACATGTTACCCTGGAATTCTGTCGGGCCAGAAATCTGAACCTTCATGATTGGCTCGAGAATAACAGGCTTTGCCTTTCCATATCCTTCGCGGAATGCACCGATTGCAGCAGTCTGGAATGCGATATCAGAAGAGTCAACAGGGTGATACTGACCATCGTTGATTGTCATGCGGACATTAACAACAGGAGCACCAATCAGAGAGCCCTTCTCCATTGCCTTGCGGAATCCCTTGTCACAAGACGGAATGTATTCATTAGGAATAGCACCTCCCTTGATTGAGTCGACGAACTCGTACTCTTTCTCAGAGAGCGGCTCCATAAATCCAGCAACGCGTCCGTACTGTCCAGAACCACCAGTCTGTTTCTTGTGAGTATAGTTGAAATCAGAACGCTGAGTGATTGTCTCGCGGTATGCAACTTCAGGAGGAGCAACCTTAACCTCACACTTGTATTCACGCTTCATGCGTTCGACATAAACAGCGAGGTGCAACTCACCCATTCCCTTAATGATTGTCTGGTTAGACTCAGGATCAACATAGGTCTGGAAAGTCGGGTCTTCCTTGGTGAAGCGGTTGAGAGCCTTTGCCATGTTTGCAGCATCAGACTTGTTGACAGGCTCGATAGCCTCAGAAATTACAGGGTTCGGGACGAACATAGATGTCATGGCGTAATTCAATCCACCACCACAGAATGTATCACCAGAAGCACAATCAACACCGAAGAGCGCGATGATGTCTCCCGGCTCACCTTCGTTGATATCCTCCATTGCAGCTGCGTTCATACGGACAATGCGTCCAACCTTGAACTTGTGCTGGCTGCGAGTATTGAAGAGCTCATCACCCTTTACAATCTTTCCCTGATAAATACGGACATAGGTAAGCTGTCCATACTGTCCATCATCAAGCTTGAATGCGAGTGCAACACATGGCTTGTCAGCCACGTTGAAGAGCTCAACCTGTGTTTCATTGTTGTCCAAGTCAAGACCGTAGTTATGAACCTCTGTCGGGTTCGGAAGATATCTTTCGACACCGTCAAGCAAAGGCTGGATACCCTTGTTCATGTGTGCGGAACCACAGAAAACAGCGACAAACTGCTCTGAGAGCGTTCCCTTACGGATAGCAGCGATAATCTTCTTCTGATCGACATCATCGTATCCGTTCTCCATGATATCTTCCATGAGAGAATCATCGAACATAGAAGCAGCATCGAGCAATTCTTCACGCTTAGCCTTTGCATCATCGATCATGTCGGCAGGAATTTCTGCAACACGGACTTCCTCACCGTCATGGCCCTCAAAGTAATAGGCCTTCATTGCAATGAGGTCGACAACGCCCTGAAGCTTATCTTCAAGACCGATCGGCAACTCCACCATATGAGAATTGAGTCCGAGCTTATCTCTCAACTGATTGCAAACGCGGAGAGGATTTGCACCCTGGCGGTCACACTTGTTGACAAATGCGATGCGCGGGACATGGTAACGCTTGAGCTGGCGGTCAACAGTGATTGACTGGGACTGAACACCTGCAACTGCACAAAGAACAAGAATTGCTCCATCAAGAACGCGGAGTGAGCGTTCAACTTCTACTGTAAAGTCAACGTGACCTGGAGTGTCGATAAGGTTGATTGTGGTTCCCTTCCAGTTTACCTGAGTAGCAGCAGACTGGATTGTTATACCACGCTCACGCTCCAAATCCATAGAATCCATAACAGCGCCAACGCCGTCTTTTCCATGGACTTCATGGATCTGATGAATCTTGTTACAGTAGAACAGGATGCGTTCAGACAGTGTTGTTTTACCAGAGTCAATGTGGGCGCTGATTCCGATATTACGTACCTTTGTAATATCAAAGCTCATATTGTATACCTCTCTAAAAAAGTTTACAAACGTTTACACGCAGCGCGGTCAGAACACAAATAAACCCGCATTGTGCATGTATCTAAAATACTATAATAGAAAAGTCAAGTAAATTCAATAGAATTTTTTTTCAATGATTGAAATTCAACTCAAAAAGTTGACTTAAAGTTTATTTTCCCCTGCCAATTTAAGTGACTGCCCATATGAGTAAGGGTGACACCTGTAAAAAACGTCCCGTTTTTATAGACACCGCTTTCATACGTTCTGGTTCCTCCTATATATATAGAAGAAATTATGCCATAAGCAGGTTGAAACGTCTCTTTTACGGTATACGTCCGCTTGCTATCCTGCAACAGAGCAGAAAGAGAAGTCGTTGAAACAAGTCTGTTTCCTTTGTACGAAAAACGAACATTCGCTTTTTCCGATACTGAAGTCCTATCTGTACAAAAATTATTTGAAAATTCAGCGGCAACCTTGCACCGAAAGATTGAAAACGATGAACCTAGCTTCAAAGAATACGAGACCATCTCTTCTTTGATTTTTCCGTTTTGTTGTTCCTTCTCTTCCTGCTCCAACAGAATCCCTAATTTAAACGCCGCGTTTTCTGAATCAAATGAGATTTTTGGATTTATCAAATATTGACTGTGAATATTCATAGTTTTCCCTCCAGGAAGTATCAGAGCCCTGTCAAAATCTTTAAAGATTGAAAATCTGAAAGAAAATCCGTTCAACGAAATTTGATTTTCACTTCTTCCCCAAAAACCACTTCCAGAAAGCCCATCGAAAGGACTTTCACTGAATCCAATCGCAGAAAATGATTTGAATACATCTAAAACCGCTATTCCGCATTCAAAATCTCCCGAAGAATAAGCATTTGTTTTGAACGGTCTCTTCTTATAAAACCAAGATTTTGACGGCTGAACGCCATAACGAAAAGACGCCTTCGTGCAGGAAAGCGACAGGCGCAACAGATTCTGAAAATTAAACCGCTTAAACGCACTTACATACAATTCGCCGTCTTCACTCACGGCTATATCAAAAGACGGAAGGAAAAAACTGAATGAAGGAGACAGACATTTTAGCGCACAGGATACCGGTTTTTTTACCGATGTAAAACTTGGCAGTGCAGGCTCTATGCCCGGAGAAAGCAGAGAACACGATTTCATCACAGAACTGGATGAAAACCATGGGTGTTTAAGCCTTGAAAGCGCACCACTAAAACGAAGATTTCCGGCAAAAAAGGTTGTGTCATAGCGGAAGCAACGGCGGGGGACATGAAATGACAAACCGCAACGCACCGATTTGTCTGATGAGCACGACACAATGCACTTGAAATCATCAAAGCGAACCCCTATTCCAGCGGTATCGTTGAGACTGTATGTTCCTGAAACATCCTTTATCCCCGTACCTGTATAGAAATCAACACCTCTGAAACTGTCCTGCAAGGTTTTCACACAGTTTTCCTGTTCCGCAAAAACAAAACAGCAAGGAAGCACAACTAAAAAGAAAAATTGTCGCAACAGATTCATACCTACCTCTCTCTTATATAGTTGCTTTGATTTTCCCTTTTTGTACAAAAAAAATAGACAAACCAAACGTTTTTGTCTTGCAACATATCGCAAAAAACAGTACTATATGCAAATAACTACATTTACATATCATGACAAGTCTCTTGCCGCAAACGGTAGAGAGGAAAATCTTCTAGCGATTGGAAAAATCCTATATTCGTTACAATTTTTTCATTATGCGGTACTCGACTTTCATGCAGGTGCGCAGATGTGCGCAGGGGAACCATAATGGAAGAAACGACTCTCAATGAGCAGACTGTGTCTGAAACACAGCCTATTGATGTATTGTCAACAGACAATTCCACCGAAGACCAGATTTCAATTTCAACTGCAGAAGAAACCGACGAAGCAGAAGATTTAGATTCCGAAGAAAGCGATGAAATATCATTCGCAGACCTCGGACTGGACGAAATAACACTGGAAGCAATCAAAAAGAAAGGCTTTGTACACCCTTCACCAATCCAGGTGCTTGCCATACCGAGGCTTTTAAATGGTGAAGCGAACGTAATCGCCCGCGCACGCACAGGAACAGGAAAGACCGCAGCATTCGGACTCCCGCTCGTACAGAGACTCCGCGAAGCAAGCGACAACGTACGGGCTATTATCCTCGAGCCGACACGTGAACTTGCAATGCAGACCGCGACAGAGATGGAAACCTTTACAACAGGCAGATATCCCCGCTCGACGGTCGTCTACGGCGGTTCATCATACTCCGGACAGATAAAAGAATTGAAACGCGGTGTTGAAATTGTAGTCGGAACACCAGGGCGCGTCATGGATTTGATGGACCGCGGTGTACTGGACATAAGCAAAATCGATTACTTCATCCTCGATGAAGGAGACGAAATGCTCGACATGGGCTTCGTCGACGACATCGAGAACATATTTGACCAGGCAAACCCAGACTGTCGAGTCTTGCTGTTCAGTGCAACAATCCCTGCTCCAATTCTCAAAATTGCACAGAAATTCATGGGTGATTATGAGATTGTCGAAGAGGAAGGGCACGACGAGGAACCGCTGCTGATTGAGCAAAGATACTGGGTCCTCAGACAGACCGAAAAAATAGAGGCACTCGTCCGCCTCATCGATATTTCTCCTGATTTCTATGGTCTCGTCTTCGTACAGCGAAAATCAGACGCAGATACAATTTCCAAAGCACTCGATGAAAAAGGCTATCAGGTAGCAGCTCTTCACGGCGATATTCCGCAGGGGCAGCGAGAAAAAATTCTTGCCCGCTTCCGCTCAAAAAAAACACGCGTCCTTGTGGCGACAGACGTTGCAGCACGCGGCATAGACATCACGGGCATCACTCACGTTGTAAACTACGACCTGCCGTTTGACGGACCAACCTATGTACACAGAATCGGACGTACAGGACGCGCAGGTGCAGCAGGTATGGCAGTCACCTTTGTTCA
>CADBRT010000019.1 GCA_902797055.1 uncultured Spirochaetaceae bacterium
ATGTGCAATTACAGCGACGGAGTATGGAACGACGGAAGAATAGCAGGCAGAACCGACGGTATCAATACGATGACGATGCTGTTTGCAAAGTTACGCGATTCAGGACGAACAGAGGACATGGACAGAGCCATTTCTGACCGCGAGTACCTCAATAAACTGCTGGCGGAATTCGGGCAGACGGAAGTGGCAGAACGGTAAGTCCGGTTCCGCCTTTCCCGGGCTCCTGCATTGCCGACTCCCCGGACTACACTGCAGCGGAAAGTTCTTTGCTTTTTATTACAGCTCAGGCATTCATCCTGTAAGACTGATGCTCAACAACGTCAGTCCGAATTATGACATCGGCAACATAATGCTTTTCTGCTGTAAGCAGCAGGACAGTAAACGACACGCAAGGATTAGACAATACCAGGCCGAGGTGCCTTATAATAAATCTTCCCCGTATAGACAGCCCGAAAAACACCATCTTTCAGTTTCACAAGATTGACCGCACAATTAGGTTCATATATTTTCCAGAACTGCTCAAGAGGAATATGCTTTACACACAGCATCAGAGCACGTGTTATGGCTCCATGACAGGAAACAAGGACGGATTTACACATTCCCTCTAACGGTCGTATCTCACGCTCCAGAAAATCTTCTGCTCTGGCAATAACCTGTTCAAACGTTTCCCCTCCGTTTTCAGGGACATAATGCAACGGGTCAGAAAAAACTTTCGCGACGTCGGCATATGAGGGATTCGTATCGAAATCATCCCACGTCAATCCTTCTGCCTTTCCGAAAGAAAACTCCGTAATCCGCTCATCTTTTATGATTTCCAGTCCGGTACCTTCCGTAAGGATTTGGGCAGTTTTATATGCCCGGTTAAGGGGACTTGAATACACACAGTCAAAACGGATTCCGTCATTGCGGAGCCCGTCCGCCGTTACACGAGCAAGCCGTTCCCCAAACTCGTTCAAAGGTATGTCGGTAGAGCCTTGAACCCGTTTCTCCTTATTCCAATCCGTCTCCCCGTGCCTAATTATATAGACATCAAGCACGATCAACGAACCTCAGACGTTTTTCTGACCAAGGCCTGCTTGAATTCTTCAGACCCCAACGCAAACAAATCTATCTCCGGCTCATCTTCCAGCATAGAAACACTGCCTTCGAATTCAACGGAATCAGCGATGCGGAGATTAGTAGTTTTTATATCACCTTTTACAGCACTGCCTTTACACAGTTCAACGCGTTCACGACCTTCAATATCGCCGGTAACGCGTCCCGACACAACAACCGACTTCGCTGACATTGTATCCACCGTACATTCAGCACTTTTACTTATCTCCAAATCCCCTGAGGATTCAATAGTTCCGTTAAACTTGCCGCTTATGATTAAAACACCTGTACAAATAAGTTTGCCGTCAAACCGAGTGGTCACACCAAACTCTGTCACAGACTCTGTATCTTTTGCCATAATGTACTATAATACTCCATTTTTCACCGTCTTTGCAAGGCGCAGAAGAAAAAGCAAAGACACAAGGATTACCTGCACAACAGCAAAAAAATCTCCGTACCGGGTGTAAAAGCTCCCCCGTTGAGAATTAGAAACAGGAAGCTCCGGAACCGCAAGTTCCCCATACACCCAAGTCGGAGCAAACTCTTCAGCCTGAACCACCACCTTCCCATCAGAGGATATGACACAGGAAATCCCGCTTGCAGTGCTTCTCACAGACGGAATACAGTTTTCTGAACTTCTGAAGACAGCCATAGAAAGATGCTGGCGCTGGCACACAGAGGAAGCAGACCACGAATCATTGGACAAATTAAACAACACCTGCGCACCATTTTTAACATACTGCCTGCAAAACGATCCGAAGGTATCTTCAAAACAGATCGGAGTACTGAAAGCAACCCCTTTTGTTTCAAACACACGAAAATCCTTCCCTGCTTCCCAGTAACGGCTCCTATCTTTGACAACTATATCATACACAGGCTTTAGCAAATGGAAAAACGGCAGCGATTCAGAAAAGGGGACCAGATGGATTTTTTCGTACACCTCAGGGGAAGGAGGAATACAGGCCCCCTTCCCGTCAAAGACTAATGCAGCATTATAATCCTTCCGGCCGGAATCTCCTGCAACAGAATGCTGGTTGCCCAGTACAAACGCAACATCGGAGTCCGACATAAAAAGAAGCATATCATAGATAGTATTGTACCGCGAAAAATCAACTTTTGCTCCGTAATGATATACAATCGGTGGAACAACAGCTGTTTCCGGCCATATAACAAAATCGGCATCGGGATGCACTTCAAGCGCCTCTTTTGTAAGTTGCTCGAGCATGCGTATATCCCGCTTGTATACATCGCCATTGTATTTTCGGGAATCCGTATTATTCTGAACCGCAACAACCCTAATTGTTCGCATATTCTGTGCAGAAAAAGTTTTCCACTGCCATAGGGAGCAGCAGACACAAACTGCAAAAATTACAGTCAAAACAGAAGGAAGCATAAAAAAGCGAAAAGACAGACGTTTTTTCTCCCTCGCACACCGCCATATATCTGCAACACAAGCAGAGGTACAGACACAGAAAAAAGACACTCCCCAAATACCAGTGACAGAAGAGACACTAAGCATCAAGGGATTTTTCCACTGTGTGTAACCGGCAATCCCATAACTCAACCCCAAAGGACCCAAAGTACGCAGGTATTCAAAAACACACCACACCAGAGCCATGATATAAAAACACCACCGCTCATACCAACGGGACAGCAAAGACATACAAAGAAAAACAACTCCGGTACACACCGACAGCAAAACTAGTGCAAGGAGATACAGTTCCCTATAGTTGTAGAAAGCCCAATAAGCAAACAACAAATAAAAAATAAAACCGTGGAAACATCCAAAAAGAAAGGATTTTTTCAATGACGAACGCCGCAAAACAAAAAAGACCGGCGTCATAAAAAAGAAAGCGCACAACGGAAAACCGTTGCGCAGCAAAACATTAGGATGAGAAACCGCAAAGAGAAATGCGCTCAATGCGATATAAAAAAAAGTCATCTACCCCTAGTCGTCCAATCCTACAGGCAGATTCCATAAAGCTTTTTTTAAATCTTGACCGGAGCGGAATGCCGCTACATAATGAGGTGCAACTGAAAGCTGTTCCCCAGTCTTCGGATTTCGAGCCTTCACACGCCCCTTTCGCAGACGAGGTTCAAACGTTCCGAACCCGCGAAGCTCTATGGTATAACCATCTTTCAGAGATTCTTTCAATTGAAGCAAAAGATTCTCTATGACGTCCTGAACAAGTTTCTTTTCACATTCTGTGCTCTGGTATACAGCCTCAACCAAATCATACTTTGTAATTTTCTTTTCAGCCATACGACCCCCGCTTCACCAAAAATATAAAAAGAAATGACAGGATGCCGAAACCGACACCCTGTTTTTTTTAGTTAGCAGCAGCCGGAGTCACAAAAACCTTGTTATACAGTTTTGCCATGCGACTCTTCTTACGTGCAACAGAATTGCGCTTCAAGACACCCTTGCGATATGCATTGTCATATTCAGACTGCATAACCTTGTATTTTTCCTCGGCAAGAGCCTTATCCTTGCTCTGCACGGCTTCCATAAACTTTCTCACTGCTGTGTGGCAGCGGGACTTAACTGCTTTATTGCGAAGGCGACGAACTTCACTCTGAGCGTGCCTTTTCTCTGCAGATGTTTTCTTTACTGACAAAGGAATACCCCCAAACAAAAACTTGGAATTATATTATACAATAAAAAAAATATAGTCAAGTGCTAAATTCTTGTATTGTATTTATTTATCCAATAAAAAAGACCGTCATCAACAGACGGCCTCTTTTTATTCAATTAATTGAAAACAATCCGTGTCCAGATGTGTACATCCAGAAACGTTTTTTGGAAAAATTACTTGAAATCCTTCGGTCTGCGCTCTACACGCTTGCACTTCTGGCACTCAGCGACATTCTTGAGCTTGCCCTTTTCAAAGATTGTCTTCATTGTAATTTCGCCGCCACATCCTTCGTGGATGAATTTTTGTGTTGCAACAGTCGTACGAGAGTTCTTACTGGCTCCAGCCATGACTATCCTCCAAATATATCGATATCGCTCAATAATACAGAATTTTAAGAGTCTTTGTCAAGCAAAATATTCAAGCCCAGCGTTTATTTATCTCCCTTTGATTCATGCATATACTTATATATAGATTCACTCGGAATTTTCATTTGATTTTTCAGAATTTCATACATACATTCTTTCATCTGATCTATCGTATATGCCATAACACTAAAGGGAATAGAATGGGCCTGCTCCCCATCAAACAGAAATCTCCAAGGATCAACATTCAGAGCTGAACTCAACGCTACCATCGTCTCAGCTTTCGGCCATTCAAGCATATTCTCAAGTTTGGAAATCGCTATTGTTGAAAGCCCCGCACATTCAGCAAGTTTTTCTTGAGTCATTCCAAGAGCTTCCCTCCTTCTGCGGATATTGAAAGAGACAATTCTCTTTAAATCTTCTACAGTCAGTTTTATAACCCCTTCGCTTGTATCACCAGTACGATCCATGTAAAAGATTGTATATCCATGAAATAAATACTTACATTAACAGTGGATATCATATTTTACGGAAACCTATATTAGTAATATAAGAAAAGGAATTTAGAGATTCCCGTTGCCACAAGAAAGGGGGCGTTAGTCGACCCCCTTTCTTCTATATTATTAAAACTACCAAAGAAAACTTTTACTTGGCAAGCAATTCTGCAAGTTTTGCAGCGGTAAAGCCCAAGTCCGCTGCAACTTTGTTTGCAGGACCAGATTCACCGAACCTGTTGATTGTAAAGAGGTCTTCTTTCTTTGCGTATCCTTCCCATCCAAAGCGAACTCCTGCTTCTGCGACAACAGTACGCTTTGCCCCACCACAGATTGACTTCTGGAAAGCTTCGTCCTGAGATTCGAAGAGATTCTTATCAAGAACAGAAACAACGCGGATCTTCTTTCCAGGAACAAGTTTTGCAGCTTCAAGAGCCATATTGACTTCAGAACCAGTTGCGAACACTGTAATATCAGGAGCATCTCCTCCGTTCTTTACAATATAGGCACCGCGGCGGGCAGTCTTCTGCCAGTCCTTATCGTCCTTTTCGTACACCGTAAGATTCTGTCTTGTAAATGCCATGCACACAGGGTGATTTGTGCTTTCGAGCGCCATCTCCCAAGCAACCTGAGATTCCTCTGCATCGCCCGGTCTCAATACCTGAACATTCGGAATAACGCGGAGAGCGGCAAGGGTCTCAATCGGCTGATGTGTCGGACCGTCTTCACCAACATAAATCGAATCGTGAGTAAAGATGTAGATATTCGGAATATTGCTGAGCGCTGCAACACGGAGAGAACCGCGCAGATAATCAGAGAACACGAGGAATGTTGCTCCAAATGCGCGCAATCCTCCATGAAGGTTGATGCCGCTCATAACCTGGCTCATTGCAAACTCGCGAATACCGTACTCAATAGTGCGTCCCTTGCGGTTTGCAGGACTGTATGTACCGTCATCCTTCTTTACTTTTGTCTTGTTTGGTGCCTGCAAGTCAGCAGAACCACCGACCAACCATTCGAAACGGTCAGCCATGCAGTTCAAACTGTTTCCGCTTGCCGCACGTGTCGCAAGGCTGTCGCCAACCTTATACGAAGGGGCGGGAACTTCTGCCGTCTGCTTGTGGTTCCAGTATGCATCCCATTTTTTTGCAAGCTCAGGATTCTCTTTGCTCCAAGCATCGAAGGTCTGTTTCCAGTTCTCTTCAGCCTTTGCAAGCTCCTTGTTGCGCTCTTCAAAATATTTGTACGCCTCCGGCACGACATAGAACGTCTTGTCTGCAGGCAGTCCAAGCTTTTTCTTCGCCTCGACACAGCCTTCCTCTCCGAGCGGCGCGCCGTGCACATCAGCAGTTCCTTCTTTCGGAGCGCCCTTTCCAATGACAGACTTCAAGATAATCAGCGACGGCTTATTCGTTTCCCGTTTTGCTGTTTCAACAAGATCGATTATCTCGCCGATGTTGTACATGGAGCCGCGGAGAACCTGCCATCCGTAGGACTCATACCGCTTCTGAACATCATCAGTAAAGGTGATGTCAGTACTTCCATCAATAGAAATCTTGTTCTCATCGTAGAAGGCAATCAGCTTGCCAAGGTGGAGATTTCCCGCCAAAGAAGAAGCTTCAGAAGAAACGCCCTCCTCAAGGCATCCTTCACCCACCAAGGTATATGTATAGTGGTCGACAATAGTATGCTTAGGAGTATTGAAGCGTGCAGCAAGCATAGATTCTGCAACAGCCATACCGACAGCAACAGCAATTCCCTGTCCGAGTGGACCAGAGGTCGCTTCCACGCCGTCAGTCACTCCGACTTCAGGATGTCCCGGACAATTTGAACCAACCTGGCGGAAAGACTTTACGTCATCGAGCGAAACCTTATATCCTGCAATGTGGAGGATGGAGTACAAGAGCATGGAACCATGCCCGGCAGAAAGAACGAATCTATCTCTGTCAACCCATGCACTGTCCTTCGGATTGTGTTTCATTATCTGACCGTACAAAGTAGCGGCAATTTCTGCCGCACCAAGAGGAAGACCGGGATGTCCTGAATTTGCCTTCTGAATGGCATCCATTGAAAGGCTGCGGATAGAAAGCGCAACAGCCTCAAGACCTTTAGTATCCATTAATTTCTCCTTGTATAACTATGTATTCCAATTTTCATGGGTATAAATCAACTTTTACATTCTACAGCGTAAACTGAAATATTGCAACCAAAATAAAGCCCAAACAGCGGAAAAGATAAAAATCACCAGAACTGCTTTACAGCACCAATCAATGTTTCCTCGTCAGGTTTTGTATCCAGTATTTTTTTGAATTCACTTTTCTGCAACAGCGATGCGATGGCAGAAAGAATCTCCAAGTGACTGCCGGCAACCGAAGTAAGCAGGACAAACAGTACAGACACCGCATGCTTGTCGGGAGCATGCATATCAAATGGCTTTTCAAGAAAGCATATACACACACGCTGGTCACTCTCATCAGCCACCAGCTGTTTGCGCGGATGAGGAATCGCCACCCCATGCCCGACAGCTGTACTCAAAATTTTCTCACGTTCCAACATTTCAGACAGAAGAACTTCTGTCGACACTCCTGCAGGAACAGCGATTTTATGAACAACATCAGCATACAGGGACTCCAAAGTCTCACCCGAAACAGATGTAATAACACCACCTTTGCGAATCATTTCGCACAAAGATTCCGCATCTATCATCACTTCACCACCTTAAAAGAATTTATACAGCGCTCATCCAACGCATCCAACAAGACATCTTCAACATCTTCGAGATTATACCGCATACCATCAAGCGATGTCATCATAACCGGAATTTCCTCCAGATTCCGTTCTGCTTCGGCAGAATTGCTGTCCATGCACATGTCGAGTATTTGGGACAGATGACTGTACAGCTGAGACAATATCACCAGTTCCTGTTGCGGAATCTTAGCCATATCACCCCGAAAGCAATCCACCTTGTATATTATAAAACTGACAGAACGGAATAAGTCCAACGCCTTGCAACGCAAAGGACCAACGCTTTGATCTGCAAACCAGTTATATGTTTTCCTATACGTTTCCAGCCGTCTGGTCATATCTGCAACGAAAGACTCTCTTTCGCCGCGGTCAAATACATAATCAGAAGGATATATGTATTCCGGCAACGCCGATATTGCGGAATCCTTCAAATACAGCATATTAAGAACATATAAATCAAGGATATCCGGCTCCAAGACGAAGGGGACGTGCTGCCCCCAGGTCAAAGACCTGTTCAGTTGCGAAATGGCTGTCTCTATATGATTTTTGTTCCAGGCACCAACAAACGGAGGGTTCTGCCCCTTATACCAAAGACGTGTCTCAACGCCATACGACTCTATACCGACTTTTTTGGCATACCGATTGATGAATTCCTCCAATGAACCACACTCTGGCACGCACAATGCATCCACGTTATGGTAAAAAACAGATACAATCTGAGCTTCTATACACTCACAAGGGCCTTCCGCTTCAAAAGCCTCCAAAAAAGCATTCTCCAGCACCTCATACCAGAAAAGGCGCTTCTCGCCATTTTCACCTAAGTCAAAGCGGTTTTCGCCGTCTCCTTCAACGCAGACTTCAACGACCCCATCCCAACGGCTCAAAACTTTGCACAGCAGTCTACCACCCCGCTTCAGATTGTATTTCTCTTTTAAGAGACTGATGTCGATTCCTGTCAGAGAGACATTGTTTGACAAGCCTTCCGACAGCAAAATTTCCCGACAGCCTGCATTCGCTTCATCATCGGCAATGTACTGAGGCGCATATTCCTCGCCATAGAACATGAACATATCAATTGCAGTATCACTGTCGAACGAAGCCTGTTTGTACGGCAAAGTGGTTCCGTCTATAACAAACTGAAGTTTGGAAGTATACAATTCACTGTCAACGAACGGCATGCACCGGTCACCGGGAACCAAGACACCGGCGTCATACTCCTGTGCCGTCGGACAGATACTGAACAGACGCCCAGAAAAAAAACCTGCCTTAGTAATGTACAAACCGTTGTCAAGCTGAAAGACCTCTGGGCTTTGTTCAAGCACCGCCCTCAATTCTTTTTTAGGACAGGGTATTCCCATCTCTGTAAGAAATTTTGAAAAATCTTTTAAGGTGAATGAAGATTCCTGCATCTTGAGCGCATGCTCTATAAATGTATTAACACCCATCATCTACTCACTAACAATATATCCACTTTCAAGAAAAATCAACAGCACCGGAGCAATGTACCAGCAAGTATTTTTCCAAAACCCCTTGTTACCTATTTGACATTACTATCAGAATACTTTAGTATAAATAGGAATAATTCTATAACAAATGGAGATATGTATGAAAGCATTGTACATAATTCTCCCCGTTGCAGGAATTGTTCTTGGATGGACTATTCGCTGGATTTATGCCAGATTTCAACTTTCCGCAGTCGAGCAGAAAGCAGACCGCGTTAGACAGGATGCCATAAAAGAAGCAGAAGCTCAGAAAAAAGAGATGCTGCTTCAAGCAAAAGAACAACTCATTCAGGACCGAAACCAGCAGGAACGGGAGAACCGCGAGCGGCGCAAGGAATTGCAGTCTTATGAGAACCGCGTGAACAAGAAAGAAGAGCTTCTTGAACAGCGAAATCAGGAATTCGAAAAAAGAGAAAAAGATTTCGCCAGCCGAGACGCCTCCTTGACCCGAAAGGAAGAAGCGCTCAAGGAAAAGGAGGAAAACCTCCGCACCGAATTGGAGCGCATTTCCGGGTTGACAGCAGAAGAAGCAAAGGCGCTTATCATAAAGAGCCTTGAAAACGACGCGCGCCATGACGCACAGGCCTTGCTGAACAAAATTGATCAGGAAGCACAGCTCGTTGCAGAGAAAAAAGCGCAGGAAGTGCTTGTAACTGCTATGCAACGGCTTGCGACTGAAACGACAAGCGACCTGACCATCGCGACAGTTTCACTGCCAAGCGATGAAATGAAGGGCAGAATCATCGGACGCGAAGGACGCAACATCCGCACGCTCGAAACTCTGACAGGGGTAGACATCATCATCGACGACACACCGGAAGCAGTTGTCATCAGCTGTTTTGATCCCGTCAGAAAAGAGATTGCAAAGGAATCGCTTGAACGGCTTATAACAGATGGACGAATCCACCCGGCACGCATTGAGGAGATTGTCCAGAAAGTTACCCGCGAAGTACAGCAGAAGATATACGAAGAAGGTGAAAAAGCCTTGTTCGACCTCGGCCTCCACAACATGAGCCAAGACGGAGTGAGGGCAATCGGACGTCTTTACTTCCGCACCAGTTACGGACAGAGTGTTTTGACACATTCAAAGGAAGTAGCAGAGATTGCAAGCATGCTTGCTTCGGAAATAGGAGCAAACCGGGAGCTTGCAAAGCGTGCAGCACTTTTGCATGATATAGGAAAGGGTGCCGAAGCTGATACCGACCAGAACCATGCAGAAGTCGGAGCCGACATGGCGCGCAAGATGGGAGAGGATCCGCGGGTTGTCAATGCTATAGCAGCGCACCACAACGACTGCGAACCGCAGACCATTGAGGCGGTGCTTGTGCAGATTGCGGATGCAATCAGCGCAGCACGTCCGGGTGCACGTCGCGAAACGGTGGACAACTACATCAAAAGGCTTGAAAACCTTGAGGCAACCGCAAAGAAGTTCCCTGGCGTTGAACAGGCATACGCTATTCAAGCCGGACGCGAACTGCGGATTTTGGTCAACAACGAAAAGATTTCTGATGAGCAGGTCCGCAACCTGTCCAAGCAGATTGCAAAGCAGATTGAAACTGATTTGCAGTATCCCGGCCGCATAAAGCTGACCATGATACGTGAAACCCGAATCATTGAATATGCGCGCTGACAGCAGTACACATATGATATAAAAATAAAAACCGGACGGATTGATTAACCGCCCGGTTTTTTATTGCTGTCACATCAGATTGGCATCAGACAATGTGTTACGTTATGCCTCCGACTGACTGAGCGCTTCACTGATGCTGTAAGCCCTGTCACCAAATTTTTCTATCTGACGCACCAAGTCAATGTACAAGAGCTCAGTCTTGACATCCGCTCCTTCTTCCAGCCGCTTCCGCGCAACCTTTTTAAGACTCTTGCGCTGGGCATCGATATCATCCTCAATTCCTTGAGCCTGTGCAAACTGGGCTTCACCGACTTTGTTGTCCATACCGGCACGGACAACCTCAAAGGACTTGCCGGCAAGCGACATATACGGAACAAGACGGTTCAAATCCTCCTCTGTAAACCTCATATTCTTGTCAATAGTCCGCTTAAGCAGGACAGCAATGCTGTAACACTCATCACTCATGCTTTCCAAATCATCAACAATCTGCATCTTACGGCTGATATCCCCTGACTGGCTTTCGGAAAGCGGCAGGCGGGAACAGGCAACCAAATACTTTGTCAACTGTTCCTTCATCTGGTCAGCATAATCCTCCTGCTCGGTGAGTGTCTGGAAATGCTTTGCAATGAAGTTTTCTGTTCTATCAGTAAAACCGGTCTGAACCCGTCGGAACATCTTTCCGACCAAATCCCCCATGTCAGATATCTCTTTTTCAGCACGCAAAAGATAGGCTGCCGCATTCTCTTTTCCACCAGTCTCGCTGAACTCCAACACATAGACGTTTTTCTGCTCAACCTCTTTGCTGCGGATAATCTGCTCTGCAAATCCCGCAATTTGATGTGTAAACGGCAGTAAAACAAGAGCCATCACCGTCTTCAGCGTGGTATGAAGCATGGCTATATGATAGGTGATGTTTGAATCCACTGTCCCCGGTACGAGGAAATCAACCAAGCGAAGCAACGGCGTAAAGAACACTATCGCCAGAACAGCCATAACTACATTGAACATAACGTGTATAAAAGCGGCGCGCTTTGCGTTATCCTTGCTGGTCCAAGCGGCAAGGACAGCATCAATTGTAGAACCGATTTCACTGCCTATGACGATACTTGCAGAAAACTCCCAGGAAAGCAGTTTGTTGAACGCCATAGTTATAACAATTGCCGTGGTCGCTGAGGAAGAATGAAGCAATGCCGTTATCAGTATACCGATAACGACACCAATCAAAATACTTAAAAAGCCCCAGTCATCCAGCGCAGACATAAAGTTTAGATTTCCTGAATCCGGTGAAACCGTGCTTGAAAGCATATCCAGACCACAGAATAAGAGCGCAAACCCCATCAGAGCCTGTCCCAAGTTTTCTTTATGTATTTTTTTTACAGCAGAAAGGATATAACCAAAGCCGAATATAGGAATAGCAAATGAAGAAATAGAAAAACTGAAACCGAACAAGGCAACAATCCATGCAGTAATCGTTGTGCCGATGTTCGCACCAAAGATGACACCCACAGACTGAGTGAGCGTCAAAAGACCTGCATTGACAAAGGAAACAACCATAACTGTGGTTGCACCTGACGACTGGATTATCATCGTCAAAATCATACCTGTCAGAAGAGCAAGGAATCGATTGCCGGTCATAAATCCAAGCGCTTTTTTCAGCCTGTTGCCTGCACTCTTCTGAATACCATCGCTCATCATTTTCATGCCGTACAAAAGAAACCCTAAACTGCCGATGAGCTGCACAACTAATTTCAGGAAGGACGAGAAATTCATTCCTGTATAATAGAAGAAAAACCGCTCATGTGCAACAGTACAGACACAGAGAATACAGGACAAAAAAAGAATCCGGCGTGTCATACACCGGACCCAAATATATCAATTTATTGGAAAACTACAGTTCAGTCAAAGAATCCCTTAGCCTTAAGGAGTTCCGCGTTCAGAATGCCGCCAAGGGCAGCACCACGTTTCGTGTTATGGCTCAGCGCCACAAACTTAACGTCAAAGACAGAGCATTTTCTGAGCCTGCCGATAACACATGCCATGCCCTTCTCTGTCTCCCTGTCACGCCGCGGCTGCGGGCGGTTCACCTCATGACGAACAACAATCGGGTGCTCAGGGGCAGAAGGAAGGTTCAACTCCTGAGGAACAGAACGGAATGAAGTCCAAACCCGCTCAATTTCTTCAAGGGACGGCTTTTTATCTTCCGGCAAATCAAACTCCAGACTGACTGTAGCAGTGTGTCCGTCAATTACAGAAACACGGGTACAAGTGGAGCTGACGACAGGAAGACTTGCGTTCTGAATGACATCACCGGAAACAGACCCGAGAATCTTCAGACACTCCTTTTCAGTCTTCTCTTCTTCCCCGCCGATATACGGGACGATATTGTCAATCATATCAAAGCTCGGTACGCCAGGATAGCCGGCACCGCTGACAGCCTGCAAGGTTGTGACAATCATACGCTTGACCGGATACCCAGCCTGTATCAACGCATACAGCGGCATCATGTAGGTCTGCAACGAGCAGTTCGGCTTTACAGCGACAAAGCCCTTGTCCCACCCGTGGTGAGCCTTCTGTTTTGCAATAATGTCCAAGTGAGATGAATTGATTTCAGGAATAAGCATCGGAACATCTTCAGTCCAACGGTTTGCACTGGCATTAGAAACGACAGGAATTCCCTCCGCCGCATACCGCCCTTCCAAAGCCTTTATCTCGTCTTTGCCCATCTCAAGCGCACTGAAAACAAAGCGGCACTTGCCCAAAGCCTTCTTTTCATCGTTAGCATCCTCAACAATAAGCGGAGCCACATCAGACGGGATATCAGCACCAATCAGCCAACGGTTCTCCACCGCTTCGCGATACGGTTTTCCTGCACTGCGGGGAGAAGCCGCAACATAGGTGACCTTGAACCACGGATGATTTTCCAACAATTTTATGTACCGCTGTCCGACCATACCGGTGGCACCGAGTACACCAACAGGAATCCTTTCACTCATACCCTACACTCCTGCAACGCTTTCTTGATAATTTCCTGAGCCTCAGGACGAGCCTCAACCAACGGCAAACGACATGTTCCTGCAGGAAGCCCCTTGCAGTTCATGGCATATTTGATGCTTGACGGATTTCCGTCGCAGAACGCTGCACGGAACAAAGGCTGCAGCCTGTAGTGCAGAGCGCGAGCCGCCGTAAAATCACCTTTCAAACAATCATGAACCAACTCCGTCATCAAAGCCGGAATCAAATTCGTCACAACAGAGATAACACCGTCCCCGCCGGCAGCCATCATCGGCAGCGTCAGACCATCGTCCCCGCTCATCACCGCAAAGTCAGGATGCTTGGAACCGATTTTTTCTATCACTTCCATCATCTGGCTGATATTGCCGCTTGCCTCCTTCACTGCAGCAATGTTCGGCAGTTCCGCAATCCGCTCCAAGAGCGGTACAGAAATGTTTTTACCGGTGCGTCCCTGTATATTGTAGACGACAATCGGAATACCGACTTTGGAGACAGCTTCGAAATGTCTGAAAATTCCCTCATCACTCGGTTTATTATAGTAAGGAGTAACAACCAACGCATAATCAGCACCAGCTTTCAGCGCACGCTCAGTATAGCGCACTGCATCCCTTGTGTTGTTGCTGCCGGCCCCCAAAACGACTTTCACATCTTTTCCGTGCTCTTTGTTCCAGTCCTTGACCAAAGGAATAGCAATTTTGATGATTTCGTCTTCCTCATCCTCATCAAGGGTCGGTGTCTCGCCACTTGTACCCAGCGGCAGAATACCATCAATGCCCTGCTCCAGTTGGAATACTACATTTTTTCTGAAACCCTCATAGTCTACAGAGCCGTTGCCGTTCATCGGCGTAATCATAGCTGTGTAGGATCCACGCATTTTAGACATACTCAGAGCCTCGCTTCTAATTAAAGAATATGCATTATTATTACATATTTATGCAAAAAGAGCAATAGAAAAGCAGATATTGGACACACTGAAAAATTTTACATTTTTTTTTGTAATATTTTGTAACATTCCGAAATCTGAAGCATTTGACTTTATAGATTATGCAAAAGCAAATCTGTCATTGTTCAATCATTGCAGTTTTTGCGCATGCGTCAAGCACACAGGGCGCATGACACTTTTCTGCATCCTCCTCTCCTTTGACCTCAGGTTGTTCGTTGAATGGCCTGAGGTTTTTCCTTCTTACAACAGCACATCGTAGGTAGTCATAAGCCCCTTCCCTTTTACTTCACATTCAATAGGATCGCTGAACTTGACATCTGAGTCCTTAAGGTGCTGATATACGTTTTCCGATACACGTATGCCGCCAGGAGTACATACAGATTCCATTCTGCTCGCAACATTTACTGTATCCCCCCAGACATCATACAGGAATTTTGTTTTTCCGATTACACCAGCATTCACCGGCCCGCTGTTGAGCCCTATGCGCAACGAAAATTGTATATTTGCGAATTTATTGTAGTTCGCCAAATCCTCAAGCACACCTTTCGCAAAATCAATCATTACATGCGCATGGTCAGGACGGGGCGTAGGCAGACCGCAACAAGCCATATAGGCGTCACCGATTGTCTTGATTTTCTCTACCCCCATGGCTTTTGCACGCTCATCAAACCGGCTGAAAAGGTCATTGAGAGAAAAAACAATCTCTTCGACAGTGTGCCCGCTGGAAAGCTTCGTAAAACTCACAATATCCGAAAAGAACATAGTCACATCGCGGTAGTTGTTTCCCATCGAGTGAATATTATCCTTCAATTCGGCGGCTATCTTGTCAGGCAGAATTGAACGTAACAGCCGGTCGGACTTTTCCATTTCCTTTTTAAGCTCCTGAGTCCGCTGAGCAACGAGCTGCTCAAGACGTGCTTTTTCCCGCATGACAACCTGCTGTTTCATTTTGAAGATTAAAAACACTGCCCGGACTGCAATTATGGAAATAAAAATCCAGAACAACGGCATTTGATAGATATAGGGATTCTGAACGAATACAATGGTCTCTGAATTTTCAGATTCCAGCCCGTCACCGTTGATAACCTTCAACTGGAACGTATGTTTTCCGGGCTTCAAGTTCGTATACGAAACACTGCGGGCAAAATTCGGTTCACAGTACTCATCTTCAAAACTGCTCAGACGGTGCATGAACTTTATGCGGTCTGGAGCATCAAAACTCAACCCGGTGAAATTTATCTCCACACGCTTTGTACCAGGAGCGAGAATTATTTCATTGGAAGGATGTTTTATCTCCACATTATCCACTTTTATGTTGTTGATAAAGACCAAGGGCTTTACCTGTTTTTCAAGAATACGAGAAGGAGCATACAAAGCGACGCCATCAACCATAGCAAACCAAAGCCTGCCCCGGTGATCCAGAATGCTCATTGCTGTTGACGTCGCACCCTCTGAATTCAAACCGTCATTGAAGTTATGAAATTTCACGCTCACCTGGGGAATTTTTCCTTCCGCAACATCAACAAGCTGCTGAACAGGAACAGACATAATACCATAATTGCTTGTTAACCAAGCAGTTCCAGAACCGTCATGCAAAATCTGAAACACGGAATCACTCCGAAGCCCCTGATCGGAACCGATTGACTGAAACACAGGGGGAAGACTCCCTGTTGAACTGTCAAAATCGGGAAGCCGTGTCATGCCGTTACCCGTACAAATCCAGTACACCCCTTCACTGTCCTGGGAGATTTTAAAAACAACATTCCCCGCAAGCCCGTCATCAGTCGAGATTTTTCCTATGACTTTTTCATTCTTTATAAGATAGATACCGCCGCCGTCCGTTCCAATCCACACTATGCCGTTGGAATCCTCGTACAGACACATAATATATTCGTTTTCAAAACCGTCAACCTGCTCAAACGTCCGTATGCTGCCGTCGGCATGGATAACACTGAGTCCCGTCGTAGTCCCCACGTATACATCTTTCGAGGAAGTTTCTATGGCAATACGAGTTCTGTCGCCCGAAAGCCCTACGTCCGTCGTCCAGCTGAGGAGTTCCCCTCCAACCAGTTTGTAGCGCAGCTGTCCGGGTTTTCTGTAACAGCTGACAAGGATATCCCCGTTTTTCGCGTTGGTGACATGGCGTATGCGTATCCCTTTTGTGTACTCGGTGAGTTCATTTTCCTCCTGTCTGTCATGATTGAAGCATAAAAGCCCTTCATCTGTTCCAAACCACATTCGTCCAAACAAATCTTCCGAAACAGAGTTAACCGTAACCCCAAATTTATACATTCTGAATCTGCCGTGAGTCAGCTTGCCGACTCCGTTCCGGTCGGTAGCAACCCAGATATTATTTTCACGATCACAGATAATCTTATTTATCATTGCATCGCACAGCGTGCTTCCCGTATACGCAAAGAAGGCCCCCTTGCTGTAAACCGCAAGTCCCTTTTCTGTACCGAACCACACTGTACCGTCGGCGCTTGGATATATAGTAGCCGTCAACACATAATCCAAAATTGTATCCGTATGAATCAAAGTTGCCGTACCGTTTTTTAGCCGGATAATGCCGTCATTTCCCATGCCGATCCAGAAATTTCCGTTGTAATCCTCGGTGACTGCGGTAAAATACGGACCGAAATCTTCCAAGGCAGGAATATTCTTCAACAGTCCGTCTTTAAATACATACAGACCGTTTTCGCTTTCGGTCACAAACCAGACAGTATCTTCGGAATCGATAAACAGTTGACGAGAGATAACAGCTTTCCCGTTTTCAGCAGATTCAAAGCGGGGTGTAATGAAATCGCCCTCAGGAGTAAGATACACTATGCCGGAAGCCGTTCCAATCCAAATGTTTCCTAACCGGTCCTCCGCTAAAGCCCTAACAGAATTGTTCGGCAAGCCGTTTTCCGTCGTATATGAGAGATTGCCGTCAGGAGAGAGTTTTTGCAGCCCTTCATCATTGGAGCCCAGCCATAGATTGTTATTGGAATCCTGCAGTATTGAGCGGACAGAAGCAAATGTCAGTCCGTTCTCTTTATTCCGCCGTACCGTGTCAAAAGCAACACCGTCAAAGCGTACAAGACCTTCATACGTCCCTATATTGATGAAGCCGTCTGAAGTCTGCAGTATGTCTGTTGCAGACGTGCCGGACAAGCCTCCGAACGAACTCCACATCTGATAGACGTAGTCATCAAAAAAACTATTCTGTGCAGCTGCCGGAAACAATAATACTGCCAGCACAAATAAAACACTGACCAATCGCTTCATAGTATTATTTTAACATAAATATCACTACTGTCCAAGATAATCTCATAAGTCAAACTCCCGTATCATCAGAGTTTCGGATGCGGTCATTTTTTCCTTGTTTGACTCCCCGTGAATTCAATCAGCACAGATTGCGCCGAAAGTCGCAGCGTCTCCTTTACTATATCACGGATTACAGCCTTTAACATGTAGTCGGCGTCAAACAGGCGAAAGCCCTGTATCTTTTCAAGGAACTTCTGCCGCCTTTGTTCACCGGTTTCTTTCTTATCTGTTATTAATGGACGAGAGCACCTTGACAAATATTTAACACAGTTATATTATCCATGTTAGAATAACACTGTACAGGAGGTCATGTGTGTACATCCTTGTCATAAACGGCAGCCCTCGAAAAAAAGGAACCGTCTCAACGGCGCTAAACCGCATCGTCAAAAAAATCGAAGCTAAATACTCGGAGAGTTCCGTAATGTGGGAAAATATCTGTGAATTGCAGCATGCATTCTGCACCGGCTGCATGCAGTGCCGGAGCAAAGGAACGTGTGCCCTGCCCCACGATGACGCACACAGAATCGCAGATGAAATCAACTCCTGCGATATGCTGGTAGTGGGTACACCGGTGTATTGGGGAAATATGAATGGCAGGCTCAAGATTCTTTTCGACAGACTCGTCGGCCCTCTGATGGGGGAATCCAAATACGGCATACCCATTCCCCTGCAGAAAGGTAAAAAAGCAGTCATTGTGACAGCCTGTACTACGCCATTCCCCTTCAACTACATCTGCGGGCAATCGACCGGAGCTATCCGTGCGGTAAAAGAAATTCTCAAATCTGCAGGCTTCAAAGTGGTACGAAAAATCACTGTTGCAGGAACAAAGAGGTCCAACCATGCGTAATGCAAACCCAGAAATAGTCCCGCTCATAAAGGAAAAAACTCTCAATCTCCTTATGGACAAAAATCCAGATGAAATCGGCATGAGAGAAATAGCACGTGAGTGCGGTGTAACGGCTACACTCATCTATCACTACTACAAGGACAAAACAGAACTCTTCCAGGCGATTGGTCTTGACTGCATTTTGGATTTGAACAAAATCATCACCGATTCAGCGCAAAAGAAACAAAAACCGAAAGAGCGAGTGCTCGCTGCCATACGGGCGTTCCGTGACTGGTGCTTTGCAAATCCGCGCAAAGCGGTGCTCGTCATGCAGGGAATTAAATCAGCAGATGAAGGGCCAGCCGAATATCTTGAACAATACTACTCCTGCAACCGTACAGGAGAACACCTGTTGCAGGAAGCCATCGACGCAGGGGAGGCGCAATCTGCAACCCCTGCCTTGGACATAGGCATACTGATTTCCGGCCTGTGGGGCTGCTGTGAATCTGTCATTCTGAAAAAAGCAGATTCCTTCTACTGGAAAAACGGAATACCGTTCACCGAACGCTTTATACAGATGTGGATTAATGAAGTATTCTGCGTGTAAACGCAAGCATCAATAGGAGAAATAGTATGAAGAAAACAGGTTTATTAGTGTGCCTTATCACTGCACTTTGCGCACTTTCCCTTACAGCCGAAACAATCACCGTATCAATCGGTGCTGGCACACACTGGAAATCAAAAAGCGCCCCCCAATTTGCCGTATGGCTCGAAGACGAGGACGGAACCTTTGTACGAACCTTGTATGCGACACCCAAAACAGCAAAAAAGACATTTTCTTTCTGCCCGAAATCAGGCCGCCCCGAATCACTCCCCGTCTGGTACAATGCAAGTAAAACAGCGGTTCACCTTGATGCTGTAAGCTCTGCTACCCCAAAAGGAGGAACTGTCTTTCAGACAGAACTTGACGGCAAAAAATACGTGATAAAAGCGGAATTCAACACGAGCTTTGACTACAACAGCTTCTACACCAAGAAAAATGCGGGAGTAAACGGACAGCCTTCAGTGGTGTATGCTGCGAAACTTTCAGATGAACTGCTCAATAACGGCGAAATACAGCTGACACTTACCGGAACAGGTTCTCTTGACGGCAGCAACGGACATATCGCCCCCGACGTTGAAAACCTTACCACTGCTAAAGAGATAGTGCAAGCAATTACGGTAAGCCGATAGCCCCGCACAGGTAACTCCAATACGCTTTCTTTGCAGGAAACCTGCAATTTTCTTCGATTGCAGGTTTTAGATGTTGACAAAACGACTTTGGTGCAATATACGTTATATAATAGATTCAAACCGGAGTACACTATGGCACCCAAATTCAAAGTAACAAAGGATGAAATCGTTCTGGCAGCAGTAGACATCATTCGGGACAAAGATGTTTCCGCCATCACGGCACAAGAAATTGCAAAGCGGATGAACACATCTACCCGCCCCATGTTCAATTATTTCGCAACGCTGGAAGAACTGAGAGAGGCAGCAGTGGAAAAGGCTCGGGAACTATATAATAAATACGCAGAAGAAGGTTTCTCTCAAGTTCCTGCTTTCAAAGGCTTTGGCATTGCCTACATACGTTTTGCAATGGAAGAGCCGGCTCTTTTCAGAGTTCTCTTCTTGAACAAAAGTAACAGGTCAACAATTAAGGAGTTTCTAAACAAAGAAGGCCATTTGAATCGTATTATACAAACGGTGATGGATATATTCCAGCTGGAAAAGGATGATGCCGAGTGGCTTTATGAAAATCTATGGACGTATGCACACGGTCTTGCTGCTTTCTGTGCTATAGAAACCGCACGTTTTACAGAGGCAGAGATTGCAGAAAAACTGGGAACCATCTGCCGAGGGCTCTTAATCAGTTTAAACTATCCTAAAGATGAACGGACAGGTTTTGTTCCGGGCAAAGATAAAGTAATACCCGGCTCAATGAACGAGTACAGATTAAAAAAATAAAGCAGTAAAGCTGTGGAGATGAACATCTATCTGATTCTTTCTGCCGTTTCTGTTTTTCTCAGCATGTTTTATGCATTCCGCTGGAACCGGCGGTACAGTATATTCCTGACGCTCATGTTCATTCTGTTCCCCGTATCCTGCTTGGGATACGCAATTCTGAGTGTCTCTCAGTCACTGCCCATGGCTCTGCTGGGAAACAGCGTTACCTATGTGGGGGGCTTTTTCGGTCTGCTCATTATTACCTTTAACATCTTGGATTTGTGCAAGTGGAATTTGCAGAAGAAATGGTATAACCTTATGTTCTGTGTGAATGCCCTGCTGTACATATTCGTGCTGCCAATCAGTAAACTGCATTTTTTTTATAAGACTGTCACATTCAATCCTGTTGGTATCGGGACTGAACGGCTGATAAAGGAATACGGCATAGTGCATACTGTGTATTATGTCATGATTGCCTTTTATTTTATGCTCAGCATCATTGCCATTATACAGGGACTGAAAAACCGGTACGCAGTTTCACGGAAAACAGTTTCACTGCTCATTGCCCTTATGGGAACTTCCATCCTTGCCTATATCTTGAAACATATCTTTACGTTCGGAGATGCTTTTATCCCGTCAAGTTACGTGCTTGCGCAGTTTTTCTTCCTGCTGATAGCTGACCGAATGGTGCTCTACGCTGTCGATGATGCCGTAATCGATGTGTATGCAAAGCGGGGGGAAATTGCGACATTTTCCTTTGACAAAAAACGGAATTACCTTGGAGGCAATGATGTGGCAAAGGCGTTTTTTCCCGAACTTCGGAACATAAAAATAGATAATCCAGTATCTTCCAAAAATGGCGTGCTAGAAAATATAGACTCATGGATTGATGCCATCATTGAGTCGGAAGAAATTGTTGTTCTTTTTTACGAGGCGGGGGGCAGAATCTACCGTGTTTCCGGGGATGAAATTATGGACGGCAAACGTGTGCGCGGTTTCAACTTTATGATTATCGATGATACTGACGAGCAGAAGTACCTCAGCCTCATAAAGGATTATAACAAGACGCTTGAAGCCGACGTAAAGAAAAAAACAGAGGAAATTGTCCATATCAACGACATTTTCGGTCGCAACGTTTCCCCTCAAGTGCGTGACTATCTGCTCAAAGGCAATGTTTCTTTGGGAGGGGAAAAGAAAGATGTTACCGTGATGTTCTGCGATATCAGGGGCTTTACCACCCTTTCTGAAAACATGGAAAGCGAAAGGATTGTCAAACTGCTGAATGCCTATTTTACGGGGCTTGAAAAATGCATTTCCGCACACAACGGAGTGATAAACAAATATATCGGGGATGCCGTCATGGCGATTTTCGGCGCGCCCATGCCGTCGCCCACACACCAGCTGGATGCCTATATGGCTGCATTGGAAATGCGCAAAGCCCTCAAAAAAATGAACGTGCAGTTTGAAAAGTACGGATATCCTCAGTTACGGTTCGGCATAGGACTGCACACAGGCTCTGTCCTTGCCGGAACAATAGGGGCTGCAAGCAGAATGGAGTATACTGTTATTGGTGACACAGTAAACACTGCCAGCCGCATTGAAGGCTTGTGCAAGACATATTCCAAAGATTTGCTTATATCAGAATCTACAGCAAACGGCATTATGCAGTGTGTAAAATCTATCAGACTGAACCTTGTGGACTGCGCTGAAATACGAGGACGCAAACAAAAAGTCAAACTCTTTTCTGATTGAAAGTTGTATACAAAACTCGTCTTGACAAAGCAAATGAAATACGCAATGATAATTGTATAATTTTTTTTAAGGAGGCTGGATGCTTACATCTGGCAAAAATCTGGGCATTGTATAAGACCGGGAGATACATCTTTCGGTTATCTCCCGGTTGTTTTATGGCTGAAAATCGGCTGATTACAATTATGGAGAAATACAATGAACAAAGATTTTACAATCCGCGTTGAAGAACAACGCGATTACCGCACAGTGGAAGAACTCGTACGCGAGTCTTTCTGGAATGTATACAGACCAGGCTGTACAGAGCATTATGTTCTGCACATGCTCCGCAGTAATCCTGACTTTATACCGGAGCTTTCCTTTGTAATGGAAAAAGACGGCAGGATTATCGGGCAGAATATTTTTGTCCACGCGGAAATTACAAGGGATGACGGAACCAAACTGCCTGTAACGACAATGGGACCTATTTGCATAGCAAATGAGTTTAAACGGCAGGGGTACGGTAAAATCCTTCTGGATTATTCTGTGCAAAAAGCCCGCGAAGCAGGCTGTAAGGCTTTGTGCTTTGAAGGCAATATAGACTTTTACGGCAAGAGCGGTTTTGTCTATGCGTCCACAAAAGGTATCCGTTATCACGGAATGCCTGAAGGAGCAGACTGTTCTTTCTTTTTGTGTAAAGAACTTGAAGCCGAGTATTTTGACGGAGTAAGCGGAGTGTATGCTCCTCCGAAGGGATATTTCGTTGCCGAAGAAAATCCTGCCGATTTTGAGCGTTTTGACGTGACATTTCCGGCAAAGGAAAAATTAGTCCTTCCAGGACAGCTGTGCTAATGTAAGAAAGGCTCTTGTTTTATATTTGTACGGAACAAGAGCCTTTTTTTTGAGGAATATAAAAAATGACGGTACATACAAAAAGATTAACTATCCGCTTGAGTTCAAATGAAGAGATGAAAGCGTTGATTGCTCAGCAGGACGACACAGAGTTGATAAAAGCGTACGGAGAAATGCATGATTTATCTGTTGCTCATCCAGAACTGCGGCAATGGTATGCAGCTTGGTTCATCTACCTTGCTGATAAACGAATAGGAGATGTGTGCTTTAAAGGTTTGTCATCTGGTGGCAGTGTCGAAATAGGCTACGGACTTTTGCCTGAGTTCTGGGGAAACGGCTATGCAACAGAGGCTGTGATGGCAATGACAGAATGGGCTTCAAAACAGCCGGGGGTAAAGTTCATAGAAGCAGAAGCTGAAGACAGCAATATTGCTTCCAAACGTGTCTTAGAAAAAGCAGGCTATGTGCCGACAGGAAAAATTGGTGAGGAAGGCCCAAGATTCCTGTGGCACAAACCTGCTGACAGTTAACAACGCAATCTGTTTCGCCAGGATTTTAGCCCGTCACGATCCGCTGCCGTCGTATTGGCATGAGCCTTTCATCCACAGCCAACGCCTTTGCTATCTGAGCGATGTAGTTTGATGAAGCACCTGTCTTTTCTGCAACAATGAAATGTCACTGCTGTCCAAGATAATCCCTCAATCCGTAAGCCTGAATGAACACCTCACGTAGCGCCCGATGGCACATCACGTGAGGGGCGGATGGCGGGTCACGTAGCGCCCGATGGCAGGTCACGTGAGGGGCGGATGGCGACCCACGCAGCGCCCGATGGCAAGTCCCGTGAGGGGCGGATGGCGACCCACGCAGCGCCCGATGGCAAGTCCCGTGAGGGGCGGATGGCGGGTCACGTGGCGGTACGATGGGCACCTTCTGTGCATATGCCAGTGTCGC
>CADBRT010000020.1 GCA_902797055.1 uncultured Spirochaetaceae bacterium
ACGAACGGAACATTCCGGTGCGTCAGTGCAAGACTGCCACCCTTCCGCAAGGAATACGATGCCTCATGCTGCGTCAGAGTGACATCAACAATACACCCCTTTATGGCAAGAGAGAAACTGACCTTCTTCCAGTTTGCCGGAAGCTTCGGGTTGAACGAATACACGTCGCCGTAATCACGGAAGCCTGCAAAGCCGTAGACAACGCTCATCCAGCTGCCAGCCATACATGCCGTGTGTATGCCGTCCCGGCTGTTGCCATTGACATCGTCAATGTCCATGCGGACTGTCTTGTTAAAGTAATCCAGCGCCTTTTCTGTATCCCCGGTCTCCGCCGCCATGATGCTCATAATGCAGTGGGAAAGGGAAGAGTCCCCGGTCGTATACCGCTCGTAGAAATTGAAGTTGCGGATTTTTTCTGCCAGCGTAAAGCGCCGGCTCAAAAGGAACTGTGCAAGGACGAAATCCGGCTGCTTCAAAACCCGGTGTCTGTATATGACCAGCGGATGGTAATGCAGCAACAACGGATAGTTTTCCTTAGGGGTGTTCGCAAAGTCCCAGTCAGCCTTATCCATGAAACTGTCGTCCTGCGGATATACGGCGCTTTCCTTGTCGAAAGGAATGTACATCTTCTCTGCTGCGTTGCGCCACTCAGCTTTTTCTTCTTCAGAGGCAGCGTTTCCAGCAAGGGCAGCAGATATCTCAAGGTTTTCGCGCGCCATCAAATTTGTGAACGCGTTGTTATTCACAATCGCGGTGTATTCATCAGGACCGGTAACATCGTTGATGCAGAATGCCCCGCCTTTGTGCGGTGTATAACTGCCGAGCGAAGCGTACATTCTCGCAGTCTCCGCCGCCATTTTTTGAACAACAGCTTCATCGAACCCTTCGTCATCCTTGTGGGCATTAAGATAACGGTTGAGCGCAAACATAATGTCCGCGTTGATGTGGTACTGTGCTGTTCCCGCCGGAAAATATGCACTCGTCTCTTCCCCGCTGATAGTGCGCCATGGGTACAGTGCACCAGCAAGGCTCATCTCCTGTGCACGGGCTTTCGCCTTGTCGAGAATCGACGCGCGGTATTCCAACAGTTTTTTAGCGACAGCAGGTGCCGTATAGGTAAAGACCGGACAGACATAGCTTTCCGTATCCCAGAAGAAATGACCTTCATACCCTTCAGAGGTAAGCCCCTTTGCAGCAATGCTCACTGCACCGCTGCGTCCTGCAGACTGAAGCAAGTGGAACAGATTGAACTGCAGCGCTTCTTCTGTAGTCGAACCGCCAGCTCCAGAACTGCCGTCTTCTATATTGATTCTGGCGACACTCCAAAAATCCGAAAGAAACGCTTTTTGCTCCTCACACGCTTTGTCAAAACCGGCAGAAGCAAAAGCCTTGCACTCACCAGCAGCTCTTTCTGCAAGCCCCGCCGCTTCATGTGCCCAAGAGTAGGCGATACATTTCAAAAGCGTGAAAGAAGTTCCCGGCTCCAAGTCAAACTCCGCTTTGCACAGCGGAACATGTGCCTCTGCGCTGCATTCTGTCCACGGGAAATCAGCACCGGCAACGGAGAGCCGGTTTTCCACCGCACCGGCAAGATACAAACCGCTGTACGCTGTATGGGCAGAAAAGGACTGGGTCCCGCCATTACACGCGGAGGAGTCTATGACAAGCGGTTTGTGGCGGAACTTTGCACCGATTCTGGGATCCACTTCTGCAAGGATATTTTCCGCAGTCGTATCAATATAGGACGAAAGCTGTATACGCTCTTTTTTTGAGGACGTATTTACAGCGCTATACTGTATGACAGCACAGTCGGGGTGGACAAAAGAAACAAGACGCTTACTGCACATATCGATGGAACCACCTTGCCCATCGCTCCAGGATGTCGTACGGGTCAAAATGCCTGTATCTTCATCAAGTTCTAGATTAAATGCACTGACCGTTCCGCCTTCTCCGGTCATATCAAAGCGGTGACCATTGACCGACAGTTCAATGCGCTTGGGATCGGGGAGGTTCAGTATGGTTTCATGATTTTTTGCATACCCGTAGGCGTTTTCCCCGTACAGAATGCTTTCGCTGTCATAAAATCCGTTTATATAGGTTCCTTTGTGTACAGTTCCATTTTTTTCCTCTGTATCACCACGGAAACCCAAATTGCCGTTTCCCAGCGTAAAGAGCGTTTCATTGCGCGGGATATCAGATTTTCCATATCTGTCTGTTGAAAATTTCATAATGACCTCATCAAAAGGGGATAAAAAAGGCATCTCCAAAAACAACACAAATGGATTTTCAGAGATGCCGGTAATTTTTTATAATGACGTCTACAAATCAGCCTTTTACGGAACCAGCCAAAAGACCGCGGACAAAGAATTTCTGCAAACTAAGGAAGACGACAAGCGGCAGAATCATGGAAACGAACGCTCCGGCGGTGAGCAGATGCCAGTCGGTACCTCGCGTACCTGCCATATTCATCAACCGCACCGTCACGACCTGAACCATATTCTTTGAACCGCTCAGGAATACCAACGAAACAAGCATATCGTTCCAAACCCATATGAACTGGAAGATTGCGAATGAAGCGATTGCCGGAACACTCAGCGGAAGAATCAGACGGACAAACGTTGTGAAGTGGCTGGCACCATCGATGAATGCGGATTCAAGGATGGAACGAGGCAACGTTGAAATGTAGTTGTACATCATATACGTTGCGAGCGGCAATCCGAATCCTGCATGGGCAAGCCAAATTCCCAAGTAGGTACCGTTCAAGTGAATCTTCTGATAGTCACGGAGAATCGGAATGAGGGAAATCTGAAGCGGAACGACGAGCAGCGCAACAACCATACCGAACATGATGTTGCGCCCCTTGAAGTTGAGCCAGGCGAAACCGTATGCCGCCGCAGCAGCGATGAAGATAGGGATGATGACAGCAGGCAGGGTTACGGTAATGGAAGTCAGGAAAGCGCTGAGCATGGTGGCGCCGCGCACAGCCTGCGTTCCGCTTGCGTTTCCAACGCTGAACCGCTGTCCAAAGAGCACCTGATTATAGTTGTCGAGCGTGAAACTCTTCAAATCAGTAAACGCTTTCCACCATCCGGTTGAATTGACTGCGTCCGCAGTGCGGAACGAAGTGACGAATATACCCAGGGTTGGGATTGTCCACAGGATACAAATGAGGGCAAGAACGACAGTGATGATTGTTCTGCCGGGAGTCTTTTTACGGGTATCGACTTCTTTCATTTGAATGCCTCCCTATTGCGGAATTCTTTCAAGTTGTAATAGACGACTGGACTGACACCAATCAGGATAAGGATTGCAATGGCAGAACCGCGTCCGTAGTTCTGGAATGTGAACATCTGCTTGTACTGCTGGGAAGCAAGAACTTCCGTACCGAACATACCGTTTGTCATTGAATAAACAATATCAAAACACTTGAGAGCAGCCAGCAGGATTGTCGTGCTGACACTCACGATTGATCCCTTGATATTCGGAATGATAATCTGCATTAAAATGCGGAATTCCCCGGCGCCATCAATACGGGCAGCCTCTATCATATCATCGGGAACCGCTTTCAATGCGGCTGCCAAAACAACGAGAGCAAACCCAGTCTGAAGCCATACGAATATTGCAATAAGGAACAAGTTGTTCCACGGAGCATTCTGAAGCCAGTTCTGAGGTTCTCCTCCGCACGCAACAACGACGGCATTCAGCAAACCGGTCTGCTCTGCTCCGCCGAACTTGGCGGAATACATAAACTTGAAAATGACACCTGCACCAACCAGAGAAATAGACATCGGCAGGAAGATGAAGGTCTTTCCAATTTTCTCTATGTAACTGCGGTCAGCAAGAATCGCAGCGATAAGTCCGAACACAACGCTGAGTGCTGTACCGCACACAAGCCAGATAAGTGTATTACGGATTGAGACAAGCATGGAACGGTCGGTAAACAAGTAGATATAGTTTTCCAGACCGACGAACTTTGTTGAATCCCTGTTCATAAAACTGAACACGAGAGAGCGGACTGTCGGAATAAGCAGATACCAGGCAAGAATAATGACGGCAGGTCCGACAAAAATATACGGCACAATCTTGTTGTACATTTTAGTAGGAAATGCCTGTGCCAGAAGATTTAGAGAATAGAAAATAAGAGCAACGCTGCTCACACCCCATGCAATGGCAATAACCGTCGTAAGAATCTGCGGTAGATTATCATTGCGCAAAAGAAGAAAGCCGCCGACAGCAATCACAGCTGTAATGGCAACAACTGCGAAAGTCTTTACTAAATCGGGGGCTGCGACCGTTTGTTTCAGAGTTTTTGCCTCAGACATACATCCTCCTTGTTACGAAAAGGCCGAAGGTTATCCCTTCAGCCTCTATGCTTTACTGTATCACGAATGACAGGTCAACTCAGCGCGGCCATGTTTCTTCGATTGTTGTAAGGCACTGCTTTGCGTCTTCTGCACCACTTACGTAATTGACCATTCCTGTCCAGAAAGAACCGGAGCCGACTTCTGTTGGCATAAGGTCTGAACCGTCAAAGCGGAATACGGTTGCATTGACAAGAATCTTGGCAATATCGCGCTCAAGGCTGTTGCCGTAGTCGTCAAAGTTTTGTGTTTTGTGCGGGAACAAAGCACCACCGATTCTTGCCCACGGAGCACATGCTTCCCACGTTGTCAAGAATGTCAGGAACTGCTTTACACCGTCTTTTTCTGTGAAAGCAACGAACTGATCACCACCACCAAGGACAGGTGTTCCCCACTTTGCATCAACGCCCGGCAACGCAAACACACCGACATTTTCCTCAAGGTTTGCCTGAATCTCTTCCTGCATGAAGCCGGTGATAAAGTTACCCTGGCGGTTCATCATAGCCGTTGGAGGATTCGTGAACAATGGCTTTACGCTGTCGCCATAGTTCTGTGCAATGATATTATTCGGACCACCAAGGGTATACTTTTTGTTCAAGAAAATTTCGCCGCAGTACTCAAGTGCCTTCTGGACAGCAGGATCATTGAATGCAATATCGTGGTTCACCCACTTGTCATATACATCAGGTCCGGCAGTGCGGAGCATCATGTCCTCGAGCCAGTCTGTTCCCGGCCAACCGGTAGCAGCAGCGGACTCAAAACCGATTGACCACGGAGCGATGCCGTCCGCAACCATCTTATCCTCAAGCTTGCGTAGTTCATCCCATGTCTTTGGAATTGAATAACCGCGCTTTGCCCATTCCTTCTTGTTGTACCAGACAAAGCTCTTTGCATTGACACGGTGGAATACACCGTATACATTGCCTTTGTATGCTCCGAGGTCTTTCCAAACAGAAGCATAATTTGCATCGATTGCGCTAACCACTTCCGGAGCGAGCGGCTTCAAATATCCGGCGTCAACAAAACGCTTCATTGTACCCGGCTGTGGTAAAGCTGCAATATCAGGAGGAGTTCCAGCCTGGGTTTCTACCTGAATCTGAACTTCGAAATCGGGGCTTCCTGTATACACGACATTGTAACCTGTCTTCTCATTAAAAATCTTTACGATTTCCTGAAAGCGTGCCTCTTCCTCACCGCGGAACGCACCTTCAATACGGATAGTCTTATCCTCTGCTTTTCCTGCATTTGCAGACGCTGTTGAGGCAGCATCGTTCTTGCTGCATCCCATCGCAAGCACAGCCACAGCGGCAGCTGAAACAACAGCCATGCCTTTAACGATTGAACATTTTTTCATCCGAAACCTCCTGTATATTTTACGGACGTCTATAAAAACCAGTCTTTATCTGGTTGTTTCCCTTTCTATTATGTCCAAAGGAATATTCATATTTACGACGGGGCGTGCAGGTTCTTTCATCCTGCCAAGCACCAGTTCCGCCGCAGATTTTCCCGACATATCCAAATTCTGGCTTATGGTGCTGAGTCCGATATAGCCAGAAATATCTACATTATCAAAACCCAAGACCTTTATATCCTGGGGAACCTTGATTCCTGCTTCACGCGCAAGATGCACAAACCGCGCCGCTATCAAGTCGCAGGAACAAAACACACAGTCTGGAAGCGTCTTTGCTGACAGAAACTGTGCAATTCCATCGTCCAGTGTCTGGTCGGTAAACTCCCCGATCCACACATGCTCCTCATCAAGAACAATTCCCTGATTGGCAAAGAAAAACTCAAACCCCCTGTACCGGTCCTCGGTAGCGGCAACCGCATATGATAACCGGGACTGCTCGCCTATGAATCCCGGACGGCGGCAACCAAGACCATACAGATACTCTGCAGCCTTCTGCCCTCCGCGGAGATTGTGTATGCACACACAATCGAAATCATCAAAATCGCATTCTACAAAGCACACCGGGAACTTGGCTTCATGCAGCACAGCCCGTATGTCGTCCTCTAGATGCACACACAGAAAAATCAAACCGTCTACGAGCATATTCGTCACCATCGTATTGACGTAGTTGTTCAAATCTTCCGTTGAATCTATGGAATAAATGACAAGCTCGTAATGCTCCGGCGCCAACACTCTCGCAATCCCGCGTAACCGTTCCATAAATGACGGCTGCGTGAAAAACGGAGCCACCACTCCTATTTTGCGGTATGTCTTCCTCGCATTTGCCACAGCATCAGCTTTTGGAACAAAGTTTAGTTCCCGAATAGCCTCCAAAACCTTCCGGCGGTTGCTTTCCCCAACCTTGTCAGGCTCGTTCAATACGCGGGAAACCGTGGCAGAACTAACTCCAGCCAAACGAGCAACATCGTAAATCGTGCTTGTCTTCGCTGTATTCATCCGTTTCAGAATCTCCTTGCGACTTATGAAACCGCTTTCGTGTAACTAGTTACATTATACACTGAACTGAAACTATGTCAATCTTTTTTTTGCAATTTTGCGAATTTATTATTACAGGGATATTATAAAGAGAAATATATTCTATAGAGAGAAAAGGGCTGGTCTAGAAATAATGCAAAAACTTACAAATGGTCATCCTTTTTAATTTTAAAATGAATTTTCGAAGATTTTCTGTTTTGATTTTTTTTCTTAAGGCTTTAATCAGTCTTACAATCTGCATGAAGTTATATCCCCGCATTAACAACCCCCATTCGGTTCCGACTTTTTTTCACGGAGATTAAAGCGGCTGAATTTCTGGTTACATTTTATCTGACCGAAGACAGTTTCACATTCCGTTGAACGTTCTTTCATAAGTCTCTTGTATTCGTATATGGCGAGGAGCTCCTTTATCTTTAAAAATAATCAAGGCTGTCCGTTCTTTTTGGACAGCCTTTTTTCTGAAGATTCAACTGGTATTTGTGCAGATGCCGTCTGCACAATTTGAGGGTCTTGAATCCGCAGATATTCGGAAAG
>CADBRT010000021.1 GCA_902797055.1 uncultured Spirochaetaceae bacterium
GGAAGAAGAATGAGTAGATTTTCAGAATATATCGGACAGCAGTTTGGAAATCCCCATGGAGTTGTTGGATTCTTTTTCTGCAAGTTGATGAACATAATAAATCGTAGTATGTACAAAGAAACCGTTTCTCTTCTTGTCTTGAGCCGAGAGCAGGCACTGCTGGATATTGGATACGGCAACGGATATCTTTTGCACCTGGCCGACAGAAAGTTTAATTGCCGCCTTTATGGAATTGATATTTCTGAAGATATGAAAACTCTGGCTCAAAAGAGGAATAAAAGAGCAGACAAGCAGGGAAGGCTGAATCTTGAAATCGGCGACTGCTGCAACCTTCAGTTTGAAAATGAAAAGTTTGATGCTGTTTCTTCAATAAATACAGTTTATTTCTGGCCTGATACAGTGAAAGGCCTGTCTGAAATCAAACGCTGCCTACAGTCGGGTGGCATTTTCATCAATGTAGTTTATACCAAAGAATGGCTTGATGCCTTGAAGTATACGGAAAAAGGATTCAAGAAGTTCGAACCTGAAGAACTTATTGAACTTGGAAAAGAAGCCGGCTTTGAAAATATCGAAGTCAGGCAAATCGTAAAAGACAAAAGCTTTGCGGTTGTGTATAGAAAATGAAACGCAGTGATATGGTCGAGATTATAATGAAAGTCAAAAAGAAGAGCCCGATGAATCCTATGCCAGTAGCAAACATAATCACCGTCAGCCGCATCTTGTTTTCTTTGATAATGATATTCATGCCGGTTCCGTCAGCATGGTTCTTTGTTTTTTATCTGGCTGCAGGTTTTACTGATATGATTGACGGAACTGTAGCTCGCAAAATGGGAACAAGCAGTGCCTTCGGAGCAAAACTGGACACTCTTGCGGACACCATTTTCATTTTCTCGGCAGCTTTCAAACTCTTGCCGAATATGCAAATCCCGATTTTCATTTGGATCTGGATTGGGCTGATTGCAGTAATCAAGGTTATAAATATTATTTCCGGTTTGATAGTTCAAAAACAGTTTGTGTCAGTTCATAGTATAGCGAATAAAATAACAGGTGGACTGTTGTTTGTCCTGCCATTAACACTTTCTTTGATTGAACTGAAATATTCAGCTGTTGTAGTATGTATTGCAGCGACATTTGCCGCAGTACAGGAAGGACATTTTATCAGGACGGAATATGTAAAAGCGAGGTAAATATGAAAATAGCAGCAACTTATGAAAAATCAACAGGAAATGTGTTCCAGCATTTTGGACACACAGAGTTCTTCAAAGTTTACGAAATTGAAGACGGCAAAATCGTAAAGAGCGAAGTGGTTGATAACGGCGGATTCGGCCACCATGACCTTCCGGGCTATCTCAAGAATCTTGGCGTTGAAGTTCTGATTCTCGGAAACAGAGGGCAGGGTGCCATTGATGCAATCAACAAGGCAGGACTCAAGCAGTATGCAGGAGTAACCGGAAGTGCTGATGAAGCCGTCATCGCTTTTGCTGCAGGAACTCTTGTTCATAATGACGGTGCAAAATGCGACCATAAGCACGAGCATCATGACAATGATGAGAAGCTAAAATTCACACTTGTAAAATAATGGATTAATATAACATGAAAGTAACAGTATATTGGAAAAACTGTTGATATAATTATATTACGAAGGAAATCGAAAATGCACAAAATAAAAATAACCGCAATCCGTAAAGCAGACTACAAGGATTTGCAGCAACAATACGAAAATCCTATTCAGCATGCCTGTGATATTCAGGAAGGACAGGTGTTCATTGCAAACGGCTGGCAGCGTCCTGAGGGCATGTGCGAATCAGCATGGGAAAGCATTTCTCCCTTTGTAATGACTCTTGCCCATGGTGGTGAAAATATTTATGACGGATGGATGAAGAATCCAAGGTCTGCAATGATAAGTTGCAATGATGGATTCAGACCGGTGAGCTTCTTGATAGAAGTCCTGAATGAATAAATCCTATGCAGTTAACCTACATAATCCAGAAATCCCGCCGGCGTTCTCGCTCGA
>CADBRT010000022.1 GCA_902797055.1 uncultured Spirochaetaceae bacterium
AATACTTCTACTATATTTAGTAATACACAGATTCTCTCCCCTGTCAAGTATATTTTCGGCATTTCCAGCCCTTTTTGCTGTTCCCTTCGTCCAGTGTCACCCCGCAGTTTTTGTGCAAAAATGTACCACAAATCCCAGCCATTGCCTCTGGATTCCGCAATTTTGTGTATTTTTTGCAATACGGCTGTCCCTCCCGTGACATTTCCGGCACCGAAGCACCAGTTTTACCGTCAAAAAGCGTCCTACTGCGCCTTGCAAAAATTGGCACGCTGTATGCTATATGTTTAGTGTACGGTTTAGTACAAAAGATTTTCAAACAAAACCCACGGAGGTATACATTATGACACTTTTTGACGCTCTTTTTGACGGATTGAATGACGGCTGCACATCTGGCTGCTCCCTTGCCCTTCCTGCTTTGGAAGCCCCCGCACGGGTCCCGGCTGTTGACATCAGGCGCACAGACAAGGCATATCTCCTTGAGATGGAGTTGCCGGGCAAAACACAGGACGACATCACCATCACCGTAAAAGAAGGAGTGCTGACCATCGCTTCTGCAAAGGCGGTTAAAGATGCAAAGACTTCTGAGACAGACAGCAATGCAGAAAAGCCAAAGGAAACTTATCTGCTCCGCGAACGGTACAGCACTGCATTCGAGCGCAGTTTCCGCCTTTCAGACACTGCCGACGGCGAGAACATCACTGCATCACTCAAGAACGGACTGCTTGAAGTGACCATACCGCTCAAAGAAAAGGCTGCGGAGCGGAAAATAACGATTGAAGCAGCATGAGTTTCGAAACGATGAAACACAGCATCATATATACGACTGCCGGCGGAAACAGAGCCGCCCGGCGGTGTTATGGCAACCGAACGCCCCCAAGCGGCACGCCCGCCTGAGGGCGTTTTTTGTTCTGGACAAAAATACCTTGCAGGGCAGAACGGCTTGCATTACACTGTGCCAATGCACAAGCACATGTCTGCCACCCCGTCGCGTCTCGGCACAGAAAAACTGCCGCATTCCGAACCGGGAACGCCGGCAGTGGCGGGGAAAGTGAAGTTTTAGTGGTGGAACAAGCGGATGCCGGTGAAGCTCATGGCCATGCCGTAGCGGTCGCAGGTGGCAATCACGTTGTCATCGCGGATTGAACCGCCTGGCTGTGCTACAACGGTGACACCGGAGCGGTGCGCCCGCTCAATGTTGTCGCCGAACGGGAAAAATGCATCGCTGCCGATTGCGACATCAGTGTTTTTGGCAATCCATGCCTTGCGCTCCTCCTTTGTAAACGGAGCAGGGCGGGTTTTGAAGAACTTCTGCCACTCACCGTCGCGCAGCACATCGTCCGCATCATCGCTTGTGTACACATCGATTGTGTTGTCGCGGTCGGGACGCTTTATGCCGTCGACAAACGGCAGATTCAACACCTGCGGAGCCTGTCTGAGCCACCACTTGTCAGCCTTGTCGCCGGCGAGCCGCGTGCAGTGGATTCTGCTCTGCTGTCCCGCGCCGATCCCAATCGCCTGCCCGTCTTTGACGTAGCACACTGAATTTGACTGCGTGTATTTGAGGATAATCAGGGAAATCAACAGATTGTCTTTTTCCTCTTTTGTCAGGTCTTTCTTCTGCGTCACCATCTGGGACAGACAGTTTTCGTCCAGCTTTATGAAGTTGTGCCCCTGCTCAAACGTCACACCGAAGACGGTTTTGCTTTCAAGCGCTTCCGGTGTATAGTCTGGGTCTATCTGAATCATGCAGTACGCACCCTTCTTTTTTGCCTTGAGAATTTCCAGCGCGTCATCATCATAACCCGGCGCAATGATGCCATCGCTCACTTCCTTCTTTATCAGCAGGGCAGTCGCTTTGTCGCATTTGTCGCTGAGCGCAATGAAATCACCGAAGCTGGACATTCTGTCTGCACCGCGCGCCCTTGCATATGCACAGGCGAGCGGAGTCAGTTCCGCGTCATCGTCGACGAAGTAGATGGAACGAAGCGTCGGGGAAAGCGGTCTGCCGATTGCAGCACCCGCAGGGGAAACGTGCTTGAAAGACGTTGCGGCAGGAACACCCGTCGCTTCTTTCAATTCCTTCACCAGCTGCCAGCCGTTCAGGGCATCAAGCAGATTGATATATCCGGGTCTTCCGTTCACCACAGTGACAGGAAGTTCCCCGTTTGCCATGTACACCCGCGCAGGTTTCTGGTTGGGGTTGCATCCGTACTTTAACTCAAGTTCTTTCATAAGCCTTTATGATATAGTAAATAATGGCATTGTGCAAATCCTTTCCTGCAGGTAATCTTACCGCAAAGACAGCCTAATTTTAACTTTGGGGAGTTTACAACCGGCGGTTTATAGCATAAAATGGAGAAATGGAACTTGATGTTGCCAACCTTACAACCATAATCAGCTCGATTCCGGGCAATGTGTTCTTCAAAGACACAGAATGCCGATATATCATGGCAAGTCACATTTGCAGCATGTTGAATACGGCAGGGCGCAGCGATTTTTCCATAATCGGAAAGACCGATCTTGAAATCCAAGTTCAGCAGGAACTCGGCGAAAAGTATTACAACGAAGACAAGGAACTCGTACAGAACGGCGGGGAGCTCGACTACGTAAACGAGATGAAGTTCGGAAACCTTGTCTTCTACTACCGCATTCAGAAAAAGGCGGTATACAACCAGCAGGGCAAGATAATCGGAGTCATCGGCATGGTGACCGACATCACCAAAGAGACCGTACTCCAGCACAGACTTGAACGGCTCAGCATCACCGATGTCATGACCGGTTTCTACAACCGTACCTATTACGAAATGTTCCTCAGTTCACCGCTGGATGCCAAAAGACTTCCCCTGTCAATCATAACAGCGGATTTCGACTACCTTAAAAGCGTAAACGACAAATTCGGCCATGCGAAGGGCGACGAATACATACGGACAGGTGCTTCCATCATACGGGAAAATGTCCCCGAAAAAACCAACATCTACCGGATAGGCGGAGATGAATTCGTCATAGAGCTGCCGAATTGCATAGAAGGCAGGTGCCAGAGCATCATGCAGAAGATAGGCAAAGATTTCAAATTGACTAAGATAGGGAACGTTTCCCTGTCGGTGTCGCTGGGGTCTTTCACCATCGAAAATGAAATGCAGGATATTGCCGAGGCATTGAAAACAGCCGACAAGAATATGTATGAGCAAAAACAGAAACACCACGATTCAAGCGGTGTTTCCCGATAATTACAACAAGGAGCAAAGAGACAACCCATGAGTTCACCCAAACAGATTGCAGAGATTTATGTATCAGCCGGCAACGGTAAGACCAGAATCAAACCGGGACGCATGTTCGTGCTTGCGTGTTTTGCAGGAGCGTTCATCGCGCTCGGCGGACTGGCGAGCCAGGTTGCCTCATGCACCATCCCGAACCCTTCGGTAGCGAAGATTATTTCAGGACTTGTGTTCCCCATAGGTCTTATGATGGTTGTTTGCGGCGGCGCGGAACTGTTCACCGGCAACAGCCTCATCATCATTCCAATCATTGAAAAACGCGGAAAAGTCGGCCCCTTGCTTACCAACTGGGGCATTGTATTCCTCGGCAACCTCGTAGGCAGCGTTGCCATAGCGCTCATGGCGGTGTACGGTCATACGCTTTCCCTCTACAACGGAGAGTTGGCAAAGATGGTCGTTGCGACCGCCGTTACAAAGGTACACCTCAGCTTCCTCGACGCATTCATCAGGGGCATTCTCTGCAACTTCATGGTCTGTCTGGCTGTGTGGATTTCCTTCGGTGCAGGGCAAGATATGGCTGGCAAAATCCTCGGCCTCGCGCTTCCGGTATTCTTGTTCGTTCTCTGCGGATTTGAACACTGCGTAGCGAACATGTACTTTATCCCAGCCGGCATGTTCGCCAGCCTGGAGTACGGCATCCAAGCGGAAGGGCTGAATGTCCTTTCCTTCCTGTACGGCAACCTGCTTCCCGTCGTGCTCGGAAACATCATCGGCGGCGCTGTCTTAGTCGGACTCGGCTACTGGTATGCATACCTGAAACTTGAAAAATAGTGTACGCAGGAGACTGCTCAAAATCCTCTGCTTTTTACTGCCGTTTCTGCCGGTACCACTCTGTGCGCAGGACAGCATCGGCAGGACGGGCAAAGGATTTGAACAGTTCTACTGGATAGAAAGCGCCTATCCCGATGTCACGTTCAACAAAACGTACGACACAGATGTAGAGGACTGGCGCATAGAAATGATTGTCCCCGACGGGGAAGAAAGCCGCACGACCGTCCTGTACTGGGCGCACGGCAGAATGCTTCCGAAGGAACTGCTGGCAGACCAGTATTCATACTGGCAGCTTTTGTATTCCTACCCCAAAACCCTTGCCGATCCGGCAGACTTCTCTGAAGAACAGAAAGAAAAGATAAAGCACTTCGGTTCCGACGACAACCGCCGGAACAGTTCCGGCACCCCCATGTACTTCTTCGATGCCCTCTACGACTCTGGTACCCGGGCTTCACTCGAAACGAAAATCAAAAAGACCACTTTTTTAGGGCACAAAACCTCTGTCCACGAGCGGATTGTAGAACCGCTTTCACGCGTGGAACAGAAAATCCTTGCCCTTGCAGAAAACTCAAACGAAGTCAAAAACTTCGTCGGCAGCATGAAATCCTGTGACGCCTACTACTGGAGAATCATCGCAGGCACCACCCGCAAGTCGTTCCACTCGCTGGGTATCGCTGTAGATATCCTGCCCGTCAAAACAGGAGGCAAGCAGATTTTCTGGGGATGGGCGAAGGACACGTACCCGACAACATGGATGCTCGTCCCCCTCAAGAACCGCTGGATGCCGCCGGATGAAGTGATACGCATTTTTGAAGCGGAAGGCTTCATCTGGGGAGGAAAGTGGGCTGTCTACGACAACATGCACTTCGAGTACCACCCTGAGTTGATAAAGTTCAACTTTCTGACACATTGACGAATTATGTCATAATAAGATACAATCATCTCATTAAACAAACCGCAAGACAATGAGGAGTTATACAGTATGGTAATCAAACCGATGATTCGCAGCAATATCTGCATAAACGCACATCCAGTGGGATGCGCTAAAGAGACAGAAAGACAGATAGCCTACGTTCTCTCACAGAAAGCAAAGCGCGGAACCAAGAGTGTAAAGGAAGGGGGAGCCGGTCCTAAGACTGTCCTCGTCTTGGGGTGTTCTACAGGATACGGACTCGGCAGCAGAATTGCAGCCGCATTTGAATACGGAGCAGACACCATCGGTGTCTCATTCGAACACGAGCCGAAGGGACGCCACGGCGGCACTCCGGGCTGGTACAACAACAAAGCGTTCGACCGCGCGGCGGAAAAAGAAGGACTGCGCACCTGCACACTCAACGCAGATGCGTTTAGCGATGAATGCCGCTCCGCCATCATTGAACAGGCAAAGGCATGGGGCACAACCTTCGACCTCGTCATCTACAGCCTTGCAAGCCCGGTCAGAACTGACCCGGACACAAAAGTGCTGTACAAATCCGTCCTCAAGCCGATTGGAAAGCCGTACGGCGGCCCATCCCTCGACCTCATGACCGGAAAAATCTCCGACATGACAGCAGAACCTGCTGAAGGCGACGACATTCCGAATACCGTAAAAGTCATGGGTGGAGAAGACTGGGCACGATGGATAAAGAGCCTTAAGGAAGCAGGCGTCCTCTCACAGGGCTGCCGCACAGTCGCCTACTCATACATCGGACCGCAGCTGAGCCATGCCATCTACCGCGACGGAACCATCGGAGCCGCAAAGAAAGACTTGGAGCAGAAGGCAAAAGAAATAGACGCCTCCCTCAAAGAAATCGGCGGTAACGCATTCGTCAGCGAGAACAAGGGACTGATCACCCGCTCTTCCGCCGTCATCCCGATTATTTCGCTGTATCTCGGAGTGCTCTTCAAAGTGATGAAGGAAAAAGGAACCCACGAGGGCTGTGTAGAACAGATGGAACGCCTCTTTGCAGAGCGCCTCTTCACTGGTGCAAACAGCGCGGCGGGAACCGTTCCGGTAGATGCAGAAGGAAGAATCCGCATTGATGACTGGGAGCTGGATCCAGCGGTTCAGGCAGAAGTAGACAAAATCATGCCTGCGGTAAAGGATGAAAACGTTGCACAGATGACCGACCTTGAAGGCGTGCGTCACGACTTCCTCGCCATCAACGGCTTCGACATTCCTGGCGTTGACTACGAAAAAGACGTCACCGACCTCGAAAGCATCGACGCCTAAGCCGCTGTCCAATAGAGTAACACCATAGCAAACCCCCGAACCTGCGTTCGGGGGTTTTTAGTATTCAGTGTGCGGAACCTGCCTCAACGACGGCTCATGATGAGAAATCAGTATCCGACGGAGAGAGAGAAAATCAGCCCCATCAGGACGACAGGGGTTTCTTTTTCGGAGGTAAACGTTGAATTATTGTAGGTGTAGCTCGCCCCGCCATAGATGATTGGCATGACGAAGGTTATGTCCACGTGGCGCAGGCCGGAGAATACAAGGCTCGGAATGAAGTAGCCGGACTTTTCGTCCCAGTCAAAGAACCACTGGAACGCGCCGGAAAAATCGGTGTCCGCAATGTGCCTCCAGGCAAACGTCGTACCGATGTTATTGCTCTTCCGCTTATCTTTTGCCTTGCTCGCGTCATAGATGAACTGATACTCAGCAGCGAAGCCCAGTTTGCCCATCGTATCGGCGTCTATCAGGCGACTCACGCCGCCTACGAATTTTGCATAGGAAATGCCGTCAAAATCGAGGTCGAGAATCGCTTTCTTAGGAGCATGCACCTTGCCCCAGAGCGTGACATGGTTTCCCATAAGGTCAGTCGTCAATTCAATACCAGCGGCAGGATCCATGCGGTGGGAGTCGTAGTTCGCCCATCTGCGCCCGAAGACTTTGACAGAGACTGGGCCAATGGGATACTCGAACGCAGCCGCATAGGACAGGTACGAAGAGGAAAGTTCTGTCGTGTCCGCCCCGTTGTACATGCCGATTCCTTGCAGCTGTCCCTTGCCGACCGGTACGGTCAGAATTGCGTCAAAGCGCTTCGTAGAATAGTGGGCTGTGTCAAAGAGTTTAGTGACATCCTCGCTTGAATCATCGAGGATATTGGTATCAAAGAGCAGGGAATTTCCCCATCCCGTTCCCGTAGCGCCGGCGCTGATGTAGAGGAAATCGCTCATTATGTAGTCAAAGTAAAGGGAATCGATGGCAATGCTGAAATCAGGAAAGCAGGTGTACACCTGACCGCGCACCGTCACATCGTCAAAGGGTTTTGCCGTAAAGCCCAGATAGTTTTCAAACGCCGCAAACGGGGAGGTATAGGAGTCGGGATAGACCTTTGTGATTCCTCCCATGCGTGCATTGAACTTGCCGTAGAGCTCTATCTTTTTTTTATCCTGGGAAGGAGTTGTTTCCGCGGACGTTACCGGCTCGCTTTCCGTACCCTGCATATCGGACGCATCATCAAACAACGAGGAAAGGTCACTGTCTCCGCCGTCTTCAAAGGCATCCGCAGCCTCTGCCCAGATATCGCTGTCTGCCCAAACATCCTGTTCCGGCTCTGCAGCGGCGGGAATCGTCTCGGCATTCTGCCCACCGTTCCCAGACTCCGGCAGATAGTCTTCATAATTTCCGTAGATATCGTCATCAGAGGGGATATCCACCGCATTCCCTTCAACATGGGAGGTGGCATCCCTGTTCAAAGAGCTGTTCTGAGGACTGCTCCACGCCTCTTCCCAACTGCCGTAGTCGCCGCGCCCCGCATAGTCTTCGTACCGTCCGTATATATCATCCCCGTTATCTTCCAGCGTATGCACTGACAACGGGGTGAGGAATACGAAAGCGGCTAGGAATGCGAGCGCACGACCGAGTCGCATTTATTTGCTCATCATCTCGACGTATTTTTTTGTGTAGACGGTGTTCTTCTGCTTTGCGAATGACACATTGGAAATGGTTATCTGTGTCTGCTCGTACTGCATCTTGCCGTTTATCTTTTTGCCCCGCAGCTGGTCGATAATCAGCATCTTGCTCGGAACGGAGTGGTCATTGTACTTCTGGTATGAAGGAATCGCAGTGCTGCGCAAAAGCTGTCCTGAAAGGCTGTAGTCCTCCTTCATGCGGATAAGACCGTCGTTCGGTGTAACCCAGAGTTTGATGGTCGGGTAATTTACACCGCTGACCTTTGCGGCGAGTTCGAACTTTACGCAGTCCAGCTTGCCGAGTTTTTCGGTTACCGCGCTTTTGATTTCGTATCTGCCGCTGTAGTTCTGCGGAGTGAAATCATCAGGAGTTGCGTTTGTTCCTGAAATCTTGTCCTTGGAAGAGGAGAATGTGAACTGTTTGTCGGCAGGGTCGTAGAACCAGATGTTCTCATCGAACTGGACATATCCCTTGCCGCGGTCGCTTTCCGGGCCGGTAATCAGAATGGTATAGCTGGAAGCATCGTCCCTGCGGTACATGACAGCAGTTGTGACGGAGTTGCCCTGTCCTGGCTTGCTCTGTACGAGTGAATAGTTTGCTGCAAAGTCGGTTCCATAGAAGGCAGTTGATGCGTCAGCTTTTTTCAAAAGAGCCGCTGCTTCGGAAGCAGAAACCTTTTCTGCGGAAACTGGCATTGTCAGTGCTACGAGCATAAGGGCAGAAGCAAGAAGAGCCGGTGTTTTCATTTTCATTGTTTTCATTTGTTATTCTCCATAAATAATATCAGTAAAAATTTTGGACAACCACCTGTCCATAAGTCCGTTTAAGCGGTTGTTGCAAGAGCGCCGACTGGGCTTATGTGAACCACATTTCGTATAGTAAACAACAGAGATAAAATCGTAGTTACAGAGACAGTGAAAAAGACGACCAGCGCCTTGAACGCCCCTGCGCGCGCCACGAGATGTCCGTTTTCAAGGAACATATCGAACGCCGGGATGAACGAAAAGTTGAACTTGCCCAGAATCCCGCAAAAAAACAGGCTCAGCGCAAGCGCGACAACAAATCCGGCTGTCAGCAGGCAGAAGGACTCGACAAGGAACACCTTGCGCACCCCTTCCCGTCTCATGCCGAGTGCGCGGAATGTGCCGATTTCCGTAGTACGTTTCATGACGACAATGCGGTAGGTGCTGCCCATGCCGACGGAGATGATTGTCATCAGCACCACCACGACCATCAGAACGACAGCCCGGATGGCATCGGTGAGCACGCTCAGCTCCTTGATGTTCGCTTCCAGCGTCACCAAGCCGTAGACGGGGGTTTCGCCCCACTCCCCGTTGCGGAGCTTTCTGTTGAACTCCGTCTTGTCATCGCTCAACGGCCACATTGTGTACTGTGCCTCCAGAAGCGACTGCATGGACTGCAGCAGTTTTTTGGAAAGCCGTTCGCCCCGCGGCAGGTAGACGCAGACACGGTTTACATAGCCTTCACCGCGGTTTACGACTGCCTGCAGCGCCTGTATGTCCACATAACTGGTGTACATGCCGAACAGGGATGAGTCCACAAAGATTCCCGTTACGATAAACGACGCCGTGTTTATGTATCCAATGTCGTCTTTGAGCTGGACGGTGACTGCGTCTCCTTTTTTTGCCCCCAGCCGTTTTGCCACGGACTCGGAGATGAGGATGCCGTTGTGCTCAGGCGTGGAAACGGGAGCACCGTCGGCAAAATTGAAGGAAGCAAAGGTGTCCGTTTCAACGGAAAAATCCACCCCCTTGAACATCCTCGTCTTCATCTCGGTGCCCTCGAAGATAAACGTGGCATTATTGCCGTCGTAGTCCGCACGCTTATAGAATTTTGTTCCTTCCGGCACAATCGGCTCTAAAATCTGTATGATTCCGTCCGCGTCCGCAAGCGTTTTGCGCCACACACCACCTATGACACCGGCATCACCGCCGTAATAGATGCGCGCTTTGTCATCGACAGCGGAAAGCATGCCGTCTGTCACAAAGACAGACGTGAGCATAATCGCCAGCCCCGCCACACAGACGGTAAAGAGGGAGACGTACTGCCTCCGCGAACCGAGCAAGGTATGAAATGCAAAAGAAAAATAAAACGCAATCGTATCGAATAAGGTTTTCACAGCTGCCCCCTCATGGCGACAATCGGACTTGCCTTCATGGCGACGTGCACCGGGTACAGCCAGCCGAGGAAGGCGAGCAGCACAGAAAGCGCAAGACAGCTGCCTATATTGGAAGCATTCAGAACCGTCGTGACGGTTTCCCCGCCGAACAGCTGAATCAACAGGGTGTTGGAAACATGAATGCCTGCATGAGAAATCGCGGCAGAGGCAAGCGAGCCGAACGCACAGCCAATGATGCCGGACGTCACCGTCAGTATGGCAGTTTCAAACAGGAACTGCAGGGCCACAAACCCACGCCCCGCACCGATTGCCCTGAGCGTCCCCGTCTCCATCACACGGCTCAACGCAGAGATGACCAGCGTGTTCGCAATGACGATGAAGCCGGTCAACAGAATGAGTATGATTCCAATGTTCAAAATCAGGCGCAGGTAGAACACCATGACGACCATGCCGCCCGCGGCAGTGCGCCAGTTCACGGCTTCCACCGGCCAGTCCTTTTCTTTAAAAAAGCGGTTGAGGTTCCTGATGACTTTCCGTGCGTTGACGGTGCCGTCTGTCTGGCAGACAAGGTACGTCCACACCGTGCTTTCCGTCCACTCCGTTTCGGCTTCCCGGTCGTCCTGAACCGCCTTTCCGAAGTCCTGTGTGTCGGTTTCAACACCGATTTCATCACCAGCGTCCTCGAACAGACCTTCAATCCCGGACTGCAAACCGTCCACAATCAAATCAATGCTTTCCGGATCCACATCAGCGTCGTCCCGCATCTCCCGAATCTGGAGCAGGTCGCGCAGGGTGTCGGGATCTACCAACCCAATCTGCTGCAGCGTGGGATTATTCACTTCATATCTGAAAATGCCGGTGACGGGAACGGAACGGATTGTTGCAAGAGCGCCGTTTGACCAGATGAGCTTGAGCTTGGTGCCAATCTTTATCAGCGCGACATCGTGGGAATCTTTCATTATCCAGTCCAGATTGCTCTGGTTGAGCATAACGCCTTTTTCGCCTTTCTTAAAAGCGCGCCCCTCCACGATATGCAGCCCGTCCATCATTTCGGTGTACTCATCGCCGTACACGCCGAACATATTCAGCCACGAGTGGGAGTCTGCCGTATCCGTTGAAACTGCAGCGTATCCCGTAATCTGCGGAATGACGCGGGAAATGCCCTCCGTCTGCGACACCGCGTCCTTGACATCGGTGTACGGAACAAGCTGGGGAATCGCCGCCAAGTTTCCCGTCACTGGGGTGGAATCCCCGAACAAGCTCAAAGGGAATTCGGAGTGGGGTCTGATAACGACATCCCCGGTAAAACTGCGTATGAACGTCTTTTCCATACCGTTGTCTGTGCCGTCAAAGATTGCGTTCGCTATGACCAAAAGGGCTATGGAAAAAGAGATGAACAGGATAATGACGAGAGAGCTCTTGCGCGACAGGACATTGCGCAAAGCAAATTTGAACGCAAACATGTCCGGCTATGCTACCATATCAAGGCGAAAAACGCAACCGCAGGGCAGCTCCAGCCTTGCACACTCAGCCCGCTCAATGCTATAGTAGGCATGTAAGGAGGAAACATCAGGTGGATCTTTTCAGTCAAATCATTCACGTTGACTTCATCGCCTTGCTGACGGCGGTTTACCTCTTCATATTTATGCGCTCAAACGACGCGTACGAGCACAAAATCAACGCGCTGTTCAAGCATGCGCTCATCATCCTGCTGGCCCTTGCACTGTTCGACAACATCGACTATTACATGGCAAAGCAGAGCACCCCGCAGAAAGGACACATTGTTATCCTCGTAGCGGGATACCTGACGCGTGTTTCATTGATGGTTGCAGCAATATTCATCATAACGCGGGGCGTCATGTCCAAGCGCAAGAAGATTATGCTGTTCGTGCCGCTCGCACTCATGGCCGTCATACTGATTACGACGGCGATTTTCTTCACAGACAAACTGGTGTGGTTTGAAAGCGACAACACCATCCACAAGGAACTCTTTTCCTGGACACCCCATACGCTCAGCGTCTTTTACTTCGTTGAAGTCGTGGTAGTGGCAGTCCAACGCACCCGCCAGCGGTACATGGATGAAGCTGTCATGCTCTTTGTAACCATAGTGGCGATTATCACCGCGGTATCTTCAGAGATAATCCTCCGCACGCGCGGAATCTTCATCGGCGCCAGTTCACTCATGATTACCTTCTACTATTTGTACCTGCACATGGAACACTTCAAGCGGGATACCCTTACGGGAGTCTTGAACCGCATGAGTTTCTTCGCGGACATACAGAAGTTCAAGCCGGGTACGATTGTCGCCCTGTGCGAATTCGACATGAACAACCTCAAACAGATAAACGACCAGCTCGGCCACGCACAGGGGGACAAGGCAATCATCACTATAGCGTCGGTCATTCAGGGCTGTCTGCCCCGCAAGAGCTACCTGTACCGGCTTGGCGGTGACGAATTCGCAGCCCTGTTCTGCGATACCGACCTTGCAACCGTACACCGCGTTATAGAAAAAATCCGCTACGAATTTTCGCTTACCGAATACACCTGCGCCATAGGCATGGCTTCCTGGGAAAAGAACTCAAGCTTCAACGAAGTGTACAACAAAGCCGACCAGCTCATGTACGAGGACAAATCCCGCCAGAAAGCCCTGCGCGCCCCCGCCAAGCAATAGCTTTATCCTATAGCTCAACATACAAAACCCGTATTAGACAGAGCTCCGTCCTTTCTGTATAGTCAAGGCATAACAGAAAAAAACAAAGGGAAAACAAAAGATTTCCAAGGAGCGTTATGTATGAAAAAATTGACAAAATCTTTGATTGCGGCGGCTTTAGTGCTCGCCTCTGTTGTGCCGGTTTTTGCAAAAAAGGCAAAAAAAATCACTGTTGCGCTTCCTAATGATACCACAAACGAAGCACGTGCGCTGCTGCTTTTGGAGCAGTTGGGATATATAAGTCTGCGTGACGGAGCGGGAATTACAGCCACACCGCTCGACGTTGCGGAAAATCCTTACAACTTGAAGTTCCAGGAAGTGGAAGCAGCACAGGTACCGAATGTCCGCCGCGATGTTGACTTTGCGCTGATAAACGCAAACTATGCACTCGGCGCAGGGCTTAATCCTTCAAAGGACGCGTTGGGTGTGGAAGGCTCAGCCTCCGCATACGTAAACATTCTGGGAGTAAAGCAGGGACGCGAAAATGAACCAGCCATCAAAGCCCTTGCTGCAGCACTCAGGAGCCGGCAGGTAAAAGACTACATCGTCAAAACCTACGGCGGCGCGGTGGTACCTGTGGTGGACAACCCGACTGACGGCTACGATTCCTCCATTGACTATGCTGCAATCTCCGGCACAACAGTCTCTGTAGCCGCCAGTCCAACACCGCACGCAGAAATCCTTGCGATTGCCAGAGACATACTCAAGGCCCGCAACATCACGCTTAAAATCATTGAGTTCACTGATTACGTACAGCCAAACAACGTCGTGGAAAGCGGGGAAGTTGACGCCAACTACTTCCAGCACATCCCGTACCTGAATGACTTCAACAGTCAGAATGGAACGCACATCGTTTCCGTCGCGGGAATCCACGTGGAACCGTTCGGCCTCTACGGCGGAAAGCAGAAGACCTTGAAGGTTTTCAAAAAGAAATAATTTCATAAAACCAAAACTGCCTGAAACCGGCGGAGTGCCTTGCGGAGAGGAGGGGGCATTCCGCTTTTTGTTATAGGGGATCATATGATAGCATTTAAAAAAGTTTCCAAAGTCTTTGAGACAGACAGTGGAACCGTGCATGCACTGGACGAAATCAATCTCTCGGTGCGCGACGGGGACATCTTCGGCATTATCGGCATGAGTGGAGCGGGAAAAAGCACGCTCGTACGGACAATCAATATGCTGGAACGCCCGACTTCTGGCACCGTGGAGATAGACGGCGTAGACGTCGGCACGCTTTCTGGGGAACAGCTGCGCGAAATCCGCCGCTCTGTCACGATGATTTTTCAGGGATTCAACCTTTTGATGCAGCGGAACTGTCTGCGGAACGTCTGCTTCCCGCTGGAACTCGCCGGAGTAAAAAAGGCAGAAGCCCGCAAACGGGCAGAAGAACTGCTGGACTTGGTCGGCTTAAAGGACAAAGCCGGCGCATACCCGTCACAGTTGTCCGGCGGTCAAAAACAGCGCGTCGCCATTGCCCGCGCACTCGCAACCAATCCGAAGGTTCTGCTGTGCGACGAAGCGACCAGCGCGCTTGATCCCAGAACAACCGCATCCATCCTTGAGCTGATAAAAGACATCAACCGAAAACTGGGAATTACCGTGATTGTAATCACCCACCAGATGAGCGTTGTGGAGCATATCTGCAACCGCGTCGCCATACTCGACGGCGGAAAGGTCGTGGAACAAGGCGATGTAGCGGAAATTTTTTCGCGCCCCCAAACGCTTGCCGCCAGACGGCTAGTGTTCCCCGAGGAATCACAGGAAGCCTTTGAAGCCGGACTGAGCAGGAACTCTTTCTTCCTGCGCCTGGTGTTCAACGGACCGGAAGCGGCATTCCGCCCGATTGTAGCGGAGCTTGCCATAAAAAAACAGATACAGGGCAATATCGTATTCGCGTCAATAAAGCGCGTCGGCGGCAGAGGGACTGGCTCCATGATTCTTGAATTCAAAAACAGCGGCGACATGCACAACGCTTTGGAGTTTATCAATGCCATACCGGATGTAGCGGCACAGGAGGTAACGGATTATGTTCAGTAAACTGTTTTCACCGGAAGTACTAAAAGAAACCTGGCTTATATTAAAGGAACAGATTGTGCTTTCCACGTGGGAAACAATCTATGTCACCGTGCTGTCCACGTTCTTCGCCTGTGTCATCGGACTGCCACTCGGCATTCTGCTGGTGGTGGGTGAAAAAGACAACATACTGCCCGTACCCCGCTGGGTGTTGCAGGCTTTAAACGTGGCAATCAATATACTGCGTTCAGTGCCGTTCCTCATTCTGATGATTCTGGTCTTCCCCCTGACCAGACTGATTGTGGGGACGGTGGTGGGCACCGTTGCAACCATTGTGCCACTGGTCATTTCGGCGTTCCCGTTCATTGCCCGTCTGGTGGAAAGCAGCATACGGGAAGTAAATCCGGAAACGGTCGAAATGGCGCAGAGCCTCGGCGCGACACCGCTGCAAATCATCACGCGCGTCCTGCTGCCGGAAAGCGTTCCGTCGCTGGTTTCCAATCTGACAATTGCAGTGACCACTGTGTTGGGCTATACTGCCATGAGCGGCATTATAGGCGGCGGCGGCTTGGGAAAGATTGCCATCAACTACGGCTACTACCGCTATAAAACGCTGGTGATGATTGTCGCCGTCATTCTGCTGATTGTGCTGGTTCAGGTGTTACAGAGCATTGGCACCCGTCTTGCCGTTACAACAAATAAAAAACTGCGGAGGTAAACATGTCGTTCGAGAAAGTCCATCAATATCTGTTACCGTTCGGGTACGGAGATAAAATCCTCGTGTTTCCGGAATCCACCGGAACTGTTGCACAAGCTGCCGCTACGCTGCACACCGCACCGGAGCGCATTGCCAAAACGCTCGCATTCTTTGTGGAAGAAACTCCTGTCGTGGTTGTCGTCGCAGGAGACAGAAAGATTGACAACGCGAAATACCGCCACACATTCGGAAAAAAGGCGAAAATGATTTCACCGGAAGAGCTGATGCAGTCCGTCGGCCATGAAATGGGAGGTGTCTGTCCCTTTGCTGTCAACAACGGCGTGCAGGTGTATCTGGACGAGTCGCTCAAGGAATACAGCACCGTCTTCCCCGCCTGCGGCAGCACCAACAGCGCCATAGAGCTTTCAATCCCCGAGTTGGAACGCCTGTGTCCCGGCTGCAAATGGGTTGATGTCGTCAAGGAAAAGGCAGCGTCATAAAAGCGATGGAAATCATAGACTTTCACACCCATATCTATCCCGAAAAAATCGCGCAGAAAGCAGCCGAGGCAATCTGCGCGTATTATCATTTGAAAGAGGGGATGTCGGGAACGGCAGCGCTGCTTTTGGAACGGGGAGCGGCGGCGGGTATCTCCCGCTTTGTCCTGCTCCCAGTCGCAACACGTGCCGTCAACGTCAGAAGCATCAACAGCTTTACCCTCAGCGAACAGACAGCGCACCCCAAGGAATTCCTCGGCTTCGGCACCGTCCACGCAGACCAAGGCACCAACGCACTCATCGAGGAAGCTGATTTCATACGAAATTCCGGACTGCACGGCATCAAGCTGCACCCTGACCAGCAGGGCTTCGCCATCGATGACGAACGGATGTTCCCGCTGTACGACTACCTGCAAGGAGGGCTGCCCGTCCTGTTCCACTGCGGCGACCCGGTTTCAAACCTTTCACATCCCCAGAGGCTCAAAAAGGTCCTGCACGAGTTCCCCCGCCTGCGTGTTGTCGCCGCCCATCTGGGAGGCTGGTCGCTCTTTGAGGAAGCGGTGGAGATACTGAAAGGAGAGGACTGCTTTTACGACATCTCCAGCTGCATGGCGTTCCTGTCTCCCGAAAAACTCAAACACTGCATAGACTGCTACGGAAGTGAGCGGATTCTCTTCGGTTCGGACTTTCCCATGTGGGACCCCGTCAGAGAAAAAGAGCGCTTCCTTGCCATCCCCCTGACCGACGGAGAACGGGAAGCCATCGCCTCTAAAAACGCCTTCCGCCTGCTGAACCTAGTGCGGTAAAAGAACAGCAAAGCCGACACTGCCACCACCCGTGGCGGTGTTTATTGTTGTGTTTTTTTGCTGTTCAGATATAGAACCAGCATGAGGACGAGACCTCCTAAAATCATCAGGGCGCAGAGAATCTGACCGGTGGAGATGTTCAGGAGTGAAGTATTTTCGTATATCGCTTTGCTGCCGTTCGCGGAGATTCTGAAGCCCAAATCGCTGTCCGGCTGGCGGAAGTATTCGATGAAGAATCTGACGACCCCGTAGCCTATGGTGTAGAGTGCACCCAAAAAGCCATCGAACGATTTGTGTTTTCTGAGGAACCACAGCAGCAGGAAGAGGACAACACCTTCAAGCAAGGCTTCGTACAGCTGGCTGGGGTGGCGCGGTAGGTTGACGAGTACCTGTCCCATTTCCAGCGTCATGCCGCACTTCGCGACAAAAGCCTGCACCCATTCCAGACTGGTGGAAAAGGACTCGTATGCCTTTGCGCGCGGGAAGACCATGCCCCAGGGCATTGTTGTGATCCGTCCGTACAGCTCCCCGTTCAGAAAATTCCCAAGACGGCCGAAGAAGTACCCCGCCGGTATGGCGACACACATGGCGTCAATCCATTTCATGACGGGTACTTTGTGCATTTTGCACCAGACAATCATGCCGATGAGGCCGCCGATAAAGCCGCCATGGTAGCTCATCCCGGCAAGTCCGGTGAATTCGTGCGTCACAGTGTCGAACGGCCAGAAAATCAGCCAGGGCTTTTTCCAGTAGAGCTTTGAAGAATCGTATACAAGGGTTGAAAAAATGCGCGCGCCGACGAGCAGGAAGACAATCCCTGTTGCGATGAAACTGAAGATGTCGTCTTCTGTCGTTTTGTGCCCCGGGGAATCCAATGCCCCTTCCTTGAGTTCCTGCTTCAGGACTATGAAAGCGGTGGCAAAAGCGAATACGTACATAAGTCCATACCAGCGGATGATTCCGAGAACCGGGACGTTCGGAAATACTTCCGGGTGAATCCATGACGGATAGTTAATGTAAAGCGGTGAAAACATACTCAGACCTTGAATCCTTGTTTTGCGGCGTCTATCAGTTTCTTTTTGAGCAGATTGTTTTCCTTTCTCAGTTGGGAAATTTCAAACTGTTGCTGCTTGATGAACTCTGAGAGTTCTCCCGGTGTAAGTGCGCCGGTGCCTGCCAATTCTTCCACATAGCTCATCTTTGCTGCAAAATCGTCCGCGGCTTCTTCGCTCGCTATGTCGAAGGACATGTCGTTTGCCTGCATGATATCGTAGGCGTCATCAAAAGACAGTGTTTCAGACTGTATTATCTTTTCCGCAATGCGGTAGATTGCCTGCGCGATTATGGACTGTGGCTTGTATATGATTACCGGCAGGCGTGAAGACAGCGCTTTGTCCTGTGTGGTGTCGCGGTAGACGACGCCGAGGTGTTCAATGTTCAGCCCCAGATACTGCTGGCATGAGCGGCGGATTTTGATGGCGCGGTCCGCGTCCTTGGGGTCGTCAATCATGTTCAGTACGAGACGCGGGCGGAATTTTTCCATGCGTTCCTTAAAGAGCGCAGTCGTCTCCGGGTCGAGGGAAGTCAGCGTGTCCAGCAGTTTCGGGATGTACAGCCGCTGCATGGAGGAAGCGTCCCTCCGCAAGGTGTCGAGGTATTTGAATGCAGGGCTCTCTTCTTTGTACGTGTTGTATATCATGCGGAACACGGTGTTCTTGAGGAACAGGTATCCGTTGAGCGTCGCGGTGACGGTGGGGGCGGTGACGATGATGCCCTGCGGGGAAAGAAGGAACATGTCCAGAATCGTCAGATGAGTGCCGGCTCCCATGTCCAGGATGAGGTAGTCTGCATCGAGCGTGTGGAACTGGTTTATGAGGTCTTTCTTCTTCTTTGTCTTGATTGAAGCGAGACCCGGAATCTCCGAGTCACCCGCAATGAACGATACGTTTTCATAGTCAGTGGGCATGATGAGACTTTTGAAGTCACCCTGTCCTGTCAGATATGTGCCTATTCCTTTTTTGGGTGCCGGCTGCCCTATGACGAGGTGCAGGTTTGATGCTCCAAGATCCAAATCAATGACAACGACTTTTTTTCCCGCCTGTCCGAGGGCTATGGCAAGGTTTGCGCTCAGGAGACTTTTCCCGACACCGCCTTTGCCGGAGGCAACTGGTATAATCTGCATGGGGGTGATTATACCATATTCCTTGCCCCTATGTAACTACACCTACCGATAAAAGTTATTGATAATAGTGTGAAAACACCGTATTATAAAGGAAGGTATTATGGAAATGACTAGCAAAATGAAGAAGCGCAGGAAGATTATTACGACGGTGCTGTGCTTTGTGGTGCTATCTGTCTGCGCGTCGCAGTGTTTCGCACAGTCAGGTACTGATACAAAAAAATTGAAAGAAAGACAGTATCTGGAGATTATAAACTCCCTGTACTACTATATCCAGCAGAATTATGTTGAAGAGGTTGACGCCGAAAAACTTTACGCAGGGGCGCTCAAAGGTATGCTGGAGAGTCTTGACGACCCGTATTCAGTCTACATGCCGAAGGAGGACTGGCGCAATCTTTCCGATACGACCACCGGTTCATTCGGCGGTGTAGGGCTTTCCATAACGAAACCGACTAAGAATGTGAAGGGCAAGCCTGCATACGTCGAGGTTGCCCAGCCGATTGACGACTCTCCGGGAGCGCGTGCGGGGATTCAGCCCGGCGACAAGATAACAAAGATTGACGGCACTGATACATCTACTATCACGATGAACGAGGTTCTCGACAGATTGCGCGGTACGGTAGGGGAGCCGGTAACCATCAGCATTCTGCGCGGCAAAAACATCCAGTTCGATATCACGCTGGTGCGCGCGCTGATAGAAAACCCGTCGGTCAAGTACGGCATGATCCGCAACACCGGCTACATCCGCATATCAGAATTCTCAAACAACACCGCCGACAAGGTGCAGGAAGCCATAGAGTCCTTTGACAGAACCGGCTACGACTCCATCATAATCGACCTCCGCAACAACGGAGGTGGTCTGCTGACTGCCGCCGTCAACATAGCGGACAAATTCATCGATGAAGGAACGATTGTTGCGACAAAGAGCCGCCTTGCCTACGAAAACAATGTTTACACCGCGACACCGCGCAAGACGATAGTGGACTCCTCAATCCCGGTAATCGTATTGATAAACAAGGCGAGCGCCAGTGCAAGCGAAATCCTTGCCGGTGCGTTCAAAGACGCTCACCGCGCCTATCTCGTCGGGGAGAACTCCTACGGCAAGGGAAGCGTGCAGATTCCTACGCCGCTGATTGACAACGACGGCTTCAAAATCACCGTCGCAAAGTACTATTCACCAAGCGATACGAACATCGATAAAGTGGGCATTCCTCCCGACAGGGAAGTGACCTGGGCCCCGCTTTCCGAGGAAGAGGAACAGGCGTTTGAAAAGATAATGAAGAGCACCGAAATCGCTGACTATGTGGAAGCGCATCCGAACATGACCGAGGACGACATCGGCATGTACGCAGTGCAGCTGCAGGAAAAATACGACATAGACCTGACGCTCCTGCGGAAGCTGGTCCGAAACCAGACCGACAGGACCAAGAAGGCCCGTCTGTACGATTTGGACTACGACATTCAGCTCAACGCCGCTCTGAGCATCCTTGCAAACGAGGATATCCGGACATTGACGGCGGACGTAAAGACGCTCAAAGAGATAGAGACGGAGCGTGAAGCCAAGAAAGCGGCAGAGGAAGCTTCAAAGGAAGCTGAAGAAGAGGATCTGGAGTAGATACTGATGCGCCAGTTTGTCGCGGACTGTGACCCTGACAGTAAAGGCTGTATTTCGGTTACGGGCAGGAAGTACCACTATCTTTCCTCGGTGCTCCGTGCGGAGCGGGGGGATATGCTGTACGTCCGTCTGGGCGACGGTACCTTGCAGCCCATGACCGTTGCAGACATCAATACGTCAGAAAAGAAAATCGTGCTCACCGTCGCGGGCGGCAGGGTGGAAGCGTCTGCAACAAAAGCCGCGCCGGTGGAAGACAAACCGCGCACCCAGCTCTGGTTGTTCCAGTTCATCGCAAAGCCGCCGAAGATGGATCTCATCATCCGTCAGGCGGTTGAATGCGGTGTTTCGTTCATCGTTCCGGTGGAAGGGACGTTCTGCCAGAAAGGCAATGTGGAAAGCGCCCGCAAAAAGGCTTCCCCCGACGACACCCGCTGGCATCGGATTATAACGGAAGCGAGGGAGCAGAGCGGTTCCCCGGTGGACACGAAAGTCCTGCCCTGCGTTGGCGTGGACGAGGCGTGCCGGCTGTGGAGCGAACGGAATGCTGACGGCCTCTCGTTCGGTGTAACGCTGTATGAACAGTCGGAAAGAACCCGCTTGCTTCATCAGGCGGTGAAGGAGTATGCCGCTTCTGCGGGGCTGCCCGAACGGCTTGCGCTTGCAGTGGGGGCGGAAGGGGGGATTGCCCCTGAAGAAGTTGAAAAACTGTCTGCGGCGGGGTTCGTCCCTGTCCATTTTGATACAAATATTCTGCGCTGTGAAACTGCCGCCATATACGGGCTTGCTGCTTTGCAGTGTGTTGTGATGGAGTCTGATATATGGCTGTGAACCGGATTGACTTGCTCGGTGTGCCCGTTGATATTCTTTCAAAGACTGACTTCGAGTCTGTCATTTCCGAGCTTGTGAATAAAGAGGGACCTCAGCAGATTGTCTTCTTGTCCGTTTGGGGGCTGCTCAAAGCCCGCGGCAGGAATACTTTCGCTGAATGTGTGCGCAATGCCGATCTCGTTCTGCCGATTTCAAAGAGCATTGTAAAAGGTGCGCAGTTTTTAGGTCTTGCAACCCCTGTCCGGTGGAATCCGTTTAGCACGGTCATCGACATAATGACTATTCTTGAAAACAGGCACAAGTCAATCTATCTGCTCGGCGGTCATAAAAAGACGCTGATGGCTGCGGAACGGAACGTGCACAGGACCTTTCCTTCCCTGCAGGTGGTCGGCCGTTATGTGGGGTACTATCCCAAGGCAGAGGACGCCCGGGTTATGGAAGCCATCCGCAAGAGTTCCCCTGCACTGGTGCTGATGAGTGAGGGTGTCCGGGACAAGGACTGCTGGTTCTACGAGCGGAAAAGCAGCTTCAAGACCAGTCTGTTTTGTTTTTACGATGACGCCGTCGGCATATTTAGTGAACGGCGTTCCCATGTCAGTACAGCGACATTTGAACGGGGACATGAAATCTGGGGAGAGCTGTTCCGCAATCCTCTTAAAATTTTCTTGCTTTTTTCATATATCAGATATAAAATATTACTCATCTGGTATCGTCTTTTCTAAAATAAAAGGTAATGTAAGAAAGCTGGCTTGAGAATGTACAGCCGGTTCCATGACCGTGTTGATTGTGACTTCCAGCGAGATTCTCGCTGAATGGTGTAGGAAAGAACTTGGCGGACGGTTCGGCATCCGTATTGTTGCCCCGGGCAGCATGCCGTCGTTGTCGAAGTATGAGAAAAGCGGAGTTTGTATTTTTATTGATTATGAATCTGTCGATGAACAGCAGATTCAGGTCTTGATTGACGGTTGCCCTTCCGGTACCCGTTTTCTAATCCTTTCTGATACCCCGTGTTCTGAGGTGCTTGCAAAGTGCCCGTTTTTGCGCGGTATCCCTGTCTACGGTAAATTCACCGATACCTTGAAGCGGGATATCGCTTATAGCGCAAGGCGGTATAAAATTCCCGGTCTGGCATCGTATGGTGCTTTTCTTGAAAAAATCAGAACGGTGTCACAGTGCAGTTCGGACATTCTGCTTTTGGGCGAAAGCGGTTCTGGCAAGGGCTGGACTGCGAGGCAGATACACAGATTGTCGTCAAAGTATGACCGTGTTTATATAGAACAGAATGTTGCGGAACTTGCCCCCGGCATCATTGAGTCAACACTGTTCGGCACGGAACGCGGGGCATATACGGAGTCGGTTTCAAAGCCGGGACTCTTTGAACAGGCGGACGGCGGGACGCTCTTCCTCGACGAAATAGGGGAACTGAACTGCCGGCTGCAGGCGAAACTGCTTTCCGTCGTGGAAAATAGGTTTTGCAGGCGATTGGGCGGGACTAAGGATATCGTATTTGACGAGCGGTTAATTTTTGCGACCAACAAAGACCTTGAGACCTGCGTTAAAAAGCACTCGTTCAGAAAGGATTTGTACTATAGAATAAATGCCATCACGTTGAAAGTGCCGCCACTGCGGATGCATCCCGCCGATATTCCCCGTCTTGCCGTGAAATTTGCCAGTTCGCACGGCAAGACGATTTCTTCAGGCGCGCTTGCAAAACTTTCGTCCTATGCGTGGCCGGGAAACATCCGCGAACTTGAGAACATCGTAATGCGCTCGTGCGTCTTTGCGCGCCACAGCGTCATCGGCGCCGAAGACATCAGCTTTTCTGGTTCCGTGTAGACAGGCCGGCTATTTTGTCGAAGGTCTTTTCAATGTACTGGGCTTCGCCTTCGCTCAAGGCAGCCCGGGAAAGGACTGTCCGCCAGAAGTTTTCCATGTCTTCGCTCCCCGTCCGCGTGAAAAATCCGACGGTGCGCAAGTTTTCCGCAATGCCGGTGACGGTTTTGTCCAGCCGTTCAAGCGTAATCGGTGTGTAGCCTTTGAAGTCTTTGTTCTGCGTCCGGAACATGTGGTAGCAGAGTACCTGCACCGCATGGCTCAGGTTCAGGGAAGCGAATTCGTCGCTGGAGGGGATGGTGACGCCGATAGTGCATTCTTCAAGCTCTTCGTCGGTGAGTCCGGTGCGCTCGTTGCCGAATACCATCGCCACCTTGCCTCCTCCTTCCGTCACTGGTTCCGCACTTTGTGCGAATTCTTCGGGAAGCAGGAGTTTGCCCTTGCGTTTTTTGCCCCGTCGCCTGGTGGTTCCTGCCGCAAGCGTGCAGTCGGCAGTCGCCTGTGTTATGCTGTCATAGAATGTTGCCTGTTCCCAGATGTAGGCGGCGTGGATTGCGAGGATTCTGACGTGCATGTCGTCGATGTCTTCTTTTTTTCCTACAATCCGCAGCGTGTGGATACCGCAGTTTGCCATGCCCCGGCAGACTGCGCCTACGTTGCGGCTTTCCTCCGGCCGGTCAAGAACAACCACAATATTGTCTAGTTTCATGCGGACACTATACACTGTTTGCACTCTTTGCGCTATAATGGTAGTTATGGAAGAAAGTTTTTCTAAGGGCAGGCAGGCTCTTGTAATTGGCGGTACTTCAGGAATCGGGCTTTCGATTGCCCGTCGGCTGACGGCGAAATGCGCTTCCGTCACGGTGACCGGCAGGCACAACCCGGGGCTTCCCGGGGCGAGTTTCATCGCCTGCGACTTTGAAAAAAATGGCCTTGAAGAACTCGAAGAACCTGAGTTGGGAGATGCTCTGAACAAGTGCGACATCGTCGTTGTTTCCTACGGTCCTTTTTTAAAGAAGCCCGTTGCGGAGACTTCCATAGCAGACTGGCGACAGATGGCTCTTTTGGACTATGCGCTTCCAGGAGCGGTGGCAAGCCTCGTGCTGCCCGGCATGGCTGCCCGGCACTGCGGTTCAATCCTTTTTTTCGGCGGAACCCGGGGCGAGGACGTCCGGAGCTGCATAACGAACTGTGCGTACCACGGAGCCAAAACGGGGCTCAACGTACTGGTGAAGTCCATTGTCCGAGAGTACGGAGTACAGGGGGTTGCCTGTAATATTGTGTATCCCGGCAGATTAGACGTGAAGGGACAGCCGTTTACACTGAATGCAGATTCTATTGCAGATGCCAGCATGTTTTTAATTGAATCCCGTTTTATCAACGGTGCTTTTCTGAATGTGGACAAGGGATGGATTCCCGAAAATACCCATACTTACAGCCAAGTTGGCATAAACTTATGACGATAATGTTAGACAGAGGCATTCTTTTGGGGGAGCTCGTATGGCAGACAAAGTATTGATTCCCGGCTTTGATGATGACAGGGATGACAGTCTCACAATAACGCTGTCGGAATCCGAAAGGGTTATGAACTGCGTCATTGCAAGTCTTTCCGGCTATGTGGATACCTATAACAGCACTTTTTTTCAGAAGCAGCTTATGAAAATTCTGGATGGAAGTTTTTTCAAGCTGATATTGGACTGCTCCGAATTGCAGTACGTCTCGACGACTGGCGTCGGCGTTTTTGCGGATACGGCTCATGCCGTACAGACGAGTGGCGGGGATTTCGTGTTGGTCAACCTCAAGTCCCAGGTCTACGAAGTGTTCCAGATTCTTGGATTCAGCCAGTACTTCATCTTTAAAGATACGATAAAGGATGCAGAATTTCATTTTGTACCCCGCGCTTCTTCTGCGCAGAATGTATTCCCCCTTGCGATTGCATGCCCGAAGTGTTCTACCGAACTTTCAGCACCCAAGGCGGGCCGGTTCCGCTGTCCGGGCTGTGCTTCCATTCTGGTTGTCAACAAGGACGGCAGCGTTCAGGTTGAATAACGGTGGATTGGTTGTGCAATACTGTTAAGAACCTGTGGAAAACCTTCGGGAAATTCACCGAATTCACAGGCTGTCGATACGGTAGGAAAGACGGGATTCTGAGGGTATCGGATTTATATCTGTAATTCTTTACAAAATAATGAGATAAATCTGAAGCTTGCAGACGGTTGCTAGGTATGGGCATTTTTGGGCGGTAATGTGGGGCTGTGGATAAGTCTGTTGGCCGATTGCAAAACCTGTGGATAATTTGTGTTAAGACGTTGCGGAGCCTTGTAAATACAGGGGAATTCGGGGTTTCAGTTCTGTCTTGGGGCGGACTGATAGATTGTGTTTTGAAGATATTCGTGGTATTCTTAAAATTATAAATGGATATGAAACATTCTCTTGTACAATCGCTAAAGCTTGTCGCATACTGGATTATAGCGAGCATAGTTATGTCGGCACTCCTTGCCGCTATATACATGATTTATATGCTGAACCTTAACTTGGTGGCTGGGGAACGGCTTGCCTTTGATGCCAAGCTGTACGCCGAGGGCATTTTGTTGTTCACGCCTTTGGTGCTGATGTCATCAGCGGTGATGTTATCCTTCCACATGATACGCCATCCTGTTTCTTCTGTCATTCCGCTCATAGCGTATGCTGTCATCTGCGTGTCTTCTTGGATTTTCCTGATTCCCGGCATAGCCTCATACAACTCCCAGAATCTGACATCGTACATCGAAAAAAGCTTGGGCAGTGATCCGTCCGCAGGATACTTCAGGCGCAATGGGGATAAGATTGTCTTCTATTCTTCTGTCAACAAACAGACGAGACTCGTGAACGGACTGTGCATCGATACATCGGATGCCGGCAACAATGTCCGTACGTTCAGTTATCTCGGTATTCCGAAAAAGCAGAGCGGATATACGGACTCCCTTATTCAAAACTCTGTGGAAATGCCGCCCGCGCTTAAAATTCTGGTAAAAGACGGAAGCCGGCTGCTTGCGCTGACGCAGGAATGTGCCAGACGCTCGTTCGGCTGCTGGCTGTGTTTTGCCACCATGGGACTTGCTTTGCTTGGAGTGGTATCCCTGCGGGGCATATCAAAGTGGCGGCTCGTCAATGTCATGCTGATTGTGGGTGTTACTATCGGAGTCCTGTGGCTGAACGTGCTCGGCTATACGAACGACAAGTTTGCCGCTGTGGAAAATACGGTGAACAACGGGCTTTCAAACATTCCGGGAATCCGTTCCCTTGCAGTTGTCGGCAATCCTGTGATGATGCTGTGCAATGTTCTTATATTCATAGTGCTTGTGGTCGTGTTCTTCTGCGTCTCTGCAATGCAGAAACGCCGGGGAGAGGACGCCGATGAGGACGAGGAAGAGGACTTCTGAACATGAAGAAAGTTTTTGGCATACTGGCAGTATACACTGCAATCATATTCCTTTGCTGCATAGGCGAAACATATATATACCGCACCATCCCGATATTGATTGCGGAACACGTAGGCATGTACCGATTTTTCCGTGGGCTGTCGTGGTTCCTTTCCTTGCTTCCTGCGATTTTCCTGAGCGGCTTTACAGTGGCATGTGCTGTTCTGTGGCAGAAAGATGCAGGCAACGCGAGACAGCGTTTTTCCCCGGCGATGATTGACAGGTACCGCATTATACTGCTTTCGTCCCTCGTCTTTGTTGCAATCCTCGCTTTCAATGCAGAGATATTCCGCCCGCTGGTGAAGGCAAAGCTTTTCCGCATGGAAAGCGCACCGCGGGAGCTGAAAAACAACCTTTCCACTGCCGAATACCTGATACAGGACAGGAATTACGAGCTTGCCTATATGTATGCGACCCGTGCTGTCGCTGTTGCTCCTCATGATATGACAGCTCGGAATGTCCTCAAGAACGCGAAGGATTTTTTGGACATCTGGGAAACACAGCAGGTCTTGGAAGGAAAAACCGTGGAGGAAGTCGCGCAGCCGTTGCATGCGGCTGACATGCATCTGACGGCTAAGGAGCTGATGCAGCGTGCGCAGAGTGCGCGCGCCGAAGAAAACTGGCTCAATGCCCACTACTGGGCGACGCTTGCCCTCGCTGCCTGCAACGGTACGGACACGAACATGGAAGCCGCCAGAACGCTCGCCGATGTCGCATGGAACAAGCTCAAGGCACCCGGCGAGTTTGAGAATTCCCCGACATTCCAGCTTTACAGAAAGAAGCTCAACGGATACATCGCCCTCAATCAGGGGGACAATCTGAAGGCGTATTATATCTTCCTCGACCTGCAGAAGTCGCTCCCGTCTCGGGATCCCGACGTCGAACGCTATTTCGCGCTGGCAAAGGAAGCTGTGCAGAACCAGTACTTCTTCATTGACGAAGCGGACGACATGGATGTGCTTGCAAGCGGGCAGGACATTCATTTCAGCCTGCGAAATCGCGACGGTTCGCGCAATGTGTACAGCATTAAGAGCGTTATGGACTCCAAGTACAACGGTACGGATATCCGCTACCTGAAGGATATGACGGTCGTCACTTATTCAAGCAGCGGCCGTTTCGTCCGCAGCATGTATGTTCCGTTGGCAAAGGCTATCAGCCAGAACGTGAATGTCATGAGCGAGGAAAACGCGCGTGCGCTGGGTATTCAGTCGAAGTGGAAGAATGTGCCGTTTATCATGTTGCTCTCTGTCGACCGCGATACACAGGGGATTGTCAGCACGCCGGTTTACTCCGATGTGGAAACCGGTCTTACCGAGGCGCAAGTGGAAGAGCTCGGTCTCTATGTTCCCGATACGTCGGGGATGAATGCAACGCATCCAATCCATCTGAGCACGCAGAACACGCTCATTCTGCCCATGCCGTATTCGGATTTTGCGGTGATTGACGCAGCTTCTGCCGGTTCTGATACTATGTCAATCTTTTCGCTGCTCAGGTTCATCCCGAACGCACAGAACTATGGTTTTGCGGCTGAAGTGTTCTCCAACTCTCTGGTGGGGCGCTTTACCTATCCGCTGTTCATTCTGATTCTGTTTATCTTTGCGGCGGCGGTGGGCTGGAACTACCGGATTGACGACAGCAAGGTGCAGTTCCGCACGATATGGCTTCTGATGGTCATACTCTATGGCTTTGTTACATACCTGATTGTGGAAGTGTGCGGGTATGTCTTCAACATCATGAACTACGTGCTCATCGGTGTCTTCAACAATGCTGCCTTGGTAATGGCGTTCTTCATATATGGGGTCATCTTCGTTTTAATCTCCATCAATTTCATGTCCCGCAAGAAGTAGCACACGAGCGGGCTGTCTATAAAGTAATGGTGACATTTCATGTCGTGACATTTCATGTCTTGACATTTCATGTCATACTGAATTAATTTCAGCATCTACGCCACAAATAGTGTGTAAGATTCCGAAGGCTAGAGTGCAAACTTCTTAGACAGCCCCTTTTTTTGCAGTGACAGGAGCATTGTCCCGAATTCCTTTCCCGATATGGCCGTTTGAATACTTCCATTAAACTGTCGTATTGGTGTATACTTATCCTGCATTTTTTCAACCGCAATCTTTAGTGTAAGGATGATAAACCTATGAACAAAATTCTCGAAAAAAAACAGCTTTCCCCGACTGTTTTCTACATGAAGTTTGAGGCTCCTGACATTGCGCGCAACCGCAAAGCCGGACAATTCCTCATTGTACAGGTGGACCAGGATCTGGACGAGCGCATTCCGCTCACCATCGCTGATGCCAATGCGGAGGAAGGCTGGGTGGCAATCGCGTTCCAGCCGGTCGGTGTTTCCACCTACAAACTTTCCAAGCTGAATGCAGGAGATTACCTCGGCGGCGTTCTCGGACCGCTGGGCACTCCGAGTGAAATAAAGAAGTTTGACGGTCCGGTCGTCTGCGTAGGCGGCGGATTCGGTACAGCCCCGTTGTATCCGATTGTCCAGGCACTTAAGGAAGTCGGAAACAAGGTCATTCTAATTGAAGGTGCACGCACAAAAGAGCTGCTTATTTTCGTAGAAGAGATGAAGGCTGTTTGCGATGAGGTGATCATCATGACAGATGACGGCAGCGCAGGAAGAAAGGGTGTTACGACTCTGCCATTGGAAGAGTTGTGCCAGTCCGATGTTCCGCCGGCACAGGTGATAGCCATCGGACCGCCTATAATGATGAAATTCTGCTGCAGCACGACGGCGAAGTACAATGTTCCGACGGTGGTTTCCCTCAACACTATTATGATTGACGGTACAGGTATGTGCGGTGGCTGCCGCGTTTCTGTCGGCGGCGAGACAAAGTTCGTCTGCGTTGACGGGCCTGACTTTGACGGTCATGCGGTTGACTGGGACAACATGATGATGCGTATGAAGAGCTTCAAGCCGCAGGAGACAGAGGCTTTCCACCGTTGCAAAATGCAGGAGGAGGCAGACTCCCTTGCTGCCGCGCACTAAGGCGGTCAACACATTCTAGGAGTAATACACTATGGCAGAACATATTCCAGCTCAGCAGCTTGCAGAGGCAGGTGCCGCTGAATACAAAAAAATAGAAGAAAAAATCAAGACAGCTTCGCTTGCCAACAAGGACAGAATGGCAATCCCGCTTCAGGTCATGCCTACCGGCGAACCGAAGGTCCGCGCCCGCGAGATGTCCGAAGTCGCGCTCGGCTACACTATGGAGCAGGCCGTCGTTGAAGCGAACCGCTGTCTCCAGTGCAAGAACCAGCCGTGCGTAAAGGGATGTCCGGTTGAAGTCCACATCCCGGAATTTTTGGCACAGGTTGCTCAGGGCAAGTTTAAGGAAGCCGTCGGAATCATCAAGCAGACAAACCTGTTGCCTGCAATCTGCGGACGCGTCTGCCCGCAGGAAAAGCAGTGCCAGGGACAGTGCACCGTCGGCAAAGTCCACAAGAGCGTGGAACAGGCCGTCAGCATTGGTCGCCTCGAGCGGTTCGTGGCTGACTGGGAGCGCACCAACAATCAGATTTCCATTCCTGAAGTGGCGGCTTCTACCGGCAAAAAGGTTGCCGTCATCGGTTCCGGCCCTGCCGGTCTCACCGTGGCGGCGGACTGCCGCCGTGCAGGACACGATGTTACCGTATTTGAGGCATTCCACAAAGCCGGTGGTGTCATGGTCTACGGTATCCCTGAGTTCCGTCTTCCAAAGAGCATTGTTGCCAAGGAAGTGGACAACCTTAAAAAGATGGGCGTCAAATTTGAAATGAACTTCCTCGTGGGACGCACAAGCACTGTGCAGCAGATTCTCACCGAAAAGGGATATGACGCTGCATTCGTCGGAACTGGTGCCGGACTTCCTAAGTTCTTCGGCATTCCCGGCGAAAACTACATCGGCGTATTCAGCGCCAACGAGTACCTTACCCGCGCAAACCTGATGAAGGCGTATGAGAAGGGAAAGGCTGACACCCCGTATTACGAAGCAAAGACCGTTGTCGTCTGCGGAGGCGGAAACGTCGCCATGGACGCAGCCCGCATGGCGCTCCGCCTGGGTGCAGAAAAGGTCTACGTCGTATACCGCAGAACGCGGACAGAAATGCCTGCCCGTAAGGAAGAGGTCGACCACGCAGAGGAAGAGGGAGTGGAGTTCCGCTTCCTTGAAAACCCGGTGGAAATTCTCGGCGATGCAGAAACCGGACGCGTCACAGGCCTCAAGGCACTCAGCTACGAGCTCGGTGAACCGGACGCTTCCGGACGCCGCCGCCCGGTGGCAATCAAGGGCAGCGAGCACGACATCCCCTGCGACTGCGTGATTGTTGCTCTCGGAAACAATTCCAATCCGTTGATTCCGCGCACCACACCGGAAATAAAGACCGATGACCGCGGGCATATCCAGGTTGATGAAACTCAGGAAACCAGCATGACGAAAGTCTGGGCAGGCGGAGACATCGTTCTCGGCGCTGCAACCGTCATCCTCGCCATGGGCGAAGGGCGCAAGGCAGCCGCCAGCATCAATGCCTATCTTGCAAAATAAGGCAATCGTCTGAAGCAATCCCCCGTACAGTACGTGCGGGGGATTTTTCGTAGATAGGCGTATTATCCAGATGCTACCCAATGGAACAGTACATTCGATAAAGTCTTGGAAGATGAGGTTGCAGTTGCTGATTACCGGTCGGCAGCATAAATATGCAAAGCTGCCGAAAATCGACTACAACATACCGATGGCATGACGGGACCGGTTATCAGGAGACTTTTTGACAAGTGATGGAGTTCCAGCAACGTTTGCTCTTAATCAGTCTGTCCCTGTCGCCCTCTACTTGCCAGAGCAGGCGATGCGGACTATGATTGGGTTCCATGAAAACTTCCCTATACAAAAAAAGAATCGCTAGAAAGCCTGCAATCATTGTTGTTGTGCTGCTTGCTGCTGCGGTGGCGGCGGCACTGTATTTCCTTCAGGACGGCAAAATGGAAACCGTTCCCTATAAAACCTTCTATGAAATGGTGGAACAGGGCAAGGTTGTCTCCGCAACATTTGACGGGACGGACATTGTGTTTGAAGTTTCCGGCAGTGAAGGCGATGACGCAAAGACTTCGTACAGGACGACGGACCCGCAGAGCCCTGTGCTTAAGGAATTTCTTTTGCGGAACGGCGTCGCTGTCACGCAGGAGATGGACATCGGATCTATTGTCTCGCTTATTTTTGATATCTTCTTTTACGCGTATTTCTTCGGCATCTTCTTTGTGGCGTTCAGAAAGTTTATCTCGCCTAATACGTTCAAAGTCGTCCGCAAGACGGGCAAAACGTTTAAAGATGTCGTGGGCATGGACAGTCTCAAGCGCGACATGCTCCAAATCATGCAGATTCTAAAGAACCCCGGCGAATATGCACAGCGCGGTGTGCGTGCGCCGAAAGGCATTCTGCTGGAGGGGGCGCCCGGCAACGGCAAGACACTTTTTGCACGCGCCCTCGCTGGTGAGGCGGACATCAATTTTATCCCTGCAAAGGCGACTGACTTTGAAAGCATGTTCATGGCAATCGGCCCCCTGAAGGTGAAACTGCTGTTCCGCAAGGCGCGCAGGCGCGCACCGTGCATTGTGTTTATCGATGAATTCGATGGAATCGGTACCCGACGCAACTATTCCGGCTCTGCGATTGAGACGGAAAACACGAGGATTGTGACTGCGCTCTTGAACGAACTCGACGGCTTTGAGCCGACAAACGGTGTTCTGGTGATTGCGGCGACCAACTCCATTCAGGCGCTGGACGAAGCGCTGATCCGCCCCGGACGGTTCGACGCGCGGGTGAGCGTTCCGTACCCTGATGAAGCAGCGCGAAAAAAACTCGTGGAGCTGTACTGCCAGGGCAAGCCTCATGAGACAGACTGCTCGCCGGAGAGCCTTGCCGCGCTGTTCAATAAATTTTCGTGTGCAAAGATTGAAAGTGTTTTGAACCGCGCTTCTCTCATCGCACGGGGGGAGGAGCGCGAAGCGTTTACGATGCAGGATGTGCGCCGCGCCATGGAGGAGCAGCACACTGCCCGCTGAACGGGAAAGCGGCATGTGTGCAAATGTAAAATAATAAGTGCTAGTGTGATAAAAAATGATGTAAATATGTAAAATTTAAAGTTGACAATTGCATATTGCGGTAGTAAAATGTAAACATAAAGGGTTGAATTTGTAAAAGCAATTCTTTTCGGGAGGTTTGCATGAAAAACTGTAAGGCAAAAGTCAACTATTTAAAAACCAACTGGATTCTGTATGTGTTTTTTCTGATGCCTGCAATCCTTTTGACCGCAATCTTTAAATATGTCCCCATGGGTGGCATCATTCTGGCATTTAAAGATTACAGCGCAATCAAAGGGGTGTTCGGCAGTGACTGGGTGGGTCTGAAATACTTCAAGCGGTTCATATCTTCCCCTGATTTCCTCTCGTATTTGATGAACACGCTGAAACTGAGCTTGTACGGACTGCTGTGGGGATTCCCCGTACCAATCGTACTTGCCCTGATACTGAACAGAATTTCACACGATGAAGTGAAACGGAAAATCCAGTTTGTCTTGTATCTTCCGAATTTTATTTCCGTCATTGTCTTGTGCGGAATGGTAAAGATTTTCCTTTCACCGGTGGGGCCGCTGAATAAGTTTTTGCAGATGTCGGTGGATTTTATGTCTCTGCCCTCCGCGTTCAGAATCATTTACATTGCAAGCGGTATTTGGCAGGGAGCCGGGTGGGGCTCAATTCTGTATACGGCAGCCCTGTCAAACTCTAGCAAGGAACTTACCGAAGCCGCAATAATGGACGGAGCGAACGTCTTCCAGCAGATCCGTCACGTCGATTTGCCGGCAATCAAAAACATAATCGTCATACAGTTCATCCTGCAGGCGGGTAACATCATGAGCGTCGGGTTTGAAAAGGCTTACGCACTACAGACAAGCATGAACACCCCCGCTTCTGAAATAATCTCTACCTATGTGTATAAAGTCGGTTTGATAAACGGTGATTACGGGTTTTCCACGGCGGTGGGGCTGTTCAATTCAATTGTGAACGTGATACTGCTGCTGTTGGTGAATAAAACCGTGAGCAAAATGAATGAAGGGGAGGGACTCTGATATGATTGTTTCGAAGACAACCATCGGTGACTATCTGTTTATAAAGACAGGAATGCTTCTTCTGGGAATATTTACGCTGCTGATTGTTATTCCCGTCTGCTATGTTCTGATTGCGTCTTTTATGGATCCCACCGTTTTGCAGAACCAGGGCATTTCCATGGAGATAAAGAACTGGACGCTTCTTGCGTACAAGAAGGTCTTTGAAAACAGGATGATTTGGGTCGGCTTCCGGAATTCGCTCGTCTATTCTGTTGCCAGCACAATTGTGTCCGTTGCGGTAACCATGCTTGCCGCATACCCCATGTCGCGGAAGAAACTCGTCGGCAGGAAGATCATCAACATCTTTTTTGTAATCACCATGTTTTTCGGGGGCGGTCTCATCCCGACGTATCTGCTGATAAGCAACCTCAACATGCTTGATACAATTTGGGCAGTAATCATTCCGAATGCCTTCAACGTCTGGAACATGATTCTTGCCCGCACGTATTACCAGTCCGTGCCGGAAGAACTGCATGAAGCGTCGCAGATTGATGGTGCTTCGGAGCTTCTGTTCTTCTTCAAGATAATGCTGCCGGTGTGCAAACCGATTATCGCGGTGATTGCCCTCTATAATTTTGTGGGCATGTGGAATTCGTATTTTGACCCCATGGTCTATCTGAACAATGCAGAGATGCAGCCGCTCCAGCTGGTGCTACGTTCCATTCTGATTCAGAATACACCGGAACCAGGCATGATTGCCGATATTGCGAGCCTTGCCGAAATGTCAAAACTTGCGGAACTCTTGAAGTACTCAACCATCGTTGTTGCAAGTCTTCCGCTGCTGATAATGTATCCTTTCTTCAATAAATATTTTGAGAAGGGAGTTTTAATCGGATCTGTAAAAGGATAATCGGAAACTCGGAAGACATCCCGGGAGTCCATCTATATAGGAGATTTTGTATGAGGAAAAATGTGAGAACTGTTTTGTCCGGCATTGTTGCCGCTGGATTGATTGCGGGATTTGCCGCTTGTTCAAAGAAAAACGCTGCCAGTGAAACTATTATTACTGATGTGCATTTCCCGCTTGAACAGCCGGCCGTGTTGAACTTTATCACATCTGCGCCGTCAGGGTCAACGCAGAACCCGAATGAACGCTTGATTTTCCAGCGGCTTGAAAAAGAGTCGAACGTAAAGATTAAGTGGACCTGTTTTGTTCAGGATCAGTTCAACGACAAAAAGAACCTCGCCCTCTCAAACGCAAAGGCTTTGCCTGACGGGCTTTTCAATGCAGACATGTCGGACTATGAGTTGCTCCGATATGCCAAGCAGGGGATTATTATTCCCTTGGAAGATTTGATTGAAAACAACATGCCCAACCTGAAGAAAGTGCTTGATGACAACCCGAACTACAAGCAGATGATTACCGCTCCCGACGGACACATCTACGCATTCCCGTGGATAGAACAGCTTGGTTCTGGCAAAACTGCAATTCAGGCAATCGGCGGAATGCCTTTCATAAATAAGGCGTGGCTCGACAGACTGGGGCTCGCTGTTCCAAAGACGACGGACGAACTTGAAAAAGCACTGCTCGCCTTTAAGGAAAACGACATGGCGGGGGACGGCAAAACAATCCCCATGTCATTTATCATGAACGGCGGAAACGAAGACATGGGCTTTATCCTGGGCGCCTTCGGGGAAGGGTACGGTGACGTTCCTGACCACATTGCCGTGAGCAACGATAAAAAAGTCATTTACACTGCTGCACAGGAAGGGTACAAGGAAGGGCTTGAGTGGATGCATAAACTTGCCTCTGAAGCATTGATTGACCTTGAGGCATACACCCAGAACTGGTCAACGTTTGTTGCAAAGGGGAAAGCCGGGCGTTACGGTGTCTGCTTTTCTTGGGACTGCGCGAATATAGTAGCAAATCCGGGCGACTTTGTTCCGCTTCCTGCCCTGATTGGCCCCGAAGGACAGAAGAATGCTCCGCGCTCAAGCCGCAGTGACACAAGCGGTTTCCAGAAAGGACGCTGTGTCCTTACAAGTGCCTGCAAAAATAAAGTTCTTGCCGCCGCGTGGATTGATCTTATGTATGAACCTCACCAGTCAGCACAGAACAACTGGGGAACATACGGCGAAACGGGTGCTGACAATATTTTTGAGATGACCGACAGCGGAATGCTCAAGCATCTTGACCTTGCCGGAAAGTCCCCGAACGAAATCAGGAATGCGCAGATGGTAGGTGGCCCGCTGGCTGTGCTGGACTCCTATTACAATGTGTATGTCACCTGTCCTGATGATGCCCAATACCGCATGGACTGGGTAAAGGATGTGTATTCCGCAGACATGAAAGAAAACTATGTGTTTCCGAATATCTTTATGAGCCAGGAAGACTTGGACAGCATAGCCCAGTATACGACGGATTTGGACACCTACGTAAACCGCATGAAGTCGGAATTTGTCATGAACGGCAATGTGGAAGAGAAATGGGACGAGTATTTGAAGAAACTCGACCAGTACGGGCTTTCCAAATACATGGAGATAATGCAGAGGAACCTTGATTCATACAAAGGTTTCTAACGGAAAAGGATGAGGGAAGAAACGATGTGTAATTCTGCAATTCTGGAGAGAGTGCGCAGCTATGAGAAATGCAATGTTCCTAAAACCGTGGGTGAAAAACCAGTTTTCCACTTTTCGGTTCCGACCGGCTGGATGAACGATCCCAACGGATTCTCTTACTTTTGCGGAACCTACCATCTTTTCTTCCAGTACAATCCCTATTCAACGGAATGGGGGCCGATGCACTGGGGTCACTGCACTACCAAGGATTTTGTCCACTGGGAGATTCTGCCGTGCGCCATGGCTCCTGACGCTTTCTTTGACAACGAAGGGTGTTTTTCAGGGACAGCGGTCGAAAGCGGTGGAAAGCATGTCCTGCTTTACACGGGGGTGCAGGGAAAGACGGACGGCAATGGAAAACCGTACACGGTGCAGAACCAGTGCGTGGCGTTTGGGGACGGGGTGAATTATGAAAAATATAAGGGGAACCCTGTCATCTCCTCTTCCATGCTCCCCGAGGGGTCTTCTGTCATAGATTTCAGGGATCCGAAGATTTGGAAGGAGGGGGACGGATTCCGCGCCCTGGTGGGGAGCAAGGCGCAGGACGGTAGCGGGCAACTTGCCCTTTTTTCTTCGCGGAATGCCATTGAGTGGAAGTTTGAAAAGATAATAGACCGCTGTAAAAACGAGTACGGCAGGATGTGGGAATGTCCTGATTTCTTTGCCCTGGATGGCCGCCAGATTCTTATTGTTTCGCCGCAGTTCATGGAGGCTGACGGGGAGGAATTCCATGCGGGCAACAATACCATCTATTTTGTAGGGGACTGGGACGAAAAAGAAGCCGTCTGGAAGCGTGACAAACCGCACTTGCTGGACGCGGGGCTGGACTTCTATGCCGCACAGACGGTGCTGGCTGCTGACGGCAGAAGGATTATGATAGGCTGGCTGCAGAACTGGGACAACCATATTCTTCCTGACGGGCAAACTTGGTCCGGCATTATGACGGTTCCCAGAGAGCTGAAAGTCGCCGGCGGAAGACTCTTGCAGACTCCTGTCCGGGAGCTTGAAGCATGCCGCCAGAACAGAATATCCTATTTCTGTGTGCCTGTTGGGGGCAAGACAAAAAAGACCTTGCTGAACGGAGTCGCTGGCAGAATTTTTGATATGACGCTGACTGTCAAAAATACGCGCTGCGGAACATTTGCCGTGTATGTGGCAGCCGATGAAACACACTTTACAAAAATAGTCTTCGACATGGAAAAAAATACTTTAGGCGTGGACAGAAGCCGTTCCGGCTTGCGCAAGGACTTTATAACGGACAGAACCTTCCGACTGCCTGAAGTCAGGGAGAGCCTGCAACTCCGCGTTCTCTTCGATAAATACGCGCTTGAAGTTTTTGCGAATGACGGTGAAACCGCGCTGTCTTTGCTGGTGTATACCCCGCTTGAAGCCGACAGAATTTATTTTACGGCAGACACAGAAACGGCAATGGACGTGGAAAAGTCCGACATTGCCGTGTAGGAAGCGGCATCTTGCCGTCCCAACGCCTACCGGCTGCCCGTCGAATTCCTTTCTATAACTTCTGTTTTTACATATGTTGTTCTGAACGGAAGCGACGGGTTGCGTATTCTTGAAACGAGAATGTCCGCTGCAATGCAGCCCATGTCCAGCGATGGTATGTTGACTGTGGTCAAAGATGGTTCGACCCGTGTCGATTCCGGGGAATTGTCAAAACCGCACACTTTCACATCCTCCGGCACGGAGTACCCTGCCTGCTTTAAAGCCCTCATCAAGTTTATGGCGATAAAATCATTGGCGCAGAAAAACGCCTGGGGAATTTCCTTCATTTCCTTCACTTTCTGGCAGAGCCATTCACTGTTTCCGTACAAAGGGGAATCGGTATCCAGAATGCAGGAATCCTTTTCGAATGCAAGATTGAAATCCTTCAGCACGGTTAGGAAGCTTTCCCACCGTTCAAAAAAAGAATTGCAGTGGTTGAAGTCTCCGACAAAACCGATTTTACTGACTCCTCCTGTGATTAAGGATTTGAGCATGTTGTATGTACTGACTTTGTTTTCCATATAAATCAAGTCTGAGGGCAAATCCAGGTCGTGGCGGTTAACGACGGTGTCAACAAACAGCAGGGGAATCTGTTTTGAACACAAGAAACGGCTGTACGTTTCCGAAAAAAGTTCCAGACAGATAATGCCGTCGATGGGTGTACGGTCAAAGCCTGCCGGCAGTACAAGGTTTGAAATTTCTGAATCGCGTATCAAGAAGATGGAAAGCGTATAGCCTGCGCTTGAAATCCGTTCCTGGAACGCGTCGATTACTTTTGACCCGAAATGGGACGTATTCATCAGGGAGTTGGCGAATAACGCTATCTGTTTGCTTTCGGATGTCTCCACGGTGTCCTGTTTCGGGTTGTTCAAGCCGAATTGTTTGTACCCCATCTCGGCGGCTTTTTGAAAAATCCTGTTCTTTGTTGCGTCGGAAACGGAACCCGTGTTGTTCATTGCCTTGGAAACGGTGTTGCGGGAAACTCCGAGTGCTTCTGCTATGTCCTGTAATGTTACTTTATTGCTCATATCGTTGGGAGATATTATAAAGTAAAAGAGTGCAAATGTAAATGTAAAAGGTTACAAAATGGGCATAAAGCAGCGAAGGAGCAGCACACTGCCCGCTGAACCTATTCGTCCTGGAGCCAGCCGTTTTCTACCGCCCTGTCGATGTTTTTGAGCACCCAGGGCCAGATTGCCGGCATGGTGGCGCGCACGATGTCCTGCCGTTGGAGGACTTCGGATTTTTTTACGTTATGTTCTTTCCAAGAGTGGCCGACGGTGAGCGTATTGTGCAGGAACGGCTGCAGGCTGTCCAGGCTTGCCGCAAAGCGTGCGTCAGCAGTGGCTTTTTTGTCAAATTCCTCCCACAGCGAGCGTATGGCGTTCCGCTGGTCATCGGGCAGGAGTGCGAACAGCCTGTCCGCGCTCTCTTTTTCACGTAGTTCCTTCGTTATTTGATTCTTTTCATCGTAGGCAAAGGTATCTCCCGCGTAAATTTCGATGAGGTCATGGATTACCACCATCTTTACGACTCTGCCGACATCCGGTGTGTCTGTGCAGTATTCTGAAAGCAACTGAGCCATAACCGCCAGATGCCAGGAATGCTCCGCGTCATTTTCACGCCGGGAACCGTCAATGAGTAACGTCTGCCGCAATATATGGGTCATCTTGTCTATTTCGGCTATAAAATGCATCTGGGAGTCGAAGCGTTCGTTGCCGGAGGCAAGGTAATAGGCGGAAAACGGGTCATCTGTCTCCTGTTTGAAAGGAGAGGTATTAACAAGTTCTTCCATACTAACTTTCTAAAATAATGCATGACTGTGAATTTTACAAGTAAAAAATCATTTCGCAAAAATAATAATTGTTTTTTTGCAAAAGTATGCTATACTGATTCAAATAAGCCTTTGAGGTAATGTGCAGCATCTGTGATAAAATAAGGTTGTTTTTTTAGATTTTTTGGAGGTAAAAAATGTCTAAAGAAGGTGATACCGGGAAGAAATCGAGCCTCGTCGTAGTACTGATTCTTTCCATGGCACTGGCTATCGCTACTATGAATTTACTGCAAACAATTATTGTTGCCCATAATGCCCGTCTAAAAGTTGTAGAAAGCGAAACGGTCAATTATCGGCAGACGGTTTCTGCGTATGTGTGGGCACTTGAAAATACAATAGAAGGCTACTACAAGGAACTTGATTACTATGTCAATGCAGATGTCATGCGCAAAGGTGATTTCGATGCCGCAGGCGCCTGGCTGCAGGCTCACGAATCTGCACGGTCAAAAGATTTTGATTACATCATGCTCGTTGATGTCGGTGGAGTCTCGTACAACGATATAGGAACGCGGACCAATGTTGCGGAACGGGACTATGTTAAGGCAATCTTACAACAGGGGAAGGACAGGTACATTGATGACCCTGTTGTCTCCAAAACTACCGGACAGACCGTCATACACGTTACAAGGGCTATAAATGCGAACGGAAAGACGTATGCGGTAGTGGGTGTCGTGGGACTTGAAAAAATCACTACGGAGGTCAATGCCATAAAATTCGGTACGAACGCGTACGGCTGGATTATCGCGAGCGACGGAACCGTCATGGCGCACCGCAGCCCCGATTACATCATGAAGAAAAACTTCATCACGAATCCGACTCCCGGACATGAAGAGATAACCGATATTGCAAAGCGGATGGTAAAAGGTGAAACGGGATGGGGAACCGTCGCCGGGCATGATGCTTCCAGAGACCTTGTCGTCTACCAACCTGTTTCAGGAACTCCCTGGTCGTTTGCACTTTCAATCCCTTCCGACATGATTTACACTCTGGTAACGCAGATCCGGCTTCAGATGGTTGTATTCGGTACGCTGACCGTTATCCTGTCTGTCCTTGTCGGCGCATTCCTCATTTACTTCCTGATGAAACCGCTTGGGGTCGTAAAAGAGGTTATTCTGGGTATCGCAAGCGGAAACGCTGACCTTACCAAGAGAATTGAAGTCAACTCCAACAATGAAATCGGACAGGTGGTGCAGGGCTTCAATCAGTTTACGGCAAAACTGCAGACGATTATCAGCGATGTCAAGGACTCCAAGAATGAGCTTGGTACGGCAGGTGAAGACATGGCTGCAACTTCGCAGGATGCCGCAAGCGCCATCACTCAGGTCATCGCGAACATCGACAGCTTCGGTCATCAGCTCAACCACCAGAAAAACAGTGTGGACCAGACTGCTGGCGCCGTTGAGGAGATTTCTTCAAACATCGATTCCCTGAACAATATGATTGAAAACCAGTCATCAGGTGTTACCCAGGCAAGCGCTGCTGTCGAAGAAATGATAGGAAACATCACGTCCGTCAACAACTCCATGGAAAAAATGAGCCGTTCGTTTGTCAGTCTCCAGACACATTCTCAGGAAGGATTCGGCAAGCTTGAAACGGTGAGCCAGAAAGTGCAGGCGATTGAAAATCAGTCGGAAACGCTTCAGGACGCGAACCTTGCAATCGCGAATATCGCTGAGCAGACAAATCTGCTCGCCATGAATGCTGCTATTGAAGCAGCTCACGCAGGAGAAGCCGGCAAAGGCTTTGCCGTCGTTGCGGACGAAATCAGAAAGCTTTCGGAGACTTCCACAGAGCAGTCAAAGACAATCAGCACCCAGCTCAGTCGGATTATGGAATCCATCAAGGAAGTCGTCGGCGCTTCTTCTGATGCAAGCCAGACGTTCTCCCTTGTTTCTCAAGAACTTGTGGATACAGACCAGCTTGTCATGCAGATTAAAACCGCGATGGAGGAACAGAACGAGGGGTCAAAGCAGATTACCGAAGCGCTTAAAATGCTGAACGACAGCACCGAAGAAGTCCGCTCTGCTTCTGCCGAAATGCAGGAAGGAAACAAACTCATCCGCTCTGAAGTCCATCAGCTGAAGGACGTCACCATCTCCATGAAAGCAAGCATGGAGGAGATGTCTGTCGGCACGCGGAAGGTAAGCGAAACCGGCACCGTGCTGACAGAGGTTGCTGACCGCATGAGGGCGTCAATCGTAAAGATAGGCAACCAGATAGACGAGTTCAAGGTGTAGGGGAATATATAATTATGTGTTAGGGGCTGTCTAAGAAGTTTGCACTCTATCGTC